>DATDPT010000170.1:0-19167 GCA_035292605.1 Acidimicrobiia bacterium
GCTGGTGCACGCTCATCGGGTTTTAGGACTAGACGCATTTCGTTCACATCTGCTTGGCGCCTGATAAGGGAGCCTAAGACGGCCATGGATGCCAAATTAACGCCTCACCTTCGGTGATCCCGGGTTCTCCTGGGCTCTGCCTCGCTGTTTTATTGTTGACTACCCAACAGGCGCGATGCCTAAACACCCGGCTTGGTGAGCCTCGAGCCAATCATCCGGATCGCTGGCACGAGGGCGCCGGGCGTCACGGCCCCCGGCCTTCCTCGGAGATTTCCTGGTTCGCGGTGCCCAGCCCTGCTCGCAGCTCCTCCAAGGTCCGGCTCAGGATCCGTGAGACATGGACTTGTGAGACCCCTATCTCCTTGGCGATCTCGGCTTGGGTCCTGCCGTCGAAGAAACGAAGGTGGAGGACCGTTCGCTCCCGTTCGGGAAGGGCCCGAAGGTGCACCGCTAGCGCCCCACGGAGTGCCGCCGTCTCGAATGCCGGATCAATGTCACCGATGTGGTCAACGACTGTGGTCTCTCCGTCTTCACCCACGGTGCGGTCGAGTGAGCTCGCGGTATAGGCGGTCCCGGCGTCCAGAGCTTCCAAGACCTGCTCCTCGTCAACCTCGAGCTGCTCGGCTATCTCGACAATGCTGGGAGACCTGCCCAAGACATGAGTGAGCTCGTCAACGGCCCTCGACACCTCCAACCACAGGTTCTGCAGGGAACGAGGCACTCTGACCGACCATGCCTGGTCGCGGAAGTAGTGCTTTATCTCCCCGATGATGGTGCGTCCGGCGAAGGTCGAGAACAGCACCTCGCGTTCGGGATCGAAACGGTCGATCGCCTTGAGCAAGCCATAGCGCGCCACCTGGACCAGGTCATCCAGGGCTACCCCACGGCCTCGAAATCGCCGGGCGAGACGTTGGGCCAGCCCGTCAAACATCTCCACGAGCTCCCGCTTGGCGTCAGGTTGATCCCGCTCGTCGAAGAGTTCGGCCAGTCTCGCCCCGTCGTTTTCAACCATCGCTATCTGAAGGTTCGATCGCCAGGACCACGAATCCCCCGCCCACCGAGGTCCCTGAAAACAGGGCTTGGGCGATTTCCAGTGCGCCGAATTCCTCCTTCTCCCCCAAACCCTCACGCCACGGCCCTATGACAAGTGTCAAGCGCCCCTCCACTGGCGTTGCCCGCAAGGTGATGTATTCGGCCTCTCCAGCCTCGACGATCGCGGTAGCCAACTCAGAAACGGCAAGCTTGGCGTCGTCGACGGTCTCCACGTCGAGTCCCGTGACCCTGGCCACCGCCGATACGAACAGCCGCATCGTGGCGACATGGTGAGGGAGACTCGCCACCGTCAACTCGTAGCCTCCGTTGGTTGGCGGTGATGAGGTCGTCAGCGGTTCTCCTGGGATGGTTCCCGCCAACGGCGGAGGACGGACCAGTACCCGTATCATAGGAAAATGTCAGCCGACGTGATCACCCTGGTGGTCCCGGCGCGCCGTGAGGCCCTCAGTGTGTTGCGCACGATCGCGGGCAATGCCGCGCGTTTGAGCGGGCTCGGGTATGACCGGGTGGAGGAGGCACGTCTGGCAGTCAATGAAGCGGCCGCGGTGCTGGTAGCGGACGGACAGTCCTCATCCCTCCGATGCGAGCTGTCATCTGAGTCGGCGCGGCTTCGGGTGGAGTTGGTTGCGGAGCCGGGGCCGGCGCACTGGCCACCGCCGGGATGGGACGAGTCGCTGGAGCACGCGGTGCTTTCGAGCGTTACCGACTGGTTCGAGCTCGGAGTCGGCGATGGCACTCGAATCACGATGTTGTTGGGCCAGCCGGTGAACTAGGTAGTCCGATCACACTGGATCTGGTGGTTTCGGCTCGCGGGAGCAATCCGCCCACCGCGGGTGCCGAACCATCGTTTGCACTATCTCCGCAGTGCTAATACCTTATTGGATCGTTAGCTACCGAACGATCTTTGGCCAGGAGTGTGGCTTGAAACGCCCGATTGCTCTGGGACTCATCACCCTGTTCGTTCTCACCGCATGTGGATCGGGCAGCGCCGAGGCCAACGAGCCACTGGTCGTTTACTCGGGTCGCGGAGAGGAGTTGGTGGCACCACTTCTCGAGAGTTTCACCGAGGAGACCGGGATCGAACTGGAGGTGCGTTACGGCGGCTCCAGCGAGTTGGCGGCAACCCTGATCGCCGAGGGGGACGAAACCGAGGCTGATGTGTTCTTTGCCCAGGACCCGGCCTCTCTCGGGGCGGTGGCGCCGATGATGACGGTCCTGAGCGACGACACCCTCAATCGCGTGCCCCCCCAGTTCCGTGACCGCGATGACCATTGGATCGGGACCTCCGGCCGGGCACGAGTCGTGATCTACAACACCGACGCTGACATCGCCCTACCCCAGGACATCGACGACCTGACCGACCCGGCATGGGCCGACCATCTTGGAATCGCACCCACCAACGCTTCTTTCCTCGCCTTCGTCGCCGCGATGATCCTCGAGCGGGGTGAGGGTGGCACTCGCCAATGGCTGGAGGCGCTGGCCGCCAACAACCCGATCGACTTCGAGAGCAATGCCCCCATCGTCGAGGCGACGGACAACGGGGAGTTGGACGGCGGTCTGGTGAACCATTACTACCTGCTGCGTCTGCGAGCCGAAGGGCTCGGTGAGCACGCCGAGAACTACTTCATCCCCGCCGGCGATGTGGGCTCGCTGATCATGCCGGCCGGGGTGGGAATCATGTCGGAGACAGCGCGGCCTGAAGCGGCCCAGCGGTTTGTCGATTATCTGCTGTCGGGCGGGGCGCAATCGTTTTTCGCCACCGACACTCTCGAGTACCCCCTTATTGAAGACGTGGACCCGCCTGCGGGAGTTCCGCACCTATCCGAGATCAACTCGCCTGAAATAGACCTGAGTGACCTCTCCACTGTCCTCGACCTCGCCACCCGCCTGGTGGCGGAGGCCGGCCTGGTCTGAGGTGACCGCCCCTCTCGCCATTCCCCAGACCCGAACCGGACCGGTCAGGTATCGGTCGAGCCGGGCGTGGTGGTTGGCGGCCGGAGTCGCCCTCCTCCCCGGGCTGATTCCCCCGCTCAGCCTCGCAATTCAGGTGATCGGTCAGGGGACTGTTCTCGCCATCCCAACTGCGCGGCTGATCGAGCTCTTCGTCAGCACCATGCTCCTGACTTGGGCCGTCACGACGACCGCGGTGGTGATCGGTATGGCGACATCATGGGTCACGACCCGCGTCGATCTGCCGTTTCGCCGGGGATGGATGACGCTGGCAGCCCTCCCCCTTGTGGTGCCGTCGTACGTGGCGGCGTTGAGCTTGATTGCCGCCACTGGGCCCAACGGAGTCCTCTTCGAGGTTCCCACGCCGTACGGTTTCGTCGGCGCCTGGCTGGTCCTGTCGATCTTCACGGCTCCCATGGTCCATCTCACCGTGATCCCGGGTTTGCGCGCCATCGACCCCGCCACGGAGGAGGCGGCCACCGGGCTGGGTGCCGACGGGTGGAGGGTCTTCAGGACTGTCACCTTGCCCCAGCTCCGTCCCGCCCTGGTGTCCTCAGCCCTGCTGGTGGGCCTGTACACGGTTTCCGACTTCGGCGCAGTGTCGTTGCTCCGTTACGACACCTTCACCAGAGCCATCTACACCCTTTACCGAGGTCAGATCGATCGCAGACCCGCGGCCACGCTGTCGCTCATCCTGATGGCGCTGGCAATCGTCATCCTGCTCCTCGAGCGCCGGACCAGGGGCCGCGCCGTGCTCTATTCCCGCAGGCCACGGCGGGACCGCCCCCTAATCGGTCTCTCTGGATGGCGCCTCGGCCTT
Organism: Acidimicrobiia bacterium; assembly: GCA_035292605.1. Lineage (GTDB taxonomy): Bacteria > Actinomycetota > Acidimicrobiia > Spongiisociales > ZC4RG35 > JALYNX01. The sequence continues at coordinate 3,824 of DATDPT010000170.1, forward strand.
TCGCTCTCCCTCATCGGCAGCTATGCCCTGTTTGCCCTGGGAATGCCCCTATTCGTGATGGCTGCCTCGGTTGGGCGCGGACTCGAAGCCGGACAACTGGTCGGGACCACCTTGGGCGCCGAGGCGGCTCGTTCCCTGGGTGTGGCGGTAGCGGCCGCCTTGATCACCGCCCTGGCCGCGTTTCCGGTGGCCATGGTGACCACCCGACGACCCGGACGGTTGTCGGGATGGGTGGAGTCGGCCGTGTGGGGGACGTATGCCCTGCCCCACATCACTGTCGGGGTGGCCGCCGTCGGATTCGCCCTGCAATGGGCCCGCCCCTTCTATCAGACCCTGATCTTCCTGCTGATCATCTATGTGGCGCTCTTCCTGCCCCAGGCCGTCGGGGCGGTCCAGGATTCGCTGAGACGGGCCAGCCCCGACCTCGAGGATGCCTCGCGTGGCCTGGGGCGGGGCCCGGTGAGCACCTTGCTCCACATCACATTGCCCTTGGCCACACCCGGGCTGATAGCAGGGGCTGCCCTGGTGTTCCTGAGCGCAATGAAGGAACTGCCGGCCACGATCCTGCTGCGGCCCAATGGCTTCGAGACCTTAGCCATCCGGATCTGGAGCTCGACCTCTGAAGGGTTTCTGACCAGGGCCTCGGCTGCCGGCCTGGTTCTCCTTGTGGTTTCGATCGTGCCACTCTTCCTGGTGATGACGCGTGACCTCGGCGACTGACCACCTCGCAATCCGGGCTCGGGACCTGACCAAGTCGTATAGCGATGCCGTTGCCCTGGATCATTTCAGCCTGGACGTCTGGGAAGGTGGGGTCGTCACCTTGCTCGGGCCCTCGGGATGTGGCAAGACAACGGCGCTCAGAGTCATTGCCGGTTTCGAAAGTGGAGGAGGATCTATCGAGATCCACGGGCGCAAGGTGCTCGACGACCACGTCTTCGTCCCCCCCGAGAAACGGAACGTGGGGATGGTGTTTCAGGACTATGCCCTATTCCCACACATGACCGTGGCCTCGAATGTCTCCTACGGCTTGCCCAAGGGAGACCGGACCCGGCGGGTGGCATCGGTTCTCGAATTGGTCGGTCTCACCGGTCTGGAAGGCAGGATGCCAAACGAGCTCTCCGGCGGTCAGCAGCAACGGGTGGCCCTGGCCCGCGCCCTGGCCCCGGAACCGGAGGTGATCCTTCTCGACGAGCCGTTCTCCAACCTCGACGCCAGTCTGCGAGATCGAGTACGGCGAGAGCTACGCGCCATTCTCGCCGAGGCCCGGACGACGGCTGTCTTCGTGACCCACGATCAGGAGGAGGCTCTGGCCACTTCTGACATCGTCGCGGTGATGAAAGACGGCAGGATCCTCCAGGCGGACACTCCGGCCGAGCTCTACTCGAATCCGGCCGACCCTTGGGTTGCCGAGTTCCTCGGTGACGCCGACGTCATCGAATCCGTGGCCCGCAACGGTCGGGTCGACACTCCGGTAGGAGGCTTCGACACCGACCTCGACGGCAAGGTGTCGGTGATCATCCGCCCCGAGAACCTCCAGATCTCCCTTGGCGAGACGCCAAACGCGGTTGTGGCGGGAAGCGAGTTCTTCGGGCATGACCAGTTGGTGACCCTGGCCTTGCACGGCGGGGCCAGGGTGCGGGCCCGTCTCGGCCCGCGCCCGGTCTACAAGACAGGCGAGTTGTGCCGGGTCAAGGCCACCGACGCAAGGGTTTTCACCCGGCCATGATTGCCGGCCGATGCAGGTGATGACACGTCGCGGTAATCCGGCCGACCGGCGTCGTTTCTCCCCCCAGGAGCGAAGCGACGTTGGGGGGAGTACCGCCGAAGGCGGGGAGGGGGGCCTCGTAGCCGAAGGGCGAAGCCGGCCGGCAATGTGATGGACTCCGCCCTCGCCCTTCTCGCCGCCCTGGCCGCGACCGTGTTTGCCCTCGACCTCTGGCTGGACTATCGGAGACGACCCCGCCCGCACATCGCCGCCTACGGCACCGGGATGACGATGTTTGCCGTTGCCACCTGGGCTCTCTTCACCGGGCTCAGCTTTGGATGGAACGGGCCTGTATACCGCACGTTCTACCTGTTCGGGGCGATCCTCAACACCCCGTTCCTCGCCCTGGGCTCGATGTTCCTGGCGGTCGGGAAGCGGTCCGGTCATGTGACGGCGATCTCTCTCGGGGCGTTCACCGCCATCTCCACCACCCTCACCGCCACCGTGTCGTTCGCCAGTTTGCCTTCCGATTCGGGTCTCCCCCACGACGTGTTCGCCAGCGGTTTCGGACCACGGCTGTTCGCGATCATCGGTGGGGCCGTCGGGACCACGATTCTGGTCGTATCGGCATTGGTCAGCGTCGTTCGGTTCTGGAAGAAGAACCGAAGAATCGTCTGGGGGAACCTCCTGATTCTCGCCGGCACGCTGGCCGCCGCATCGGGGGGCACCGATCTGGCGTTGGGTGAGAGCAGCGCCTTTGCGGTTTCGTTGCTGGCCGCGGTCACCCTGATCTGGGCCGGGTACAGGGTGGCATCGGGAAGTCGACAGGTCGGACCGGCGGAACCTCAGGGCTCAGCCCCCGATGTAGCTCATCTCGGTGGCTAGTTCTCGTCGTTTCGCGTTGTTGCTGAAAACCTACCCTGACCTGGGCAAACGCGAATCACACGCCTGTCGTTACCGTCCGCCTTCTCTTTCCATTATCCGTCCTTCCGCGGAACATCCGCGGAACGCGGAGGTCTGCCACCGAGGGCCAGAATGGCTCCCACTGGAGGCCGCGGCATTCTGTGACTCCCTGCCCTGCGTCTGCGTCGGCACGACATCGGTCTGTAAACCAGGTCGTCGGTTCGATTCCTGCACCCGAGTCCAGCAGATGTAGAGATCTTGTGGCCACTATCAGGCACAACGCGCGTAGCACTACCGCGTCTTGGAGACGCGGAACTTCGTCTACGGCTCGATGGGCGCCGTCCTGGGCTCTCGGATAGGGTTTCTCGGTCCGTCGACTGGAGCGGTAATGGGGCGCACGATAAGACCACGCAGAGTTGTCTTCGTAGTAACGGCATTGGTTGCATCGTTGATGGCCATGCCAATGCCGGTGCTCGGACAGACTCCCGACTGCACGATCATCGGGACCGAAGGTGACGATTTGCTGGTAGGAACCTCGGGGAACGATGTGATCTGCGGACTCGGGAGTAATGACACAATCGATGGCGGAGGTGGGGGCGATGTCATCTATGGGGGAGCCGGTGATGATGCGATCAGCGGCGGGTCGGGCAACGACATCATCTACGGGGGGGCCGGTGATGATGCGATCAGCGGCGGGTCGGGCAACGACATCATCCATGGCGATGATGGCGCCGATCAACTCCACGGCGGCTCCGGCAATGATGTGATCGAGGGAGGTGCAGGCGACGACACGCTCACCGGGGGGTCTGGCAACGACGAACTTCGGGGCGGGCCGGGAACCGACTCCGCCGATGGCGGATCCGGCTCCGACACTTGTGCCGCGGAAATACTCACGGCATGTGAGGTGGAGCTGCCCGATGAGGACGGGACTATCGACCCCGAGCAGGTGGTCATCGAATCTCCAGGCACCGGCGAGACCGTCTTTTCGGAGACATTGATTGATGTCACGGTCACCCCAAGCGATGCTGAGGGTACGGTTGATGTGTTTGTCGGCGGTGTGCTCCTAGACTCGCAGCCGATTGCTGGTGGTAGCGCCACCGTCCTGTGGGATACAGCCAGCACCGCTGATGGCTTGACGACGGTGAGCGTCGAAGCTCTCGATGTTTCGGGAGAGCTGTCAGCCTCCACCTCGGTCGACGTGACGGTGGACAATTCGCTTCCCTCTGAGGATCGAGTCATCGAAGACTACGAGGCCGGGCGCATAACGGTGGACGACTTTGCGACCTACGGCATCTGGTCGATCACCAATCCTGATCTTCTGCCCTCTAGGTACGATGCTGGTGTCGAGTCCGACTTCGAAGCCACCGGGATCGCAGCCTATTTCTTGTCCGTGTGGGATCAGCTGCAGCCTGATACACAGCAGGAGCTGATCGACGCCGCCACGTTCAAACAGTCCGAACCGCTTTCGGCCGCCGGTGGACCGCTGTTTGCGTTGACAGTCATGCCGTTTCTCTTCCAGGTGGAACCCGACTATTGGATTGAATGTCCGAGCAGCAACCGTTGGGACAGGTTCGGCAAGGTGTTCACATGCCGTCACGATGTCTTCAGCGGGTCGGAACTCATCGCTCAGGTCCACTACACCGTCGAGGGCATGGATGATCCCGGTGGTCTCCCCGGATGGGGCGACTCTCATCGGGTGACACGATTCAGCGAAACCGTCGCTGCTTCTGACGAAATGAACGGCAACCACGTGCCTGACGACGTGGACTTGATCTCTCAGTCTCTCATCGAGTCATGGGAGACGTACCTGGGAATGAATTACGACCCGCCATCCACGCCCGTTGAGGTGGCCGTCGTTCACCGCGGAGCTGCCTTACCGTTCCCTATCTTGGATCCCGTCCAGTTGAAGCACGACGAAGAGTTCAGCTATCTACCTCGTCACGAACTCTTTCATGTATTTCAGTATGAGTTCATCGACGCTACGACATTCATTGGGCAGTTGAGCGAACTCAACTGGTGGCAGGAAGCCACCGCCGAGTGGGCAGCACATAAGGTGGTCGAAGAACTGCGCTCCCAGGGCCAGATTCCGCTCGAGCCGGACTTTTATGCCGATCAAATCAGAACCTACCTCCAGGCTCCGGAGCAGCGTTTGGATGCATGGGATGGTTTCGCAGGTGTTGTTGCCTACGGCGTATACGTCCTTCCCGAGCTGCTCGAAGAATATGTCGGCGAGACACCTGCCGAGCCGGATGAGGATGTCGTCAGGAGGATCTGGGGGAGAATCTCGATCTCCAACGGTCCGCTGGATGCGATCACCGACGAGCTAGCCGGCGATTTGAGTGTCGCTCTCGCTGACTTCGCAGTGGCCAACTATCTACTCAATCCCTCCGATCCATCGCTGTCGTATCAAGACGAAGACGCCTCCGTATGGAGAGATGAGCTCAACGGTGGTCTCACCGAGGGAAACCCGCAACTACAGGCCATCGGACTCGATGCCGATCGGCCGGCCCGAACCACATTCACCGACTCGTTCTCTGAGAACGTCGATCTTTACCGCGGTGGAACAACGTACTTTGAGCTGATCCCTGCGACACCGGCGGATGGAGTCGATGTGTCTGTGACCGCCGCGGAACCTGGAGCTTTCGTAGCCCAGATCCTCCCAATGGGGATCTACCCCGAGCCGTGTGGCGAAGTCGACCGGACCTTCTTCCTGGAGACCACGACCTTGCAGGCGGACCTCGGCGACGGCTGTGAGTACGCCCTCGTGACGGTAACCAACCTCGACCTCAACCAGGATCGCGACACTGCGGTGACCGTGAGCATCGGCGCAGGCCTGGAACCTGCATTGAACCCGAACCTCTTGGTGAACCCTGGGTTCGAAACCGGCGACCTCACTGGCTGGGATACATTCGAGACCAGCCTCGGTACCGAGTTCGACGCGATCGACGAAACGGACTACTTCGGGTTCGAGCCGTTCGACGGCGAATACTCCGGGTCGGTCTACTCCAGCGGTCTGTGGCCGGCTGGCTTTGAGCAGGACGTCGCGGTTTCACCCGGTGTCACCTACCGGGCCGCGGTGTGGGCATCCGAGGTTGCGGGGTTCCGAAGCTCGGCGGCGATCGAAGTCTATGACGCTGATGGGGTCCTCATCGACGCCCACGAAACAGAGTGGGAGACACCCGGTGCCGGAGAATGGCGTCTGCTCACTACAACATTCGTCCCGAACGACGACACGGTCACCGTGAAGCTGGTATGGACGGGACGAAACACCGAGGACGCCAGAATCGCATTCGACAACGCTGAACTCATCGTGTCGGACACGCTCCTCAATGGTGGATTCGAGACAGGCGATCTGACCGGCTGGACCTTCGACGGGGTGGCGGCTTCGGTGACTGTCGAACCCGACGGATATCAGGGCGTCTATGCGGCGCACATGCAGTCAAACACCCAAGGCGACGCCCTCACACAGACGGTGCACCTCGCTCCCGGCCAGTGGGAAGCCGACGTGTGGGTCGCCGGGCAGGGAACAGGCCGATTCGAGGCACGGTCCCAAAACGGAACACTCCTCGACTCTGCCCAAGTATCGCTCGCAGGGCCAGACTCGTGGCTGCCGTTACGGCTCTCCTTTCTCATATTCGACAACGACCTGGTGACATTCAGGCTGATAAACCAGCACCCCACCGGCTCGCTGATCGAAATCAAGTTCGACGAGGCGACCCTGAGACGCCCCGTGGGGCCCGAGACAAACTTCGACTTCGAGACCGGCGACCTATCCGGCTGGTCCATTGTGAGCAGCGGTGACTCGGGTACCCAATACCTGATCGTCTCCCCTGGTCTCGACGGTTCGGATCATGCGTTCCGGATGGTCAGTACCGGAGACCCGATCGACGGCATCGAGCAGACCGTCGAAAGGGGTTCACGGGAGTGCGCGATTGCAGTGACGACAGTCGGTGCGGCGGGCATCACTGCAAGACTTGAGGTGATCGACGAGTCGGACGGCTCACTGTGGGGCAGCAACGAGCACACCTACACAGGGCAAGAGACTCAACCGGTCCCGCTGGACATCGAATCAGCGGCCACCTTCTTCCTGCCCGACGTGTACACCGTGCGTCTGCTGTATGTCAACAAGACAAACCCGACAGCCAATGTCACCTTCGACGAGGTCAACGTGGACACCTGCACCTAAGGGGCAATGTGATAAGTGGTGCGACTGCAACCGGTTTAGCCAGTGAAGGTTCATATGCCAATGGCCGATGATTCCCCAGAGGCCCAAAGCAGACGAGGACGGCGACGATGACTTACTCTCGAATCATGGCACCGGTGGCACTGCTCCTCGTCCTAGCCCTGGGTGTGGCCGCCTGTGATACCGCTCCTGACGAACTCACCATCCGCAACGAGAGCGGCCAAACCCTCGACGTCTACTTGGCTACCAACGGAGAGCGCCTTCTCACCACGGTAAGGTCTGGGAACATCTACAGCTCTCTGGCAGATTGTCGAGGTCCATTTGTACTCAGAACCACAGACGGCGATCTCTACGCTGAAGTACCCGAACTCTGCCGCGGCGATCCCCATTTCATCGTCGAGTAGCCAACTAGTTTGATGGCATGAATCTCGGACCTGGTCCACGTGCTCGCCGCTGGTCAACTCCCTCCGAGGAACGTACACCCAGATCCCGATCGTGCCGTTGAAGTCGATCGTGGCGCCGGCTAACCCGAACGCCCACCCAGCCCGTGACAATGCTTGTACTTGAGGCCCGAGCCGCACGGACACCGGGTCGTTCCGACCCACCTTTCCCTCGACGTGAACGCGGCTGCCGGCCGGTCGCAGCGTGCGCAGTCGACGGTCCCACTCGGCTAGGTGCGCCTCCTTCCTCTTCAGTATCTCGGCGCGCGTGTCCAGTTCCTTCTCTCGGGTGTCGAGCCGAGCGCCTCTTTCCGCTGTCTGTCGCGATAGCTGTTCGGCAAAGGCTGCGGAACGGTTGAGGTCGACGTTCAACGACGGTCTCGAGCTCGTCGAGAATGAGCCCGGCCACTCCTTCTCCCATCGACAGCCCCATCGATTCGCAGTACCGGCGCCAGGTCGACCACACCCCATCCGACACGGGAACCTTGACTGCTTGGACACTATCGGTGTGATCCAAGTCGGCGAACACTTTCCGGTCGATCTTTGCCAGTCTTCCACGATCTAATGCCATCAAGCCGCCTCTCGGGTTAACCAGTCAACCGATCGCAACTCGTTGCACGTGCGTGGGTTACCCCCCGATGTAGCTCATCTCGACCCGCGACCCGATGCTGACCGTCTGTGACGACCGAATCTCGGAGTACCGGTCAGTCCGCTGCGACCAAACGGCATCGACAATTGCCCCTAAATCCTCCCCGCTTCGAACGACATCGCGCAGGTTGGTCCCCGCAGTCGCAAACAAACAGGTATAGAGCGATCCTTCGGCGGAGATCCGGGCCCGGGTGCACGACCCACAGAACGGCTGGGTGACCGAGGCGATGACGCCCACCTCGCCCTGACCGTCGAGATAGCGGAACCGGTTGGCCACCTCGCCCGGGTAGTTGGGGGGGACCGCCTCAAGGGGATAGACCTGATTGATCGCAGAGATCATCTCCTCGGCGGGCACCACGTCATCGAGACGCCAGCCGTTGGTGCTCCCCACGTCCATGTACTCGATGAAGCGAACGATGTGATCGCTGCCTCTGAAGTGACGAGCCAACTCGAGCACCGCGTGGTCGTTTACACCGCGCTGCACCACCGCGTTGACCTTGATCGGGCCCAGACCGGCCTCAGCCGCGGCAGCGATCCCCTCCAAAACCGCGCCCACGGGGAACCCGACGTCGTTCATCTTCTGGAAGGTGGAGTCGTCCAGGGCGTCGAGACTCACCGTGACCCGGTCCAGGCCGGCCGCAGCCAGACCCTGAGCCTTTCTGACCAACAAGGAGGCATTGGTGGTCAGGGTGAGATCCTGCACCCCGTCCACAGATCGAATCATCCCGATCAGCTTCTCGATTCCCTTGCGCAGCAAGGGCTCGCCGCCGGTGATCCTGATCTTCTCCACGCCCCGCTCCACGAAGGTGCGGGCGATCAGCGTCATCTCGTCGAAGGTGAGCAGATCACCGCGAGGCAGGAACTCGTGGTCCTTCCCGAAGACCTCCTTGGGCATGCAGTAGGTGCAACGGAAGTTGCAGCGATCGGTGACCGAGATCCGCAAGTCGCGAATCGGGCGCTGGTAGACGTCGGTCAGGGCGGTCATCAGAGCCAACGTTATTGCAGCCGGCCACGTTGTGGAGCCGAGCAGGGCTCTGGCCAGCGTCTCTATCCGTCGTGACGCTTCAAGCCTCGCTCGAAGCCGACCCCTCGTCTGTGATCGCACCCCTGAATCCGAGGACGTTCATGAGGTTCCTAACTCGTGTCTCACCCTGCGGGGCTGGCCTCACACTCGGCGTGCTCGCAACCGCAAAAAGGGCCACTGCTCACACTGGTCCGACAGTTCTCGCTGCAGAAGTGGCTGCCGTCCAGAACCTGACACGTGCATGGCGCGTGACTGCACAACAACTTCTCCTCCTGGGTGGATGTCTGATATGACCTACCCCCACCCATGAAATCGAAACCCGGCTTATTGGTGAATCGGGCTCAGCTCAGCCGTTGGCCAAGGTCTGATAGAGGGTGAGGACGGGCAGCCAACCTTGGTCGTAGTCGATTCGGGCAGTGATGCCGAGCTCGCCGAGACGTTCCCAACCCCGATGCTCCAACTCGACCCTGGTGCCGCCTTCGACGGCGTTGAACCTGATCTCGACCTCGGTGGAGACGATTGGCTCCGGGGTCGGGTGCCATGCCAGCACCAAACGATGTGGCGGCTCCCAGGCCAGCACCTCGGCCCATTCCCACTCGGTGCCGTCGTCGACCACCTCGAACACCTTGCCCCCTACCCACTCCTCGAACCTGACTCCGACGGCCCGGTCCTCGGCGATGGAGTGTGTCCGCAGGGGCCACCAATCACCCATTCGGCGGGTGAATACTTCGAAAGCACGCTCCGGAGCAATCGACACGTCGACCGCGCGCAGTACCGCCGGAATCGTTTCTGTGCTCATGAGTTCTCCTCTTCTGCGGCCGCAGCGAACCGGGCCAGCGTCTCATCCCACATCTGTTCGATCGCCCGTCGCAGCTCGGCCAGCCCGGAGGGGGAGGTCGAGTAGATGCGACGGGTCCCTTCGGCCCGGTGAGTCACCAGACCCGAGCTCTCCAGCACCTTCAGGTGCTGTGAGACCGCCGGCCGGCTCACCGGGAGCCGGGCCGCGATCTCGCCGACCGACCGGGACCGCTCGAGGAGGATTCCCATGACCTCACGTCTGGTGGCATCACCCAAGGCATGGAACTGGTCGGTGGCAAGCACAACCCAATTGTAAGCTGCTACTTACGGTAAGTCAACACTTACGATCTGGTCTTCTTGAGGCCGATCCTCCACCTTGAAGGAGAGCAGCCACGCCCCGAGCCCCCAGGGCAGGATGACCAGGGGGACGATCCAGCCCAACAGTGGCACCATCCAAATGAACCCGGCCAGCAGCGAGCCCACCGCGATAGCGCCGAACATGCCTCGCTCACCGGGAAGTAGCCCGCCGAGGACCATGACCGCGGGGGCCCCTGCCACCAGGGACACGACGAGGATGATCCCGGCGGTCACTACCACCAAAGGAACGAAGATGGCGAGCAAGGGAAGGCTGGCCGACGCCGGAGCCAGAACGACCACCAGCGCGGCTATCCCGGTGAGGAACAACGGGGTCAGCGCGATCAGAGCGCCGCGGCCATAGGCCTGGAAGGGCCTGGCCGCTCCGCGTCCACCCGCCCGGGCAGTTCGCTCCGGCCACCCCCATGCCACCAGAAGGGCCGCCGCCGTCAGACCGAGAACCGCAAGGAACCGGGCGAGCAGGCCGAGAGCCCGAATCCTGATGTTGGGAGGCAATGGTGTCTTGTGAACCACGGCGCCACCAGCCGTCGCCTGTTCCAAGCCGGATGCCTGAAAGGCCGAGCGGTAATCGAGGTCGCCACCGACCGAGAGCGGTCCGGTGATGATCAGCTTGCCGACACTCACATTGACATCGCCGCCCACCTCGCCCTCCAATGCCGCCCGGCGCTGAGTCCCTTCCAGGTCCCCTCCGATCGCTCCACCGGTTGTAAGGTCGGACGACCACACCACAATGTCACCGATGACGTTCGAATCCGGCCCAAACTCGGCACCGAGCACCGCCGCCACCACGTCCTTTCCGACCTGCCCGGACACGTCCAGCTCTCTGGCACTCACCCGAAGCGACCCACCAACCGTTCCCTCAACCGTGACCTTCGGTGCGATGGCAAGAACGCTCCCGGTGACCTCGCCTGAGATCACAACCTCTTCAGCGGCGAAGGCGACCAGGTCGCCGTCGACCGCACCCTCGATCAGAACCCGCAACCCGGTGGCGTAGAGGTCGTCGGCGACCGAGTCGCCCTCACGGATGATGACCAGGTCGGAGGAGGAGATTTCGGCTGCGAGAGCGGTGCCTCCGAGACCCAGCACGAAGGAAGTGGTGAGAGCCGCCAGTGCCAGAGGTCTAGAGCGGTAACGCATCCGCGGCCAGGTCGAGGAGGGAAGCGGGGAAGATCCCCCAAGCCACGGTGGCCGACACAGCGACGCCGAGCACCCACCGTACCGGGCCTTGCACCAGAAATCTCTCGCCCTCGCCCTCGTCCATGTACATCACAACGATGAGACGAATGTAGAAGGCCAAAGCGATCACCGACGCCAGCACAGCCACCACCACCAGCCATTGATATTCATTGGCCCAGGCGTCCGAAAACACGCCGAACTTCGCAACGAAGCCCGAGGTGAGGGGGAGACCGGCCATGCCCAGCAACAAGATCGCGAAACAGGCGGCCAACCCCGGGCTGCGCCGGGCCAGACCCCGATACTCGTCGATCGACGACCTGGCCCCGCTGAACCCGCTGACCACCGCGACCACGGCGAAGCCACCAACCAGCTGTATCGAGTAGATCGCCAGGTAGAACAGGACCCCGTCCGTGGCGCCACCGACGACCCCGGTCATGATGAACCCGGCGTGGGCCACACCGGAGTAGGCCAGCATCCGGCGAGCATCCCCTTGTACCAGAGCGAGGATCGCGCCGACCAACATCGACAGCGCGGCAACCCCGGCCACCACCGGGAGCCAGGTCACCTCGAGATCGCCGAGAGCCACCAACAGAACCCGGGAGATGGCGACGAACCCGGCGATCTTGGCAACCGCTGCCATGTAGCCCACAATGCCGGCCGGGGCCCCTTGATAGACGTCCGGGGCCCACGTGTGGAAAGGAGCCGCCGAGATCTTGAAACCGAGCCCGGCGATGACCAGGCCGAGACCGATGTGGATGACCGCCGGGCTGGTCACCACGAATTCCGAGAAATAGTGGCGGATGTCGAGGATGGCGAAGAACCCGGTCCCGGCGTAGATCAGAGCTACCCCGTAGATGAACAGTGCCGAGGCGAACGATCCGAGCAGGAAATACTTGATCGCCGCTTCGTCGGACTCCGCCCGCTCTCGCGTCATCCCCGCCAGCACATAGAGGGCTATCGAGCCGACTTCGAGGCCGAGGAACATCATCACCAGGTTGTTGGAGGCGACCATGATCGAAAAGCCGGTCGTGGCCAACAGCACCAGCGCCAGGCCCTCGGCGCCGCGGCGTCCCAGACCTTCGACAAACCGCCATCCGGCGAGCAACCCGAGCCCGGTTGCGATCAAGAGGGCGACCCGGGCATAGACGGCGAGACCGTCCATGGTGATCAGGTTGGAGAAGGCGAGAAGGGTGGCCTCGTCTCCGGCCGCAACCGCGTCTCCAACCAGAATCCACTGCAGCACCGAGAAACCAGTCGCCGCGGCCAAGCCGGCCGCGGTCACGTATCCGAGGATTCGGCTGGGCGGCTTCCACTGCACCTCGACCAATAGCACCGCGGCGGCTGCGAGGGCGAGGACCAGGTCGGGAGCGATCGCTATCCAGGAGACCTCGGGAGTGACGATCATTCGGTCGCCTGCTCCATCACCACCACGTCACCGATCCGTCCCGGCGGCGGTGCGACGAAGCTGGTCGTGGCCTCGATGTGATCGAGGACCGCTTCGGTGGACGGTGTGATCTTGTCGAGCAAAATCGCCGGATAGAGGCCGATGACCAGAACCAGGACCACCAGCGGAGCCAACAGGGAGATCTCCCTGACCGACAGGTCCTTCAGTGCCAGGTTGTCTTCCTTGTCGGGCACTCCGGTGAACACCCGCTCGTAGGCCCAGAGGAGGTAGATGGCTGCCAGCACGACACCAAAGGCGGCAAGCACAGCGAGCACCGGGAGGGTGGCGTAGCTCCCGATCAAGACCAGGAACTCACCAACGAACCCGTTCAGCCCTGGCAACCCGATCGAGGCAAAGGCCATGAACAGGAAGAACCCGGCGCAGAGGGGCATTACCTTCTGCAAGCCTCCGAAATCGGCGATTTGCTTGGTGTGGCGACGCTCGTAGATCATGCCCACTAACAGGAACAGCGCTCCCGTGGTCAGACCGTGGTTCACGTTCTGGATGACAGCCCCTTGAAGACCACCCGAGGTGAGGGCGAAAGTGCCGAGGACGATGAAGCCGAGATGGCTCACCGATGAGTAGGCCACGAGTCTCTTGAGATCGGGCTGGACGATCGCCACCACCGCTCCGTAGATGATCCCGATCACTGCCACAGTCCCCATGATCTGCACCGCGTCGACCGAGATCTCGGGGAAGAGACCGAGGTTGAATCGGAGGAGACCGTAGGTCCCCAGCTTCAGGAGAACACCGGCCAACAGAACCGATCCCGCAGTCGGGGCCTCGACATGGGCGTCGGGAAGCCAGGTGTGAAGCGGGAACAACGGCACTTTGATCGCAAAGGCGAGGGCGAAGGCGGCAAAGAGCCAGGTCTCCACTCCGGAGCTCAGGTCGAGATTCATCAGGTCATCGAGAGCGAAGGAAGGCGCTCCGAACTGGGAAGCGTGGTTGAAGGCGAGAGCGATGATGGCAGCCAGCATCAAGGCCGATCCGAAGGCGGTGTAGATGAGGAACTTGACCGCGGCGTAGACCCTTCGCTCTCCACCCCAGATCCCGATGATGAAGTACATCGGAATCAGGATCGCCTCGAAGAAAACGAAGAACAGGAACAGATCGAGGGCGAGGAAGGAACCGATCATCCCCGCCTCGAGCAACAGGGTGTAGACCACGAATTCCTTGGTGCGCACCGTGATTGCGGTCGATGCCCCGAGAGCGATCGGGACCAGAAGCGCGGTGAGGAGGACCATCGGCAGCGAGATCCCGTCCACTCCCAGGTACCAGCTGATCCCCCATGGCTGGTACCAGACCGCGCGCTCCACGAACTGGAAGTCGGCGGCGGGCTCGAATACCCAGAACAGGTACCCGGCCAGGGCCAGGGGCGCGATGGAGAGGGAAATGCCGAGTGGGAGGTGCATCTCCCGACGACGGGAAGGGACCAGGGCGACGATCACCGCGGCAGCAACGGGAAGCAGGATCAAAGAAGTCAGCATGTTTCTCCCCCCTCGAACGGAGTGAGTTTGGGGGGAGTACCGCCGGAGGCGAGGAGGGGGGTAACCGTACTTACGAACCCCCTCCGGCCCTTCGGGCCACCTCCCCCAAGGACCCCCTTCGGCCCTTCGGGCCACTCCCCCCAAGCACCCCCCTCGGCCCTTCGGGCCACTCCCCCCAACGTCGCTGCCGCTCCTGGGGGGAGAAACAGCTGCCGCTCCTGGGGGGAGAAACAGCTGCCGCTCCTGGGGGAGGAAACAGTCGGCCGGTGAATCATTAGAGGCCCCCCGCAACCAGCCAGATCACGATGATCAGCGCCCCTCCGAGGAACAAGACCCCGTAATTGCGGACGTAACCGGTCTGCAGAGTCCGGGTCCAGGCACCGGCGTTGCGGACCAGCCTGCCGACGCCGTTGACCGCACCATCGATGACCTTCAGGTCGAGTCCGAAGGCGGCGAGCTCGGCCGCCTTCTTCCCCGGTCCGACCAATGTCGCCCCGTAGAGATCATCGACCCGGTAGGCCGCTTCCCAAGTGCCCCAAAGCGGGCCGAAACCCTGCTCGAAGTCGAGCCAGCGCTCCCGGGGCCTTCGGTAGGAGACAAAGGCGACTGCAATCCCGCCGACCGCAGCGAGCACCGAGAGCCCGGCGAGAACCGTCACCAGCAGCCCACCCTCAGGTGGAAGCTGCACGTCCACCAACTCGAAGCTGGGATCGAGAAAACGCTCGAGGGTGGTGAAGAACGGGGTGTTGATCAGGCCTCCGACCACCGACAGCAGCGCGAGAGCAATCAGGGGAACGGTCATCACCCGTGGGGATTCATGTGGGTGCTTGTCCTCGTCCCAGCGCGGATCACCGAGGAACACCAGGACCCATTGTCGGGTCATGTAGAAGGCGGTGACCAGGGCGGTCACCAGACCGATGATCCAGAGGAACGAGAACCATCCACCACGCGCATAGACCGATGCCAGGATCTCGTCCTTGGACCAGAATCCGGCCAGCGGGGGGATCCCGGCGATGGCCAGGGTCGCGATCCCCATGGTGATCGCAGTTGTCGGCATCTTCTTGAAGAGCCCACCCATCTTCCGCATGTCCTGCTCGTCGCTCATGGCGTGGATCACCGATCCGGCTCCGAGGAAGAGGAGAGCCTTGAAGAAGGCAT
>DATDPT010000171.1:0-15624 GCA_035292605.1 Acidimicrobiia bacterium
CAGGGACACGGGGCCGGTGACGACCCCGGCAACCAGGTCGCTGTGCCCCCCGTAGTACTTGGTGGCCGAGTACACGACCAGGTCGGCGCCGTGGGCATGAGGCTGTTGGCCGAGCGGGCCGAGGTAGGTGTTGTCGACCACGGTCGGGGACTGATGCTTGCTGGCCACCCTGGCCGCCATGCCGATGTCGAAGATGTCGTTGGTGGGGTTGGCCGGCGACTCGACGTAGACAACACCGAGACGGCGCCCTGCCACCAGCGCGTCCAGGTCAGCCTCGACGGCATCCGGACCGAACGAGACCGCTTCGATCCCCATCGGCGCCATGACGTTCTCGAAAAGCGAATTGGTGCCGCCGTACAGGGGCGAGCTATGGAGGATCAAGTCACCGGGACGGAGCAGGGTGAGAAGGGTGGTGAATATCGCCGACATGCCGCTGGAGAAGAGCAATGCCTGGTCAGCCTGATCCCACAATGCCAGCCGGCCCTCGACTACCACCAGATTGGGATGATCGAGCCGGGTATAGATGTAGCCGACCTCCTCGTCGGGGCCCGGCACCTCCCCGCCATAGGTGACGTCAAAAGCACGCTTGGCTGCCGCCGCCGTCTCGAAGGTGAAGGTCGAGGTCTGGAACAAAGGGGTCTTCATCGAGCCCATGCCTTTGGCCGGATCCCAACCCCGGGTCATCATCTCCGTCTCCGGTTGGGGCTCGGCCGGGTCCTGCTTCTCGGTCATCGCCAGGAGCCTAAAGCGAAGCGGTAGGCGCCAGCTGAGCCGATAATCGCCCCGTGATCGAGATGGGGCGCGCAGTCGAAGTCCTCCGCCCGGCGGGGAAGATCCTGGTGTTCACCGGTGCCGGCATCTCCACCGAGTCCGGCATCCCCGATTTCCGTGGCCCGGATGGGTTGTGGACCAAGGTGGATCCGGAGGATTTCCACATCGACCGCTTTCGGGCCAGCTCCGAGCTTCGGGTGCGGGGGTGGCGCATGCACCTCGACGGTGAGCTGTGGGGCGCCCGTTCGAACGTGCACCCCAACCCGGGTCATCGCGCCATCAAACGGCTCGCCGACGCTGGTCGGCTCGCCGGCGTGGTGACCCAGAACGTCGACGGCCTGCATCATCGGACCGGGCTCGCCGACGACTTGGTGGCCGAGCTCCACGGAAATGTCAGGGACAGCCACTGTCTCGACTGTGACTGGACCTGGCCCACCGAGGAGGTCCTGGCCCGGGTCGAGTCGGGAGACGTGGACCCCAACTGCCCCCATTGTGGGGGAATGCTCAAGACGAGAACCATCATGTTCGGTGAGTTGCTCCCTGAACAGGAGTTGCGCAAAGCCATGTTCTTTCTTGCCGTGGCGGATGCCCTGCTCGTGGTGGGATCCACTGTGGCGGTCTGGCCGGCATCTGACGTGGTGTACCGGGCCGCCCACCGGTCGCTTCCGATCGTCATCGTCAATCGCGGTGAGACCGAGGCCGATCTACTTGCCACCGCCAAGATCGACGCCGGGATCGGAGAAGTGTTGCCAGATCTGGTCGAGGCCGTTCTCGCCCCACCCCCCGCGTAATTGGGAGGTACAGGGGTCAAATACGGACCTCCTGATCCCAATTACGGGAGGGGGGTTTAGCCTTTAGGCCATGTCCGACTATGTCCCGCGTCTCGACGACATCAACTTCATCCTGGACCATGTGGCCGGGCTCGAGGAGGTGTCGAAGCTCAACGGGTACCAGCACGCCGACCCGGAAACGGTGGCCGCCATTCTCGAAGAGGCAGGCCGTTTCTTCTCCGAGGTGATGGCTCCGCTCAATCAGATCGGTGACCGCCAGGGCTCGGTGCTGACTGAGGAGGGGACAGTGCGAACCCCGGACGGCTTCAAGGAGGCATACCGGAAGTACGTGGACGCGGGATGGGCCGCCGCCCACATGCCGGAGGAGTGGGGGGGAGGTGGGCTTCCCTACACGGTGGGAGTCGTCATCGAGGAGATGTTCAAGACGGCCAACATGGCATTCTCACTCTGCCCCACCCTGACCCACGGGGCGGTGGAGGCGCTCCGCACCCACGGATCCGAGGAGCTCCAAGGCACCTACCTCGAGAAGCTGGTCCGTGGCCAATGGAGCGGCACCATGAACCTCACCGAGCCCGAAGCAGGGTCCGACCTGGGTGCCCTGCGCACCAGGGCGGTGCCCCAAGGCGACGGCACCTACCGTCTCTTCGGAACCAAGATCTTCATCACCTGGGGTGACCAGGACCTGACCGAGAACGTCATCCATTTCGTCCTCGCCCGCCTCCCGGACGCCGCTGCCGGCACTCGGGGAATCTCGATGTTCCTGGTTCCCAAACTCATCCCAGACGACATGGGAAACCCGGGTCAAAGCAACGATCTCAAGATCGTGTCGCTCGAGCACAAGTTGGGCATTCACGCCTCACCGACCTGTGTGATCTCCCTCGGCGACGCCGGTGAAGGCGCCCTCGGATGGGTGGTGGGCGAGGCAAACGAGGGGATGCGCAACATGTTCACGATGATGAACGCGGCCCGGGTCGGTGTGGGCATGGAAGGGGTCGCCATCGGGGAACGGGCCTATCAGCGTGCTCTGCGATATGCGAGGGATCGGATTCAGGGGCGGGCGATCGGGGCCAGCCACACCGAGAGCGTTCCCATCATCGAGCACCCCGACGTGAGGCGGATGCTGCTGACCATGAAGGCCAACGTCGAGGCAATGCGATCTCTTCTCTACGTCACCGCGGCCGAGGCGGATCACCACTTCCACGGCGAAACCGAGGAGCGGCGGCGGTTGGCCGGGAGCCGTCTTGCCCTGCTCACCCCCATCGTCAAGGCGTGGTGCACCGATGTCGGAGTGGAAATGGCCTCGCTCGGGGTCCAGGTCCACGGCGGCGCCGGGTACATCGAGGAGACGGGGGCCGCCCAGTATCTCCGTGACTCCAGGATCGCCCCGATCTACGAGGGCACCAACGGGATCCAGGCCATCGACCTCGTATTGCGCAAGCTCCCCCTCGAGAACGGGGCGGTGGTCACCGCCTTGATCACCGAGATGACCGAGGTCGTGATCCAGATGAACGACCACCCAGAGCTGGCAGGGTTTGGCGACGAGCTTTCCAGGGCCATCCGGGGCCTGGCCGAATCATCGACCTGGCTGGGAGAACGTCTTGCGTCCGGAGACATCCAATCCGCCCTGGCGGGAGCCACCCCCTATCTCCGTCAATTCGGGACGGTGGTCGGTGGGTGGCTGATGGGCAAGGCCGCCCTGGCCGCGCTGAGTGCGCCCCCTGCGGTCAAGCCCGAATTTCTCGCAGAGAAGGTGATCACCGCTCGTTTCTATGGTGAGCAGATCCTCCCGCTGGCCAACGGGCTGATCTCGGCGGTCAAAGGCGGGGCCGACATCCTGGAGAACGCCGTCTTCTGAGACCGCTGGCTGCAGGGAATGCGGAGATTGCAGCGATCCGTTTTCCCAAGTTGAGGGATGAGGCAGAATTGTCGACATGAACAGACGGCGAGTGGTGGTGACCGGCATCGGTGCGGTCGCCGCCCCCGGAACCGGGACAGACGACCTCTGGAAGGGTTTGCAGCGCGTTCCCGATGGGTCCGGCCCCCACCTGGTGAAGGACTGGGACCCCGAGCCCTGGATCCCCCTGAGAGAGCACCGGCGTCTCGATCGGTTCACTCAGTTCGCGATGATGGCTACTCACGAGGCACTCGAGCAGTCCGGCCCGCTCACGGTCGAGCCCAACCGGGTCACGGTTTCCCTGGCCACCGGGATCGGCGGCTTGGAGTCATTGGAGATCCTCATCCACAACTCGGACGAAGCCGAGCCACGCGTTTCCCCGTTTCTGATCCCGATGATGATGGCCAACGCCGCCGCGGCCGCGATCTCCATCAAGTACGGCTTCGGTGGCCAGGTGACGACTCCGGCGGTGGCCTGCGCCGCCGGTGCTCAGTCCGTCCTCGACGGCCTCCGTCAGATCCAGTGGGGATACGCCGATGCTGCTGTCGTAGGAGGTACCGAGGCTGCGGCACGCAAGTCGGCCTCGGAAGGTTTCAAAGCGGCCCGAGCCCTCTCGCTCTCAGGCACTGCCAGACCGTTCGATGTGGATCGAGACGGGTTCGTAATGGGTGAGGGCGCAGCGATCCTGGTTCTGGAGGCGGAGGAAGACGCAAAGGCGCGAGGGGCGACCATCCTCGCCGAGGTGCTTGGGGGCGCCTCCACCGCCGACGCCCACCATATAACCGCCCCCCACCCCGCGGGTGACGGGGCGGAACGGGCGATGCGTCTCGCCCTTCAAGATTCTGGTCTCACGCCCAGCGACGTGAAGTACATCAACGCACACGGCACCGGGACCGAGCTCAATGACCGGACGGAGGGAATCGTCATCGAACGCATCTTCGGTGACAGCCAACCCGCGGTGTCCTCGATCAAAGGAACCACGGGTCACGCGCTGGGGGCTTCCGGCTCGATCGAGGCGGTGGCCGTCGTGGAGGCAATCCGACGCCGGGAGCTCCCGCCCAACATCGGGCTCACCAACCAGGACCCAGAGGTCCTTCTGACCGACATCGTGCGCGAGCTGCGGGACTGGGAGCCAGGCGCGGTCCTCTCCAACTCCTTCGGCTTCGGTGGTCACAACACCGTGCTCGCCTTCGGGCCGTACAACGGCTGAGCTGTTTCTCCCCGGCGAACCCCTCCGCCTTTCGGGCCACCTCCCCAAACGTCGCTCCACTCCTGTTCGTTTCTCCCCCCAGCGAACGAACGTGAGCGTAAGAGGAGAGCCGGCGAAGCCGGGAGGGGGCATCTTGGGCTGACAGAGGCCACGTATGGGGTACCCCTAAGGCGGGTATAGAATGAGTGTTCAAGGCCGCCGACACAAAGTCGTAACGCGGAGTTCACATGAACTCACATCTCCGCCATTTAGGTGACTGGAACGGCATCACCAGAGAGTTCCAAGCGGAGGATTTATGACAACTCAAGCCTCACCTCCAACCATCGGATTTGTCAGTACCTACCCGCCCACGTCCTGTGGGTTGGCCACTTTCACTTACGCCTTGCGAAATGCCGTCGCCCAGAACCGCGGGACAGCGCAGGGACTTGGTGTCGTGAGACTCGTCGACTCTCCGTCTACGGACAGCCCACCCGAAGTCACCTATTCGCTCGTCAACGGCGACCGCGTCTCTCTTCGAGCCGCCGTCGAGACACTCAACACCTTCGACGTCGCCCTGATGCAACATGAGTATGGGATCTTTGGCGGGCTCGATGGCGCTGAGGTCCTCGATCTACTCAAGAGTCTCGAGGTGCCGTCCATCGTCACCCTTCACACAGTCCTGAGCCGACCCTCACCTAGCCAGAAGTCGATCCTTGAAGCGATCGTGGGGTTGGCGAGCCAAACGGTCGTCATGAGCGAAACTGCCGGCCAGCGTCTGATTGACCTCTACGAAGTCGACCCGTCGAAGATCACGATCATCCCCCATGGGGCGAGGATCGCCCTTGGAGGGCCCTCGTTGGCCGATGGGGACCGCCCGGTGTTCCTCACTTGGGGCCTGATCGGCCCCGGTAAAGGCCTGGAGACCGCCATCGAGGCCTTCGGCTCCCTGAAGGACATCCAGCCGCTTCCCCGCTACGTCATCCTGGGCACCACCCATCCCAAGGTCCAGGCCGCCTCAGGTGACACCTATCTCAACGGATTGGTGGCCCGGGTCCAGGAGTTGGGCCTCGAGGACATCGTCGAGTTCGACGGGCGATACCTCGACATCGACGAGCTCACCCTGGCGGTGCGGCGCGCGGATGTCGTCGTCCTGCCCTATGAGTCGACAGAACAGGTGACATCCGGGGTGCTGGTAGAAGCCATCGGAGCCGGCAAACCGATCATCGCCACCGCCTTCCCCCACGCCGTTGAGTTGCTGAGCGGCGGCGCTGGCATCGTCGTCCCCCACTCCGATGCGGCCGCATTGTCCGCCGCAGCGCGCAGCATGCTTGAAAACCCGACGGCCACCACCCGAATGGCAGGCCGAGCCCGGCTCATGGGCTCGACGCTGTATTGGCCGGTTGTCGCCCGCTCCTACGACGCCATGGCGACCACTCTTGCGTCGGAACTGCAGCGACCAGGCCTACGAGACTCTCTGGCAAGGGTGGGTTGAAGACCCGGTCCAAGTCGATGCCCCATACCGACCTCCAGGCCGAATCGGTGAGATCGGCATCCCTGCCCGAGCCGTGTTTCGATCACCTACGGAGGATGACCGATGGTCGAGGGCTCTGGGAGCACGCCC
This sequence comes from Acidimicrobiia bacterium, assembly GCA_035292605.1. GTDB lineage: Bacteria > Actinomycetota > Acidimicrobiia > Spongiisociales > ZC4RG35 > JALYNX01. The sequence goes on from DATDPT010000171.1 coordinate 6,267, forward strand.
GTTACACAACGCCTCGAACCGAGCACGGCTACTGCACCGACGACAATGCCAGGGCGCTCATCGTGGTTTGTCGCGAACCGAATCGATCGGACGATCTGGTCGACCTCGCCGGGATCTATCTGGCATTCCTAAGAGACGCTCAACTGCCCGCCGGCGGGTTCCACAACCGGCGAGACCGGGACGGATCCTGGATCGATGACGTGGGGCCGGATGATTCCCAGGGCCGGGCCATCTGGGCCGTTGGATCGGCTGCTCTTCGGGGCCCCGCATCGTGGATTCGCTGGGAGGGTCGCGAGCTCTTCGAGGCTCATGCCGGGTTCCAATCCCCCTCGATCCGGGCCACCGCATTTGCGATGCTGGGCGCCGCCGAGGTCCTCGCCTCCTCCGGCGACAACCGGGCCGCCCGCCGGCTCCTGGAGCAGGGCTCGGAACGGATACAGCCGAGGGAGGATCTCAAATGGCCGTGGCCGGAAGATCGGCTGGCTTATGACAATGCCCGCATCGCCGAGGCGCTTCTGGCAGCTGGGGAACATCTTTCGAACGATCGTCTCGTCGGCAGCGGCCTTCGCCTGCTCGAGTGGCTGGTCGCGACCGAGACCCGCGACGGACATTTCAGCTTCACTCCGGTAGGGGGGTGGGCCTCGGGTGAGCCCCGCCCCGGCTTCGATCAGCAACCGATAGAGGCAGCAGCCATGGCGGATGCCTGCGCCCGGGCCTGGTTCCTCACCCGTGACGATTCATGGAGCGACCGGGTCGATCTGGCGGCACGATGGTTCCTGGGAGCCAACGACACCGGGGCAATCCTCTACGACTCCCGCACCGGGGGCGGCCGCGACGGCCTGACCCGGGAAGGCACCAATCAGAACCAGGGGGCAGAGTCATCCCTCGCCGCCCTCAGCGCTCTCCAACAGGCAAGACTGGTCGGCTGACGAGACAGCCCGCCAAGGTCCGTGGACAGGGTTTGTCTACGCCCTACCCTCAGAGCGTGCTTCCCGTGGCTGTCCCACCACGCGACGATCAGAACCAGGCGACCCACCCTATGAACCCAATCCCCATCACTCATGCGAGCGCCCGTTTCGCCCCCGATCCCCGTCGGGTGATCGCCAAGCCGTTCTTTCCGGGTGAGCAGATATTCCTCGACGGTCAGTCCCAGGCGCACCGAGTTATCAAGCGGGTGCTGGCGATGTCGGATGCCGAGGTGACGACGACCCTGGAAGCCACCCTCGACCAGTTCGGGCACCGTCATTTCGGCCTGAAGGGCACTCTCGAGCGCAATTTCGACGCCGTTGCCCATTATGTGGACGACCCCGAAAGTCTCGGGCTCGAGCGCCGGTTACTCATCGGCTCGTATTTCACACACGAATACTCGATCGAGGCCGCCTCACTGGGCAACCCTTCGATGGTGCCGGCGCCCGACCAGACCGGTCTCGGCCCAGGGGAGCAGCGTTTCATCATGAGCCTGCGAGCGATCGGGGAGGGTCATCTGTCCTCGATCGAGTTCCGATCGGGAGTCATCGACGCCCAAGCCAACATCACCATCGACGAGCTGAGCCGGTTCACGACCACGGGTATTCGACGAGCTGCGGACTACCAGAAACATCTCTTCCGAGCCAAGCTCGCCGAGTTGGGGGTGCTCAACGAGATCGCAGCACTCGTCCTCGACCCGCTGCCAGAGCGATTCTCCCTGGAACAGATCAACGCAGCCCTGGCCGACCTGAGTCAGAGGGTTGACCGGTCGATCGCATTCGAAACCGCCAGAACAATCCACTGGCTGGCCTCCTCGAACTACGCCCTCACCTTCGATGAGGGATACCCGGTCTCGGAGAGGGTGATCTTCCCGGCCGGGCCCACCGAGAGCCGGGGCATGGAGGATGCCCGCTTCGTTCGCTTCGTCTCGGACGATGCGTCGGTCATGTACTACGCCACCTACACCGCCTTCGACGGCTTTCAGATCCTGCCCCAGCTCATCGAGACGTCGGACTTCGTCTTCTTTCGCATCGCCACGCTCCAGGGAAGCGGCGCCCGCAACAAGGGCGTCGCCCTCTTCCCACGAATGATCGACGGTCGCTTTGCGGCATTGTCCCGCCAGGACAACGAAAACAACTACCTGATGCTCTCCGACGATGTAAGGCTCTGGCAAGAGGCGGAGAAGATCCAGGTCCCCAGCCGGCCGTGGGAGCTGATGCAACTCGGCAACTGCGGGTCACCGGTGGAGACCGAGGCGGGATGGCTCGTGATCACCCATGGTGTCGGGCCGCTCCGCCGCTATTCCCTTGGTGCAATCCTCCTCGACGCCACCGACCCCAGCCGGGTGATCGGCCATCTCCACGACCCACTCCTGGTTCCTTCCGGGGACGAGCGCGACGGTTATGTGCCCAATGTGGTCTATTCCTGCGGCAGCATGATCCACGGCAAGAACTTGGTTCTTCCCTATGGATTCTCGGACTACGGGGCCCGGATCGCACTGGTGCCGGTGGACGACCTGCTCACCCATCTGACGACAGGCTGATTCAGAGGCGGGCGTGGTCGGTCACCACCTGGTGATAGACCGCCAGGTATTCGTCGACCATCCGATCAGCGTCGAACCGGGTCTCGACCGAGGAGCGGACCAGGGCCCGGTCGAAGGCCGCGCAGGCGTGGACGGCGGCCACAGCCTCCTCCACCGTCTCCACCAGCAAGCCTCCCTCACCGTGACGGATGATCTCGGGCATCGACCCTCGCGGATAGGCGATCACCGGGGTCCCACAGGCCATTGCCTCGACCACGCTGAACCCGAACGGCTCCTCGAAGCTGATGAGATGGAGCAGGGCCCGGGCTCCGCCGAGAAGCTCCCCACGGACGTCGGGGCCCACCGGGCCCAGATAGGTGACCCGGTCCCCGTCCAGATGAGGGCTCACCTTCCGGTCGAAGTAGTCCTGGTCCTGGATGATCCCGGCGATGATCAGCGGTAGACCGGCCTGGGAAGCCACCTCGATGGCCTCGGTAGTCCCCTTCTCGGGGTGGATCCTCCCGTAGAACAGCAAGTAGTCGCCGCCTTCGAGGTCCACCTCGAAGGCGGCCATGTCGATGCCGTGATGGATGGTGGCCACATATTCGAGACTTGGGTGGCGGTCCGACTCGCTGATGGCCACGTAGTGCCCACGCTGGTTGTACTTCTCATAGACCGGCACGATCCGCTCGGAAGAGAAGCCGTGAATGGTGGTGAGCACCGGGGTCTCGACCAGACCGCTATAGGTGAGCGGCATGAAATCGAAGCTGTTGTGGATCAGGTCGAACTCTGCGGCCCGCTCGAAGACGGCGGAGATGTGGAGTCCCTCGCACACCTTTGGATCGAGACTCGAGTCCTCGGAGTAACCGGTGGGCACGGTCCCCACCAAGCGGGCTGCAGTGACCGAATCGGCGGTGGCGAACAAGGTGACATCGACCCCCCGGCTGACCAGACCCTCGGTGAGCAGCGAGACGAACTGCTCCCACGGCCCGTAATGACGCGGTGGGACCCGCCACGAGATGGGTGCCAGGACCGCCACCCGCAGCTGTCCCGAAGCGCCGGTGGAAGAAGCCATCAGGCGAGGGTAACGACCCTCGGTTTCTCCCCCCAGCGAACGGAGAGGTTCGCCCCCTCGTTATCATGAGAGCCACAAACGGGAGCTCGGTGGGACCGGGCTGAGAGGGGGTCTGCGGAGACCCCGACCGGAAGAACCTGACCCGGATAATGCCGGCGTAGGGAGATACCCGCACTCATCGCTCCCAAGTCAGATAGGAGCTGATTGAGATGCGAAGGGCACTGCTCTTCATGGTCCTGGTTTCAATGGTCGCCGCCTGTGATCAGGATCAACTCGAAACCCCGGAGTCGCTCCGGCTCCTGGCTCACGACTCCTTCGCCAACGAGGTGACGGACCAAACTTTCGCCGCCTTCACCGAGGCCACCGGGGCCGAGGTGGAGGTGATCGCCGGCAGCGACGCCGGATCGATGGTCAACCAGGCCATTCTCTCCAAGGACAACCCGCTCGCCGACGTCATGTTCGGAGTCGACGACACCTTCCTCTCCCGAGCCCTCGACGAGGGGATCTTCCTCGACTACGTGTCCGGGTTGAGCGGTCAGGTCCCCCAGGACCTGGTCCGTGGTGGAGAAGGCGTGGTGACCCCGATCGACTATGGCGATGTCTGCATCAACTACGCCAAGGAGTGGTTCGAAAGAACCGACACCCCGGTTCCGACCACATTGGACCAGCTTCGTGACCCGACCTACGCCGGCACTCTCACGGTGGAGCACCCGGCGACCTCCTCCCCCGGGCTCGCCTTCATGCTCGCCACCATTGCCGAGTATGGCGAGGAGGGCTGGCTCGATTTCTGGGCCGATCTGAAAGCGGGTGGAGTCGGGGTGGTCCCCGACTGGGACACCGCCTACTTCGCCGACTTCATCCCCTATGGAGGAGAGAGCGCGATGGTCGTCTCCTACGCCTCGTCGCCACCGGCCGAGGTCATCCTCGCCACCGAGCCGATCGACGAGGCCCCCACCGGAGTCATCGAGGCCGGGTGCTATCGACAGGTGGAGTATGCAGGCGTCCTGGACGGGACTTCGTATCCGGAGGCTGCCGGCCAGTTGATCGACTTCATGCTGTCCGTCGACTTCCAGGAGACGATCCCTCTCACCTGGTTCGTGTTCCCTGCCAACCAGGATGCCACCCTGCCGCCGGAGTTCACCGAGCACACCACGCTTCCCGAATCGCCGGCGCAACTCGACCCGGCCATCATCGCCGAGAACCGGGATCGCTGGATAGACGAATGGGTCTCGGTCATGGAGGGCTGATGAGACGTGTCAGATGGGGATGGGTCCTGGTAGCTGCGATCCCGGCCCTCTTCATCGGGTACTTCTTCGTCTATCCGCTGGTTCGGATCCTGAGTCTCGGCCTTTCCGAGCTGGACATAAGGTCGACCGGAGTCGAGGCCAGACTGCTCAAGGTGGGCTGGTTCACTCTCTGGCAGGCCAGTGTCTCCACAGCCCTGACCCTGCTGGTGGCGACTCCGATGACCTGGGCCGTCTCCAACTTCGAGTTCCGGGGGCGTCGGTTGGCAACCGCTCTGGTCACCGTGCCCTTCGTCCTGCCCACCGTGGTCGTCGGGACCGCGTTCGTCGCCCTCGGTTGGCGCGACTCGATCGTTGCCATCCTCGCGGCCCATGTCTTCTTCAACGTCGCGGTCGTGGTGAGAACCGTCGGCACCCTGTGGAGCCGCCTCGACCCCAACCTCCATGACGCGGCTCGAGTGCTGGGGGCCAGTGAGTGGAAGGTGTTTCGCACGGTCACCCTTCCTCTGCTCCGCCCGGCCATCGCCGCCGCGGCATCCATCGTGTTCCTCTTCACCTTCACCTCGTTCGGGGTGGTGCTCATCCTCGGTGGTTTCCAGTTCGCCACCCTCGAGGTGGAGATCTATCGACAGGCGGTGGACCTGTTCGACCTGCCGCTGGCAGCCGTTCTCGCCATGGTGCAGCTCGCAGGAGTCACCAGCGCCCTCTACGCCTACTCACGCTTCCAGGAACGGCACACCGCCACCTGGGCGTTGCGGTCGGACAAGGACCGGGTGCGCCCCGTTGGAGCGATGCGGTTCCTGGCGATCGGATCAGTCACCATCACTCTCATCGCACTGGCGATCCCGCTTGCGGTGCTGGTCGGCCGGTCACTCGGGACCGGTTCCTACCGCGGCCTTCTCGAATCCGATCGGGTGGTGGGGATACCGATCACCTCGGTAGGCAACAGCATGCTGTTTGCGGTGATCGCCATGCTCTTGGCCACCGCGATCGGCCTAATGGCAGCGGCGGTGATCACCGGCCGTGAGGGCGGCCTCTCCCGCTGGTTCGACCTGACCTTGATGCTTCCCCTTGGGACGTCGGCGGTGACGATCGGGTTCGGTTTCATCGTCGCCCTGGGTTGGCCGGTGGACCTCCGGGCCAGCTTCTGGCTGATCCCGATCGCCCACGCCCTGGTGGCGGTCCCGTTCGTGGTCCGATCGACAGTGCCCACGCTGCGCTCGATACCCGGCGAGATACGTGAGGCGGCAGCAGTGCTCGGCGCTTCTCCGGGACGGGTATGGCGCGAGATCGACCTGCCCGTCGTCGCCCGAGCCGCCCTGGTCGGCGCCGGGTTCGCCTTCGTGGTCTCGCTCGGTGAGTTCGGAGCGACTTCGTTCATCGCCCGGCCCAACACAGCCACAGTCCCGGTGATGATCTTCAGGCTGCTCTCACGACCGGGCCCCACCTCGTTCGGGATGGCCATGGCGCTTTCTGTGGTCCTCGCCGCAGTCACCGCCGGAGTCGTGATGTGGATCGATCGGGCCCGGGCGGGCGAGATCGGCCGCTTCTGATGCTCTCGACCGAACAGCTTGGCGTCAGCCTCGACGACAAGGTGATCCTCCACGACACCGATCTCACCGTGGCGGACGAGGAGATCGTCGCCGTCCTCGGTCCCTCCGGTTCGGGAAAGACGACCCTGCTCCGCGCCATCGCCGGTTTGGTGCCTGTCGCCAGTGGCGACATCAAATGGGACGGGGTCAGCGTGGTCGACATCCCGGTCCATCAGCGCGGTTTCGGGCTGATGTTCCAGGGCTTTGCCCTATTTCCCCATCTCGATGTTGCGGGCAACGTCGGGTTCGGGCTGCGGATGACCGGCACTGATCCGGACCTGGTGGGCACCGAGGTGAGTGCCGCCCTCGATTGGGTCGGCCTTGGCGGCTTCGAGAGTCGTCGCATCGACGACCTCTCAGGTGGGGAGCGGCAGCGCGTCGCCCTCGCCCGGACTTTGGCTCCCCGTCCCAAGCTGGTGATGCTCGACGAGCCGCTGGGCTCGCTGGACCGCCACCTCCGAGAGCGTCTGGTGGTGGATACCCGGGCCCTGCTCACGGGGCGGAAGGTCACCGGGCTGGTGGTCACCCATGACCGGGAGGAAGCGGTGCTGCTCTCCGACCGGCTGGCCCTGATGCGGGAGGGGACCATCGTGCAAGCCGGAACCCTCGAGGAGATCCTGGCCCACCCGGCCGACGTCTGGGTGACCGACTTCCTCGCCTAGGTCTAATCGTTCTGGCGCGGAGATATGGGCCCATGGGTCCATATCTCCGCGCCAGAACGGAGGAGGGAACGGAGGAGGGAACGGAGAGGAGGGAACGGAGAGGGGGAAGGAGCGAAGCCCTTACTCTGCCCCCCGCAACTGTCTCATCCCCTCCACGAACTCGGTGGGGATCCGGCGCGGATGGCCCTGGAGGTCGGTGAACGCGGCGTCGACTGTGAGCCGGGCCACCTCCTCGTCACCGCGCAGCATGGTCTGGCGCCATTTCGATCTGACCCGCCCCGCTTCCTCGATCCAGGTGTGGATCGTCAACTCCTCCCCGTAGCGGGCGGCGGCCAGAAAGCGAGCGTGCAGCTCGACCACGACCAGTTGCCAGCCCTGGGCCTTGAGGTAATCGAGACCCCACCCCAGATCGGTCAGATACTCGATGCGGGCCGTCTCGAAATACGAGAAGTAGTTGGTGTGGTTGACGTGGTCGTAGGGGTCGAGCTCGTAGAACCGCACCTTCACCGACGTGGTGTGGATCTGGCGGTCATTGGGCATCGGCTCGGCCAATTGGCTCTCCTCTACGAGCAGCGGCGCGAGGCTACCCTCGACTAGATGAAGGCCTGGCAGCTGACCGACACCAACGGACCCGACGCCTACCAGCTCAACGAGGTGGAAGAACCGGAGCCGGGGCCCGGTCAGGTGCGAATCAAGATCGAGTATTCGGCCCTGAACCATCTCGACATCTGGCTGTCCCGGGGCCTGCCGGCACCCAAACACCTGCCCCACACCGGCGGCGCCGACGCGGCCGGGCTGGTCGATGCGATCGGCAACGGAACGGCCGGGTTCGAGATCGGGAACGAGATCATCATCGACCCTTCGTTCTCATGTGGACAATGTGTCCACTGCCACAACGACGACATCGTCTACTGCGAGTCGTTCCAGATCCTCGGTGAGCACCGACCGGGCACCTTCACCGAGAAGATCGTGATCCCCACCATCAACGCAGTGCGTAAGCCGGCCGCCATGTCCTGGGAAGTGGCAGGCTCGTTCGGGCTGGTCTCGGAGACGGCCCTGCGGATGTTGGAGCGGGCGCGGCTGCGACGCGGGGAGACGGTGCTGGTGGTAGGTGTGGGTGGGGGTGTCTCGGCGGCCGCCCTCCATTTGGCTCTGGCGATGGGAGCCCAGGTCTTCGTCACGTCACGCTCACCAGAGAAGATCGCCTGGGCGGTGGAACAGGGAGCTGTCGAAGGCTTCGACTCCGCAGGCGAGTTCGGTGCTGAGATGACCCGGCAAGGCGGGGCCGACATCGTGATCGAGACTGTGGGCCCGGCAACGATGCGTCAGTCGATGCGGGCCGCCAAACCTGGGGGCCGGATCGCGATCTGTGGGTCAACCAGCGGTCCCAAGATGGAGCTCAGTTTCCCTCATCTCTTCTTCCGCCAATTGGAGATGATCGGATCGTCCATGGGAACCCACGGCCAATTCGCCAGAGCCACCGAATGGATCGGATCGGGTCGGGCCCAGGCCCCAGTGGGCCGGGTCTTCGACTTCGGCGAGCTACCTCAGGCTTTGGCCTATCTCGACTCCGGGGAGCAGACCGGAAAGGTCGTCCTCCGTCATCCGGACTGAGCGGTGCGTGTCTCCAACCTCCTGATCGTCCTCGGGGCAGCAATCCTCCTCGTCGGTGTCGTCCTCCGCTTCTTCCCCTCGTTGTTCTCCTGGTTCGGCCACCTGCCAGGTGACATCCGTTACCAGGGGGAGAACACCCGGGTGTTCATTCCGATCACCTCGATGTTGATTGTCAGCGTGGTGGGCACGGTGATCTTCAATTTGGCGGCTCGGATCTTCGACAAAGCCTGACGCTCAGCCCTCCGACAACTCCTCGAAACGACCCTTCATCATGATCCGCTCCGAGGCCTCGGGCCCTGCCCCTTCGTCCTCGAGGGTCACCGAGATCGCCGGGTACTCGGCCACGTCGACTCCGGACCACAACACCACCGCGTCGTCGCCATCCCGGAGGTGGAAGGTGCCGATGCTCACGCCCTCGTCATCGTTCCACACCCAGCCTTGGTAGTAGGTGCCCTCGGGCGCCGCGGGCAGCCCACTGACGTCGAGGCGGATGTACCAACCCGAAGGGGTCGGGCGCAACGAGGCCACCCCTGCGGCGGCGGGCGCCAGATCGGTGCCGGTCATCGCCACCACCGTCTCGGCGATCGGATCATCGAACACCGACACGACGCCGATCACGAGCAGGACGATCGCGGCAACGGCGCCGGTCGCCAGCAGCCACGTTGGTCTCTGCCGCTTGGCCG
>DATDPT010000172.1:0-7795 GCA_035292605.1 Acidimicrobiia bacterium
GACATGCCCATAGTGGAGCTCGAGGGCGTGATGCACCGTGGCGAGGTTCTCCCGATCCTGTTCGGCGGTCAGGGAGTCGCCACGATGTATCGGCACCGGCATCACGTTGGTGGCCCCGTCGGAGAGCCAGATCCCGGTGCCGGCCAGGCTCACCTGGAGGTTGTCCTTTGCGAAGTCGCACGCCGAGTGGTCCATGGTCTGATAGGCGGCGGTGATGCTCATCGAGGCGGTGTAGTCGTAGGTCCCGAAATGCGCTCCTCTCACCCGGCCCCCGCCGGCCTCGACCAACTTGCGGACACCGCTCGTCCCGTCGCGGCCGATCACCGTCTGCGGTGTCTCGACCATCAACTCGATCGGGATCTGGGTTAGCCCCAGGTCCCGCTCCAATTCGTCCAGGGCCTCAGCCAGCACCGTCACCTGCTCGGTGTGCTGGATCTTGGGCAGCGTGACCACGAAGCCTTCGGGCAACCCGCCCGAGCTCTCGGCCAGCGTGGTCACAAAGACGTCGAGGGTGCGGAGGGCCCGTTCTTGGAGCTCACCAGACAGGGACTTGACCCGGATCCCGATGAAGGGGGACAGCGAGCCGCTTGCCATCCCGGCTGCCACCTCCTGTGCAGAAGAACGAGCATGATCGTCCTCCTCGTGGTCGGGGCGATGGCCGTAGCCGTCCTCGAAGTCGAGCCTGAAGTCCTCCACCGCCTCGGTGGCCAGCTTCTCCCGGACCTGGTTGTGGACCTTCTCGCCCAGCCCGGGCTCGATACCCAGGATCTCGACCAGATGGTCCGCATCGGGCAACCAACGGTCCAGCGCGGCCTGGGCCAGCTCACCGAGACGTCCCACGGTGGTCGAAGCGAAAAGGTGGGCTCCTCCGTAGACAGTGGAGACAGGTTGACGATCCGGGCGCTCCCCGGGGAACTCGGTGTTCACCTCGGTGGCCACCCGACTGAGACGGGTGGCCCAGCTGGCCAAGGAGTCTTCGTGCAGTGTCATGGTGGGGGCGACTCTATGGCCGCCGGTAGCGTGGTGAGGATGGGAACACTGCTGGTCCGCCACGCTCGCGTCCTGGTCACCATGGACGGAGCGGAGATCGAAGACGGCGCCATCTTCGCCCGTGACGGCTGGATCGAGGCGGTCGGCACCACCGCGGATCTGCCGGCCGACGCAGACGAGACCGTGGACCTCTCCGGCCATATCGTCCTCCCTGGTCTGGTCAACACCCATCACCACCTCTATCAGACCCTGACCCGGGTGGTGCCGGGAGCCCAGGACGCCGGGCTCTTCCATTGGCTGCGCATCCTCTATCCGATTTGGGCCCGGATGACTCCCGACCATGTTCGGGTCGCCACCACGATCGGGTTAGCCGAGTTGGCGCTGAGCGGTTGCACCACAGTCTTCGATCACCAATACCTATGGCCCAACGGGTCGAAACTCGACGATCAAATCGAGGGCGCCGCGCCGGTCGGGATCCGTTTCCACGTCTCCCGGGGTTCGATGAGTCTCGGTGAATCGGAAGGCGGTCTGCCCCCGGACACGATCGTCGAGGATGCGGACTCGATTCTCGAGGACTGCCAGCGGGCCGTTGCCGCCTATCACCAGCCCGAGCGAGGCGCCACGACTCGGGTCGTCCTCGCCCCTTGCTCACCGTTCACGGTCACCACCGACTTGATGAGGGAGACGGCGGACCTGGCCCGGGAACTGGACGTCACCATGCACACCCATCTCGCCGAGACCGCCGATGAGGAGGAGTTCTGCGTCACCCGCTTTGCCCGACGCCCTGTGGAGCACATGGAAGACCTGGGATGGTCCGGTCCCGACGTCTGGTACGCCCATGCGGTCCATGTCGCCCCTGACGAGATAACCCGAATGGGCAGAGCCGGCACCGGGGTTGCCCATTGCCCCACATCGAACATGAGGCTGGCATCGGGGTTGGCACCGGTGGCCGGATACCTCGAGGCCGGGGTGCGGGTCGGCCTGGGGGTGGACGGCTCGGCCTCGAATGACTCGTCGAACATGCTGGCTGAGGTGCGTCAGACGCTGTTGTTGAATCGGCTCGCTGTCTCCCCCGGTGTCGGCGAAGGGCCACAAATGACGGCGCGAGACGCCCTGATGGTGGCGACGGTGGGCGGCGCCGCGGTACTGGGAAGGGACGACATCGGGCGCTTGGCGCCGGGAATGGCGGCGGATTTCATCGCCATCGATTTCGAGCGGATCGAATTCGCCGGCGCCGTTCACGATCCCGTGGCGGCGGTGGTGATGTGCTCCCCGGTCGGCGTCGACCATTCCTGGGTCGGAGGGCGGCGCGTGGTCGAGGGCAGGCAACTGGCCGGGGTCGAGATCGGTGCCCTGGTCGCCGAGCACAACCAGCTTGCCCGGGCGTTGCTCGGGTAGTTTCTGGTGGTGGAGGTTCAGCACCCGACGTCGGTCGACCAGGCGGTGGCCGCGTTGGCGGAAGGCGCTTTGGCCCTGGCGGGAGGGACCGATCTCATGGTCGAGGTCAACTTCGGGCAGGCCCGCCCCGAGAATGTCGTAGCCCTGCGTCGGATCGGCGAGCTGGCCGAGTGGGAGCCGAGCCGGATCGGGGCCGGTGTCACCTGGAGTCGTCTCGAGCGAGAGGCCCCGACAGCCCTGGCCCAGGCCGCGAGAACCGTGGGCTCTCCCCAGATCAGGAATGCAGGGACCCTCGGTGGCAATGTGGGCACCGCCAGCCCGGCCGGGGACGGCCTTCCGTTTCTCGCCGCAGTCGACGCCTCAATAGAGCTTGCCTCACCCAGCGGGGTCAGAACGGTTCCATGGCACGAGTTCTTCGTCGGAGTCAAGAAGACCGCCCTTCTCGCCGGCGAGCTGATAACCGCCATCCATCTTCCCGAAGCCATGCCCGAGCGACAGGCCTTCGGCAAGATCGGCGTTCGCAACGCGATGGTGATCGCCACGGTGTGCTGTGTGGTCACCCGGGACCTTGCGGGCGTGACCAAGGTCGGCCTCGGCTCGGTGGCCCCGACTCCGATGCGGGCCCGGCAAGCCGAGGAGATGATCAGCTCGATCGCCCGGCCCTCAGCGAGCGACCGGGTCGAGTTCGCCCGTCTCGTCTCCGAGGAGGTGAGGCCGATCACCGATCACCGATCCACCGAGGAGTATCGCCGACACGCCGCCGGGGTCCTGGCCCGTCGCCTCCTCGACCGGTGTCTGCGTTGATCGTAGAGTTCACCCTCAATGACGGCCCGGTGACGGCGCGGGTGATGAGCCCGGGGAGCGCCCTCGACGTGCTCCGGGACGAGCTCGGCATCCTCGGGCCCAAGAGCGGTTGTGAGCAGGGTGAATGTGGGTCGTGCTCGGTTCTGCTCGACGGAGCAGTGGTCTGCTCCTGTCTGGTGATGGCCGGCGATCTTCACGGCTCGGTGGTGGTGACGGTCGAAGGCATCACGGGCGCCCCGATGCATCCGGTGCAAACCGCAATGCACGAGGCCGGTGCGGTCCAATGCGGCTTCTGCACCCCGGGAATCGTGGTCGCTGCGGTTGACCTGTTCGAACGCAACCCCCACCCGAGCGATGAGGAGATCAAGGAGGCGTTGGCCGGGAACATCTGCAGATGCACCGGCTACGGGGCGATTATGCGCGCCCTCGAAGGGCTCTCGGCGGGGATCGCCTCATGACGACACGCACCCACCGTCGGGCGATTCTGGTGGCGGGCACCATCGGAGAGTCCCCCCTTCGCCCCGATGGGATCGCCAAGCTCAAAGGCCAGTTCGCCTATGCCCAGGATCTCGAGGCAGAGGGGATGCTGTGGGGGGCAACAGTCCGGAGCCCACACGCCAGCGCCACGATCGAATCGATCAATCTCGCTCCCGCCCTCTCCATCGGCGGTGTCCATGCGGTTCTCACCGCCTCCGACGTCCCCGGCCGGCCTTGGTTCGGGCTGGAACATCCCGATCAACCCGTCCTTGCCGGCGACAGGGTGAGTTTCTGGGGAGAGCCGGTCGCCGTCGTGGCCGCCGAGGATCCGGACACGGCGCGTCTCGCCGCGGCGGCGGTTGAGGTCGTCTACCGGGAGCAGGTGCCGCTGACCGATCCCGAAGAGGCCGACCTGCGTGACGAGGTGTTTCGCAGGATGCGAATCCGACGTGGCGATCAGGAGGTGTCGGGCCCGGTGGTCATCGAGGGCTTCTACGAGGTGGGGATGCAAGACCAGGCCCCATTGGGACCGGAGGCGGGCCTGGCCATCCCCGACGGTCAGGGGGGAGTCGACCTCTACGCCACCAGCCAGTTCGTCCATGTCGACCATGACCAGATCGTCGCCAGCCTTGGCCTTCTCCCCGAGGCGGTTCGGTCCCACCCGACCGGGATCGGCGGTGCATTCGGCGCTCGCGAGGACGTCAACCTGCACATCCATCTCTGCATGCTTGCGCTACACACCGGCCGTCCGGTGAAGATGGTCTATCGCCGCTCCGAGTCATTCGCTGGCCATGTCCATCGTCATCCGGCGCGCATGTGGTACCGCCACACGGCCGATGATGAGGGTCATCTGCTTCGTGTCGAGGCCAGAATCGTGATCGACGGCGGGGCTTATGCCTCGACGACGTCCGCAGTATTGGCCAACGCCTGCTATTTCGCGGTCGGGCCCTACCGGTGTGACTCGGTGTCGGTGGACGGTGCTGGGACCCGGACCAACAACCCTCCTTGCGGGGCGATGAGGGGGTTTGGCGCGGTCCAGGTCTGCTTCGCCTACGAGGCCCAGATGGATCGTCTGGCGGAGGCCCTGGACTTGGACCCCCTTGAGTTGCGGAGACGCAACGTCCTGGCGACAGGTGACGAGATGCCAACCACCGGCCAATTGATCACCACCCCGCTCCCCACCGCCGAAGTGATCGAAACCCTGCGGGCGATGCCGCTCCCCGACCTCGACCAGTCGATTCTCCCTGGTGGCAGTGGTCTCACGTCGGAGCCTCAGGACGTGGTCAGGGGTGTTGGCTACGCGATCGGGATCAAGAACCTCGGTTTCTCTGAGGGCTTCGATGACTTTGCGCAGGCTCGGGTCCGGCTCACCTCTGAAGGGGCGATCGTGGAGACGGCGGCCATCGAGGTCGGGCAGGGCCTCGTCACCGTCCTGGCCCAGCTCGCCCGCGCCGGGCTGGGGGTCTCGAAAGCCGAGGTGCGGCATGTCGACACCTCGAAGATCGATTCGGCGGGTTCGACCTCTGCCTCGCGTCAGACCCAGATCTCGGGTGGCGCCGCGTTGGAAGCGTCGAGCCGGTTGCGAAAGCGAATCCTCGAGCAACACCACGGCGATGACCTGAACGATGACGGAGTGTGGCGATCCGGGGTCTTGGTGGTGCCGATGGAGGAACTGACCCGAGAGCTTTGGGAAGAGACCGTGACTTTCCGCCACCCACCAACCGAAGGCCCCGACGCCGATGGTCAGGGCGCTGTTCACGCCGACTTCGCCGTGGCCGGCCATCGTGCCGTGGTCGATGTCGACCCCGAGCTGGGCATGATCAAGGTGATCCGGGTCGACACCGCCCAGGATGTGGGCAAGGCCCTGAATCCGGGCTCGGTCCGGGGTCAGATAGAGGGCGGGATCATGCAGGGGGTGGGCCTGGCGATCATGGAGGAGCTGGTGTTGGAGAACGGTGTCGTCCGCAACCCCAACTTCACGGACTACCTGTTGCCCACGATCCTCGATGCTCCCGACGTCGAGGCGGTCCTGATCGAGGAGGATGGATCCTGGGGCCCCTTCGGGGCCAAGGGGGTCGGCGAGCCACCCACTATCTCCTCGACCGCTGCGGTGGCTGCCGCGATTCGGTTGGCAACCGGTCGGCAACTAAACCGGGTTCCGATCCGCCCCCAGGACATCTCGCTGGGGTGATGGCGATGGACCTGCGCTCGTTCATAAATCGGCTGCCCAAGACCGAGCTCCACGTGCACATCGAGGGGACACTGGAACCCGAGCTCTTGCTCGAACTGGCGGCCCGCAACGGATACCAGCTCCCATTCGAGGATGTCGACGCGGTGCATGCGGCCTATCGATTCACCGACCTTCAATCGTTTCTCGACATCTACTACCAGGGGGCTGGGGTCCTGCAAACCCCGACGGACTTCTACGACCTGATGACCGCCTATCTGCGACGGGCGGCGGCAGACGGGGTGCGTCATGCCGAGATCTTCTTCGATCCTCAGACCCACACCCATCGTGACGTTGGGTTCCCGGTTTTCATGCCAGCCTTCCGGTCCGCGATCGCCGACGCCACGAGTGAGACCGGTATCACCGCTGACCTGATCCTGTGCTTCCTCCGTCACCTCTCCGGCGACGACGCCATCGCCACGCTCCGGGATGCGGAGCCGCATCTCGAGGGGGTGATTGCAGTCGGTCTCGATTCGTCCGAGCGGGGAAGGCCGCCGGAGTTGTTCGAAGAGGCATTTGCGATGGCCCGAGACCTCGGGTTGCGGACCGTAGCGCATGCCGGTGAAGAAGGACCACCGGAGTACATAACGGGCGCCCTCGACGTGCTTGGTGCGGAACGGATCGATCACGGAGTGCGGTGCCTGGAGGACCCGGAGTTGGTGAGCCGGCTTCGCACCGGGGGAGTTGCCCTGACCGTCTGCCCTTTGTCCAATGTCGCCCTCAAGGTCGTGGATCGAATCGAGGATCACCCGCTTCCCCGGCTCATAGAGGCCGGGATCACGGTGACGGTCAACTCCGACGACCCGGCCTATTTCGGGGGTTACGTGGGCGACAACTATCAAGAACTGGCCGATGGCCTGGGCCTGGGCCCTTCCCAACTCGTCGCCCTGGCCCGCAACTCGATTGAGGCCTCGTTTCTCGATCCGGTGCGGAAGTCGGAGTTGCTCGCCGAGCTGGAGGCGGTGGCCCGCAATTGACGCAGAGGGCCGTATGGACCCCTCGTAATTGGGAGCTAGAGGGCCATATATGACCCCTGTGGAACCCAATTACGGGGGAGGATCAGCGCGGGATCAAGGCAATCTGACGGGACTGGGCAACCAGGCGTCCCGACTCGTCCCAGATCTCGCCGTCTTCCTCGAGGAAACCGCCACTGACGAAGCGGGTGGTGAACTGACACCTGAGCCAACCCTCAACCTGGGTGGCCCGGACGTGGGTTGTCATCTCCAGTGTGGGGGTCCAGGCGAGCGGGAGGGAAGTGTTGAAGATCGCCGGCGGGAATGCGTCTGCGACCAGCAGGAGCGCAAACGGGGTCATCGCCTCCCCGTCGCGGAGACGAATCCACCCCCGCATCCTGGGGTGGCCTGTGGGCTTGCCGAGCAAGGCTCCTGCATCATCGGGGTGAATTCGCTCCTCGACCTTGCCCATCAGGGGTGGGGGGAGCGGTCCGTCGACCGCCGGCAGCGCGGGGACGCAGTCATCCGGCGGGGGAACGTCGGGGATCTCGGAGTCGACGAGAAGGGTGTCACCGGGGGAACGGCCCGCCTCGGCAAATGTTCCGAGCATTGCCAGGACGACGCCGGCATCCGAGCTGAGGTCGGCTCGAACGGTGGAGAAGGTGCGGCCGGCGCGGACGACTTCGGTGGCGATGAACACCGGCCCCGCCTTGCCGGGCCGGGTGAAATGAGCGGTCACGCTCACCGGGAGCCGGTCGTCGGCGGCCCCCGACATGGCCCGGGCAGCGATCGCCATCATGTAGCCCCCGTTTGCGTTCTCGAATATGTCCCAATCGGGCTCGATCGCCCCGGTCCAGGTCCGGCCGTCCGAGCTATGGACCGACGTCGCCCTGCCAAAGCTCATCGGATGTCGAGCCCTCCGCCTGCCGTGACGACGCCGATCACG
>DATDPT010000173.1:0-2805 GCA_035292605.1 Acidimicrobiia bacterium
AGCATCGCCTGCAGGGACCTCGGACACCACGAATACATCGATCTCGGGCCGAGGTTCGCGACCGGTAGCGAGGATGATCCGGTCCACACCCAATGCGAAGCCGACACCCGGAGTCCGCCGGCCACCCAAGGCCTCGGCCAAACCGTCGTAGCGTCCCCCTCCGCCTACCGCGTTCTGCGCCGTCTCCAAGTCGCGGGCTATGTACTCGAAGGCGGTTCGGGTGTAGTAGTCGAGACCGCGGACCAATCGATGATCTTCAACGAAAGGCACGTCGAGACGTGTCAGGGTCTCCTTCACCTCCTTGAAGTGGGCAGAGCAGTTGTCACAGAGCCTGTCTGCCATCGCCGGCGCATCCTTCAGCTTGGGGGCACAGATCTTGCAGTCGAGGACCCGCAAGGGGTTGGTGTCAACCAGAGGCTTCGACTCCTCGCAAAGCTCGTTGTATCGCGACCGCAGGAACGAACGGAGCTCCTCGACGTATCCGGGACGGCACACCCCGTCCCCGAGGGAGTTGAGCCGTACCTCGAGGCCGGGGACACCGACTGCGCCGAGAAAGCGATAGCCGAGCTCGATCACCTCGACGTCCGACGGAGGCGCCTCGACGTCGAGGTACTCCACACCTAGCTGCCAGAACTGGCGGCGCCGACCACCCTGGGGCCGCTCGTATCGGAACATTGGGCCCGAATAAGCGCCCTTCCAAGCACCAAGGGCGCCCGAGTCGAGAAACGCCCTCACCACCCCGGCGGTGCCCTCCGGCCGGAGGGTGAGCGACCGGCCGCGCCGGTCGGTGAAGGTGTACATCTGCTTGGTAACGACCTCGCTGGTGTCCCCCACTCCACGCTCGAAGAGCTCGGTGGCTTCGAAGATCGGGGACATCACCAACGGGTAGCCATAACGAGCCGACCAGTCTTCCCAGTCGCCGAGGACCGACCGCCACACCGACGACTGGGGCGCGCCGATGTCGTCGGTGCCCTTGGGCGGTTGGAAGCTCATGAGGTGGGGAGGTTAGGACGGCTGACTAAACACGCGGCGGTAGCCCACGGCGGACCAGCGTCGTTTCTCCCCCCAGTGAACGAAGTGAGCATTTCTCCCCCCAGTGAACGAAGTGAGCGTTGGGGGGAGAGCCGGCGAAGCCGGGAGGGGGGCTAGCTGCCTCGGACCAAAGTCGGCCGGCAATCAAACCAAGAACGGGTTCGTCTCCACTTCCCGCCGGATCGTGGTCTCCGGCCCGTGACCGGGAAGCACCCGGGTGTCGCCGGGGAGCACAGTGATCTTCTCGGCCATCGATCTCATCAGATCGGGCATGCTCCCACCCGGCAGATCGGTGCGTCCGATCGACCCGGCGAACAGCTGGTCACCAGAGAACAAGGTCTCCTGGTGAGCCAGTAGGAAACAACAGTGCCCCGGGGTGTGGCCCGGAGTGTGACGCACCTCGAAGCTGAGACCCGCCAGGTCGAGGAGCTGCCCATCTGCCAAGGACTCGAAACGGGAGGGAAGCTCGTAGGAGCCGGGTGGAGTCATCCCGAACATGGCGGCGAGCTGTTCAGAAGGGTGCATGGTGAGAAAGTCATCATCGGGATTGACATAGACCGCGGCCCCGGTTGACGCCGCCAGCGCACCGCTCCCACCGCTGTGGTCGATGTGGCCGTGGGTGAGCAAGATCCCCACCACCGCCAATCCCTGTTCAGCAACGACGGCACCGATCTTCTCCGGTTCCGGAGGGGCGTCCACCACCACCGCAAGACCGCCCGGCTCGTTCGCCACTATGTAGGCATTGGTCTCGGCCAGCCAGGCCGGCACGCGAACGATCAACACGTCTAGGACGCCGGATCGTTCGCCAGCCGGAAGGCAGAGAACACCCCGTCGACCCCACGCAGATCAGTAAGGAGCTTGGGCAGCTGGCCGGGGTCGGAGAGCTCGACCTCGTACCTGAGGACGGCTACTCGGTCCGCGCCCGAATGGGTCGACGATGCGGTGATGTTGCCGCCGGTGTCACTGACGACCGTGGTGACATCCTTGAGGAGCCGGGTCCGATCCAGGGCCTCCACCTGGATCCAAACCACGAATGCCCCGGTGTGCTCGGCCGGCCAGGCAACTTCCACCGTCCGCTCCCGACGCTCGTTGAGAGACGAGACATTGGTGCAGTCGGCACGATGGACCGACACTCCCCTACCCACCGTCACGTATCCCACGATCGGATCACCGGGCACCGGCGAGCAGCATCGGGCGAGGTGGACCAGCATGTCATCCTGGCCCTCGACCACGACCTGGGCCTGGTCCAGGGGGCGGCGTCGTCTCGGTTGAAACAGCTCGTCCCCGGTGTCCGGCGTGAGGATCCGGTTGAGACGGGCCGACACCGAGTCGATCGAGACGTTGCCCTCGCCCAGCCCGACCTGGAGCGACTCGAGATCGTGGAGACCCAACTCCTGGGCGATCGCCTCCAGGTGCTTGTCCTTCTCAGACGCCGTCAGGTCACCGGCCTCTTTCTTGAGCAGGCTTTGGATCATCTCCTTGCCATCGGAGAGCGCCTCATCCCTTCGCTCCTTGGTGAACCATTGCTTGATCTTCGATTTCGCCCTTCCGGTGCCGGCGAAACCCAGCCAGTCCCGGCTGGGGCCCGCGTCGGGGGCCTTGGTGGTAAGCACCTCGACGATGTCCCCGGACTGGAGACGTGTCGACAGCGGCACCAGGCGGCCGTTCACTTTGGCCCCGACACACCGGTGCCCGACCTCGGTGTGGACCGAGTAGGCGAAGTCGATCGGAGTGGCTCCCGCCGGAAGGGACTTGGCATCGCCACCCGGGGTC
>DATDPT010000174.1:0-8440 GCA_035292605.1 Acidimicrobiia bacterium
GCCGCCCTGGTTCTGGCCGGTGTCGGGTTCGTCGCCATCGCCAGGGCTCGGGTTGCCCCCGAGCCCACACCGACCACGGTGTGAACCTCAGCCTCCCAACACCACTACCACCAGCCGCCCGGTGGGGCCGTCGACGACGGCGACGCCGGCCCGGTCGTAGGCGGGGACGTTGAATTGGGCTGTCGCCGTTGGCGACTCGAGCATGCCGTCCAAGGCCGCCCGAGCACTGCTGGCAAGGGCGAGGTTCTCGCCCGCCGACGCTGGCCTGACCCCGGCCGTGGCCAGGTCGTCGAGGACGCTGCCCCCCGGCGGGGTGTCCCGGGAGATTCTCCCGGAGGTGTACATGCCGGTGGCCCGGGACTCCGCCACCTCGGTGAAGACCGCGCTGGAGGTGAGGGCGCCCAGGCCCTGGCCGGCCCGGTACTCGTTGATCCGAACCATCACCTCGGCGGCTTCGTCTCGAACCTGTCTTATCTCGTCGGCTCGAGCACCAGGAAAGATGATGATCTCATTCCCCTCCGGCACCGCTCGGCTCGACCCGAGCACGGACTGGATGGCAGTCAGTGAAGCCAACACCTGGCTGGAGCCGACCGACTCGAACGCCTGTTGGGGCAATGCGTCCGGCCCGGCAATTGCCTGGGCCACGACGGAGTCTTCGACTGCCTGATCCCAGCCTGCGGGCAAGGGAAGGACCCCGGCGAGATTGATGAAGACCAGGACGATCACCACACCCCAGCCCATTGCCACCGCGGCGCCACCAACCCGATTGATCAGGGTCAACCCGGGGAGGTTCATCACCTTGGAGAGATATCGGGCGACCACGCTCAACGACACCCCGAGTAGCACGAAGAGGACTATCCCCGCCCCCACTCCGGCGACTTCGGGGGCCACCCCGAAACGATCGGTCAGAAAATCACCCAGCGGCCCGCTCACCCTGAAGGCAACCCAGACCCCGAGAATGAGCCCCACCAGATCGAGGGCCTCACGCACGAATCCACGGGCCCAGCCTCTGACCAGCAGCCCAGCGAGCACGAGACCGAGGACGAAATCGAGCATTCCGGGTACTTGGTACTAGATACCTGGTGCCTCGAGCGACATTCGGTTCCAGGCCCCCGATGCGGGGCTACTCAGCACCGATTCGAGAGCAGAAGCTCGCCTCTCCTCAATCGACCCGCACCGTGAGGACGGGGCAGGGGGCGTCCATGAGGATGTCGTGGGCATTCGACCCGAGCAGGAACTTCCCTGCCGAGGTTCGCTGATGGAGGCCGATGACGATCAGCTCACCGTCGAATTCGCGGGCGGCCAGGACGATGTCCTGAGCCGGCGTGTTACCGCGAATGTAGTTATGGACCGAGAACTCGATCCCCTCGTTCTTCAGTCTGTCTCCGAGATCATTGAGTTCGCGATCGCTTTGGATCACGTCGTCGTCGTCGTCCTTGCCGACGCCGTGAAGCGAGTGCACCACGATGAGACCGGTGTTCCGGAGCTTGGCCTCCTCGATGCCCCGATCGAGCGCTTTCTTCCCCCGGTCCGACGACAGATATCCGACGATGACGCTCATAGTCTGCCTTTCGCTGGCTTGCTGGAAGGGGACGCTAGTGACCACCAAGGTCGTCGAGCTCGATCCTCATCCGCTTGTTGGCCTTGCCCTTGGACTCGGTCTTGACCACGCTCACATGACCCACCTCGAGGGTGGAGGCAACGTGGGTGCCGCCGTCGGCCTGGCGGTCGAGCCCAACGATGTCGATGACCCGGATCTCCTCCACCCACTCCGGGATCAGGTTCACCTTGGTACGGATCAGATCCGGGTCCCGCAACGCCTCGGCTCGGGCCATGAAGACGACCTCGGTGGGATAGCCCCTGGTCAACTCGTCGTTCAGCTTGCGCTCCACTAGCTGACCGAACTCCACCGAGATCCCGTCGAGCTCGAAGTCCATGCGGGCCACTCCCGGGTCCATGTTCCCCCCGGTCACCTTGGCCCCGAAGTCCCGAAAGACCACTCCGGATAGGGCGTGGAGGGCGGTGTGGGTCTTCATGGTCAGATAGCGTCGCGCCCAATCGATGACGGCTTCGACTGGTGTTCCCGGATCAGGCAGCTCGGCGTCCACGGGCACCACGTGGAAGGGCTTTCCTTCACGCCGGATGGTGTCGATCACCTCGACTTGGCCACCGTCCCATCGGATCACTCCGACGTCTCCGGGCTGGCCCCCGCCCCTGGCATAGAAGACAGTCCGGTCGAGGAGAACACCGCGATCAACGACTTCGAGGACGCGGCCTTCGGCACGGGCCAAGTAGGCATCCCGGGAGGCGAGCTCCTCGATCGGTCCGGTGCCGGCCATATATTCCGAGGCTAACGGGAGGTGGAGGCGTCGGGAATGAAAGGCCCGCCGTGGCCGGGGACAATCAGGGTGGCCACTTTCAGCACCCGCTCCCGGCCGGCGTGAAGGGAGTCGGGGTGGGTGCACAGCGGATCGTGGTAGGGGGCGGTCTGGTACCACCAGAGATGGGTAAAGGCAACAAGCTCGTCGCCGGCCTGAACCATGGTGGTGATGTCCTGGGGGGTGTGGCCCGGGGTCTCCCACAGAGTCACGTGGGGGGCAACCTCGAATCCCTCCGCTGCACGTGAATCCCAGGCATCGCCCTCATAGATGGCCCAGTGATCATGTACCCGAGCTTTGGGGAAGAGGGCGATGTTGATCGTGTGATCCGGGTGATGATGCGATATGACCACGTCGGTGATGTCATCGGGCCGGTAGCCGAGTCGCTCGATCGGGTCGAGGATCACCGAGCGTGACGAAACCATGCCGGGGTCGATGACCACAAGGTAATCCTCCGACACCACCAGCGACACGGTGGAGGCGACACGGTCGCCGCCGTAACCAGCCGAAAGCACGTGAAACTTGGCCATTCTCGTGACTGCCACGGTACGGCGCCAGAACCCGTCACAGAGCCGGTTCAGATGCTTGTGATGAAAATGGGGTCTAAAGTCACCCCACGGCACGGCATAGCCGTGTCGCGCTTAGCAATGTGGAGGAAGGAAACATATGAAAACGAAGAGAGGCCTAAAGCTTCTCGCGGTCTTGGCCGTCTTCTCGCTGATTCTCGCCGCCTGTGGCGACGATGAAGGCGGAGGCAGCACGACCACGGCTGCGGGTGGTGATACCACTACCTCAGCAGCTCCTGAGGCGACAACGACCTCGAGCGCGGAGCCTGCGGGTCAACTGACCATCGGCGGGCTGTTGCCCCAGACCGGTTCGCTTGCGTTCTTGGACCCGCCAGAAGAAGCCGGCGTCTACCTGGCCGTCAGTGACATCAATGCAGCCGGGGGCGTCCTCGGCGCCGATGTGGTGTTCATTCCCGGTGACTCGGGCGACACCTCGACCGACATCGCCAATGCGACCGCAGACAGCCACCTGGCTGCCGGTGTTCATGCCATTGTCGGTGCCGCGTCGTCAGGTGTGTCGTTCACAGTCATCGACAAAATCACAGGAGCCGGCGTCATCCAGTTCTCGCCTGCGAACACCTCAGCGCTGTTCACCGACTACGACGACAACGAGCTCTATTTCCGCACCGCCCCCTCTGACTTCCTGCAGGGTCAGGTTCTGGCAGAGGTGGTGGCGGAGGAGAGCCTCAGCGCCGGCGTGATCTACCGCCAGGATCCCTATGGAGAGGGTCTGGCCGAGCGGTTCCAAGAGGTATATGAAGCACTCGGTGGAGAGATCACCGACTTCATCGCCTACCCGGCAGAAGGGGTGACCACCTTCGACGCCGAGGTCGACCAGCTGGTGCAGTCAGACCCTGAGGCGGTCGTGGTGATCAGCTTCGAAGAGGGGACCCTTATCCTCGAGACCCTGCATGCGCGGGGAATCGGCCCGGCGTCGGGTAAGGCGGTGTGGGGTGTTGATGGCAACATCACCGGTCTCCATAGCGTGATGGCCGACTCGTCGATCCTCAACGGGATGCGTGGCACCCAGCCGTCGGTCGACCTGAGCACCATCACCGACTTCACCGATCGTCTCAACGCTACGGAGGAGATCGGCGACCTCGCCGGTGTGTTCGCCTATGGCGCCGAGGCCTACGACGCGGTGACCATCATCGCCCTGGCAGCGGAGATTGCCGGCAGCTTGGTCCCGACCGAGATCGCGGCTCAGATCAATGACGTCACCCGCGGGGGCGAGAAATGCACCGACTTCGCGTCGTGTGTTGCATTGATCCAGGCCGGTACCACGGACATCGACTATGACGGTGTCGGTGGCCCGTACGAGTTCATCGATGCCGGTGAACCGTCGGCTGCGAGCTATCAGATCGTCACCCTCGGTGAGTTGGCCGAGTGCGCCGAAGGATGGACCGATCAAGAGCCGCCGTGCTCAGGTCCGGATTCCTCACTTGACGAGTACCTGAACGCCGAGTTGCAGTAACAACCGACTCCAATTCGGAGACGTGAGAGGAGGCCGGCCCTGCGGGCCGGCCTCCTCCACGTTGGGCGCTAACCTCCGAACATGCGTCTGGTGGTCTTGCTTCCGGGCGGTGTTGCCACCAGAGAGGTGCTGGCACCACTCGAGGTCCTCCACGAGCGGCTTGGCCCGGAGGTGATCTGGGCGGCCCGAGAGCGCGGGCCGGTGCCGGGACACGATCCACCCATGTCCTTCCGCGCCGATGTCTCCCTGACGGAGATCGACTCACAACCAACGGTGCTGCTGCTTCCCGGAGGTTTCGGATCGCTGGAGTTGGCGATGGACCGGCGCGTCTTGGCGGACCTGAGACGACTGGCGGCTTCTTCGACCATTTCCCTGGCCGTTTCGACCGGCTCACTCCCCCTCGCCGCAGCGGGGCTGATCAAGGGAATGCGGGTCACCGGGCACTGGCTCTCGTTCAGCCATCTCGAGCGATTCGGTGCGATCCCGGTCAACGAGCCGATCGTGGTGTCGGGTCGGTTCCTGACCGCCTCAGGCGCGGTTTCGGCCGCGGCCCTGGCCCATCATGTGGCCGATCGGGTGTGGTTCGGGCCCGAGGCGCCGGCAGGAGGGGGGGCTCCTCATTCGACTCTGGCCAGGGTGCCTAGGTAGAGCTCGATGACCTTCGGGTCGCGTAACAGGGCGTTGCCGGTGTCGGTGTAGGCGTTGCGCCCCTGATCGAGGACATAGCCACGGTGACAGATCTGGAGACAACGACGGGCGTTCTGCTCCACCATGATGATGCTCACCCCGGCTCGGTTGATCTGACGGGCGCGGACGAACACCTGATCCTGGAGAGTCGGGGACAGCCCGGCCGACGGTTCGTCGAGAAGCAACACCTTGGGGTCCATCATCAGCGCCCTGCTCATGGCAAGCATCTGCCGCTCACCACCCGAAAGCGAGCCGGCGCGTTGTTTGAGCCGTTCCTCCAATCGCGGAAACAGCTCGGCGATGAATCCCAGTCGTTCGTCGAATCTCTTCGGTTGGAGAAAGATCCCCATCTGGAGGTTCTCCTCCACGCTGAGACTGGGGAACACATTGTTGATCTGGGGGACATAGCCCACCCCACGGGACACCAACTGATGAGCCTTGAGGTTGGTGATGTCCTCCCCGTCGAGAAGCACACCTCCCTCCCTAACAGTGATCAGGCCGAATAGAGCTTTGAGCAGGGTCGACTTGCCCGCTCCGTTGGGACCGATAATGCCCACCAGCTCCCCCCGTCCCAGCTCGAGGTCCACGCCTCGCAGGATGTCCACTTCGGGGACGTACCCGGCCACCATGTTCTCGATCTTGATCAAGGGGCCGTCGGTCATGGAACTTCGCCTTCTCTCTCTGCCAGCTCCGCCTCCGCATTGGCTATCCGCTGTTCTTCCTGCTCCTCGGTCAGAGGTGCGTCATGATGGGCGCCGAGGTAGGCATCGATGACCGCCGGATCTTGGCTGATCACTTCAGGGGGGCCCTCGAAAATCACCCGGCCCTCGGACATGACAACCACCCAGTCCGAGATGTCGCGCACCACGTCCATGTCGTGCTCGACGAAGACAACCGTGATCCCTTCCGTCCGGAGGCCCTTGACGTGCTCCAGCAGAGACTGAGTCAAGGCAGGGTTTACCCCTGCCATGGGCTCATCGAGCATGACCAGCGTGGGTTCGGCCATCAAGGCCCGGGCCATCTCCAGCAGCTTTCGTTGGCCCCCGGAAAGGGTGCCGGCGTACTCGTCTCGCATGTGTGAAAGCTGGAAGCGCTCGAGGAGGGCTTCCGCTCTGTCCTCGATCTCTTCCTCCTGGTAGCGCCAGAGGTAGGGAATGAACGCTCGCAAGAATGCCTCCCCCCTCTGATCTCTGGCACCCAACTTCATGTTCTCGATCACGCTCAGCCTGGTCAGCGATTTGGTGAGCTGAAAGGTGCGGACCATGCCCATCTTGGCCAGCCGGTGCGACGACATCCCGCTGACGAGCTGGCCGTCAAAGGTCGCGGTGCCTGCGTCCGCCTCGTCGAATCCCGTTAGCAGGTTGAAGAAAGTGGTCTTTCCGGCACCGTTGGGGCCGATCAGGGCAGTGATCAGGCCTCGCTGAACCGACACCTTGTCGACATCCACTGCGAGGAGACCGCCAAAGGACCTGCTCATTCCCTCCACAACCAGAATCGGGTCTGGTTTGTCGACACCGGGCTGGTGAGCAACGCCGGCCAGAGTGCCGGCCGGATCAGCGGGCATCGAGCATCATCTCCTCTCTGCTCCCGAATAGGCCTTGGGGCCGGTAGACCATGAGGAGTGCCAGACCCAAGCCGACGAGCATGAATCGAATTTGACCGACCTGTGATGCGTTCATCAGCCACCGCGGAATCCATCCTTCAGCCTCGAATCCGCGGAGCACCCCGTCGGTGACCGTCAGCAGTCCCCAGAAGAGCATCGACCCAACGATCGGTGACCATACCCGTCCGACGCCCCCCAGTATCAGGGCCGTCCACATGAAGAACGTCTGCACCGGCACGAAATAGTCGGGTTGAACCGTCGAGTTGGCGATGGCGAGCAGGATGCCGGCCAGACCTCCGATGACCCCTCCCAATATCAGCGCCTGCATCTTGTACCAGTAGGCGTTCTTTCCCAGGGCGCGGGCCGCATCCTCGTCCTCACGGATCGCTTTGACCACCCTCCCCCACGGGCTCCGCATCAACTGCCAGATCAAGAAGGTGACCAACAAGACCAGGGGCCAGCCAATGCTGAGGATGAACAGGTTGGGCCCGGTGTAGAAGAAGGGCCCGAAGTCATAGACCCGCTCCGTGAATGGATTGAACTCATAGAACGCACCGGCGAAGTTGGTGATACCGGTGTTGCCGCCGGTCCAGTCGGCCAACGTCGTGGAACGCACCAGGATTCGCAGCACCTCCGAGGCGGCGATGGTGACGATGGCGAGATAGTCACCGCGCAGACGCAATGTGGGAATACCCAGCAGGAGGGCGAATATCAAGGCATAGCCGAGACCCACCAGGATCCCCAGCCAGGGATTCCAGCCAAAAACGGTGATCGACATCCCCAATCCGTATCCGCCCATGGCGAGGAAACCGATTTGCCCGAAGTTGAGGAGACCGGTGTATCCAAAATGCACATTGAGCCCGATCACGGCCATGGCGAAGACCATGGCGTTGACCCCAAACATCTGGGAGATGGTCTGCTCCAGGATCGAAACCAAGTTCACCCGACGCGCTCCTTTCTCCCCATGATCCCCTGCGGTCTGATCAGGAGGATGACGATCATGAGCAGCAGCGCACCGATACTTCGCAACTCTGACGCGAGGAACAGTGTGGAGAGCTGGATCCCAAGCCCCACCAGAATGCAGCCGACGAGGGCACCATAGGCTGTGCCCAGACCGCCGAGAATCACCCCGGCGAACAGGAGCAGAAGGATCTGAGAGCCAACGTCCCATCTGATCACGTCTGACTGTCCGAGCAACACACCACCGAGTGCCGCCAGGGCGGCGCCGGCGACCCAAACCCAGCGTATGACACGCTGTACGTCGATCCCCGACGACTCGGCGAGATCACGGTCATCCGAGACCGCCCGCATCGCTCGTCCCGCCCGGGTCAGCTGCAGGGTCAGCCCGACACCCACCAACGCAACCGTGGCCACCGTCATCGCGATGATGTCTTTGTAGGTGACCGCGATCGGGCCGATCGCGATCGCCTGCTGGCCGGCGTAGCTCCGGAAGAAACGCCCGGTACCGCCAAACAAATAGAGATAGATGTATCGGATCAGGATCGAGAGGCCGATCGTGATCACCATCTGGGCGATGAGACCGGTCCCCCGACGACGGAGTCGGGCGAACACAGCGGCGTCTGCAGCCCACCCCAGCAGCCCGCCCAGGATCACGGCCATCAGGGCGGCGCTGATCAGGTCGACCGGGCCATTCAGGATCCATGGCCAACCCGCGGTGAAGCCGAACAAGGACGACACTCCGAGCACATTGAAGAAGTAGGCGACCAACATC
>DATDPT010000175.1:0-3618 GCA_035292605.1 Acidimicrobiia bacterium
ATGCGGCGAACAACAGGATGGCCCAGGCGTAGATCACGTCCCGAGGCTCATAGATCTGGGTGTCAGCGGGGGTGAAGAGGATCTCTCGAAGCCAGTTGGTGATCCGGCGATTGGTGAGGACATCGACCGCGATGATGAGCAGCGGAATGGCTCCGATCGCCAGCAGCCACATCCGGATTGCCGACCTCTGCACGACGACCCTCATTCGCCCACCCCTAGGTCGGAGGGCACGACCAGAGCCACATAGGGGATACCCCTGGAAGCAAAGGCATCCGCGGCCTGATCGCCGGATCGGTCGACGAGGGCGACCACTTGGATCACATGCAGGCCTTCCGCGGTCGCGGCGTCAGTGGCCTCGATGGCGGCACCGCCGGTCGTGGTGGTGTCCTCGAGGATCACCACCCGGGTTCCGGGCGTCACCGGGCCCACCACCCGGCCTCCCGTGCCGTGATTCTTGGCCGTTTTCCGAATCGAGAAGGCGCTCAATTCCCTCCCATGATCGGCGGCGACCATGGCGGTAGCCACCGCGATGGGGTCGGCTCCCATGGTCATCCCCCCGATGGCCCGGGCCGACGGGTCGACCACGTTCAGCACCGCCTCCCCCACCAACCATGCCCCGTCACCACTGAAGGTGGTCTGACGGGCGTCGAGGTACCAGGAGGTGACCAAGCCTGATCGGAGGGTGAACGGGCCGTCGGTTCGAAGGGCGTGGGTGCGTAGATGCTCTATCAGGGAATCGCCAGGCACCCTCACATCGTATTGGGCCACGACCCGTACCCGATGCCGTGGGTAGCTCGCGGCAGGTAGGTTTGATGCCATGGATCTGTTCCTCGTTCGTCACGGACAGCCCGACTGGGCCCCGGATCGGATCGCCCGCAACGACCCCGGCCTGACCGAGCTCGGCCACGAGCAAGCAAAGCGGGTGGCCCATCGCCTCGCCAGCCTCGACCGCTTCGACGAGCTCTGGGTCTCTTCGATGAACCGTGCGGTGCAAACTTCCGACCCGATCTCGGGCGACGTCGGGACCAAGCCCGAGGTCTACGACTGGCTTCAGGAGATCAACAACCCACCCGAGTGGGACGGCTCCCCGGTCGACGAGATCGACAAGGCCCTCAGGGACTCCAACTTCCGCTCGATGGAGGAGATGTGGGACGGGTTGCCCGGGGGCGAGACGTTCCGGGCGTTCCACCAACGGGTGGTATCAGGGCTCCAGGAGACGCTGGACTCTCACGGGATCCATCCCCTGCAGGAGGAGCACCGTCATCTGTGGGCCGTCGAAGATCCCGATCGCCGGGTCATCGTCGTGGCTCACGCCGGCACCAACGCGGTCGTCCTCGGCCATCTGTTGGGTCTGGAGCCGGTGCCCTGGGAATGGGAGCGTTTTCGCCAGCCTCACACCGGGGTCTCCCGGCTCACCATGACCAGGATCAGCACCGGTTGGGCGTTCTCGCTGCGCCAGCTCGGCGACGTCACCCATCTCCATCCGGGGATGGTCACCGCCTGATACCGGCTGAATTCGTCCCTGATCAACGCCTCGGCCGAATATCCCTGATCACCTGTTCGATTGTGTCGCTGAGATGATCGCTGATTTCGAGGAGCCCGGGCCGATCATCGAACCCGGCTCGGATCAGAACTCTCTGGGGCTGGGGTTGAACCCCGACGAGGACAACTTTGATCCCGTGCCCGTTCAGACGTTCGATGGTCGACTCGAGGGCTACCAATCCCGTGGCATCGATAGCCGGCACGTCTTCGAGGTCCATGATCACCGTGTGCACCCCTGACTCGACAACGGACAACGCCGCAAACGCCTTCTCGGCGGCACCAAAGAACAACGGGCCTGCGATGTCGTAGAAGACAACGCCAGGAGGCAACCCTTCGGCGAGATGCCCGTGCTCCCCTCCGACCAAGCGCGCCCCGGAGATCTCCACCATGCGACGCATGAACAGCAAGGCGGCCAGAACCACACCGACCGCCACCGCCACCACCATGTCGAACACCACCGTGAGCGCGAAGCAGACCAACAACACGGTGACATCACTCCGAGGAGCTATCCGAACCATACGGGCAAAGTGACGGACGTCGCTCATATTCCACGCCACCACCAGCAGCAACCCGGCCATTGCCGCCATCGGGATGTAGCCCAGCCAGGTGGCGAGGATCAGCATCGCCACCAAGACGAACCCGGCGTGGACGACGGCAGCCACCGGAGTCCGCCCGCCGGCTCGAATCGCGGTTGCCGTTCGGGCGATGGCGCCGGTGGCGGCGAACCCGCCGAAAAATGGCACCACCAGGTTGCCCAAACCCACCCCTAGCAACTCGGAGTCCGGGTCGTGTTTCGAACTCGTCATCCCGTCGGCGACCACTGCACACAACAACGACTCGATCGCCCCCAACATCGCGATGGCCAGAGCGCTGGGAACCAACTCCAAGGTCATCGACCAGGTGAGCGCCCCGTCGAAAGCCCACGGCAACACCGGAACTGGCGGCAACGCTGGGATTCCCCCGAACCTCGAATCGATGGTGGCGATCGTGAACCCGGCCTGGTCCAAGGCAATTCCGGCCAACGCGGCCAGGGTCAACGCGATTAGCGGGGCGGGAACCCGTTTCGTGATCCGCGGGGAAACGACCATCACGATCAAGGTCAGGGCACCCAGCGCCGCATCCTGCCAGTGGGCCGATGGCAGCCTCGACACCAAATCCTCCAGTCGCTCCCAGACTCGGTCGCCAGATAAGGGCCCTATCCCAACCAGGTCCCCCAATTGGAGCACCGCGATCACCACCGCGATCCCCGCCGTGAAACCGGTGGTGACCGGATAGGGGATGAACTGGATGAGCCTTCCAAGACGCATCAGCCCCATCGCCACCAGGACCACGCCGGCCATCAGCGATGCCACCAGCAACCCCGACAGGCCGTAGCGGGCGGTGATCGGGGCGAGGATCACCACAAAGGCGGCAGTCGGCCCCGAGACCGAGTGCATCGACCCCCCAGCAAGCGCGATGACGACCCCGCCCACGATCGCCGTGAACAAACCGAGATGAGGCGGCGCACCGGAGGCGATCGCCAAAGCCATCGACAAGGGGAGGGCTACCACCCCCACCGTGAGACCAGCACCGAGATCCGCCCGGAAGTCGGCCGACCCATAGCCGCGGGCCCTGGTTCCTCTCAGGGCCGAAGCGAAGGGAACGCGAGACTCCTCGGATACGAAGCGTCTCGGCATCTCCTCACCTTAGAACCGGCCAAACGAGCGCCGGTTCAGCGGGATCGCAAACGGCTACTTCCCGAAGCGCCGGTCGCGACTGGTGAAGTCACGCAATGCGCGAAGGAAGTCCACCCGGCGGAAAGCCGGCCAGTTGACGTCGACGAAGACGAACTCGGCGTAGGCCGACTGCCAGAGGAGGAAACCGGAGAGACGAGACTCACCGGAGGTTCGAATCAGCAGATCGGGATCGGGCATGTCAGCCGAGTACATGTGGGAGGCGAGAGCGTCGGCGTCGATGTAGGAGGCGACCTCCTCAGGTGGCACGCCGTCAGATAGGAGAGTCGAGACCAGGTCCTTGGCGGCGTCGACGATCTCCTGACGACCCCCATATCCCATCGCCACATTGAGACGTTTCGAC
>DATDPT010000176.1:0-3723 GCA_035292605.1 Acidimicrobiia bacterium
GATCACCCCGGCGATGCCGAGGAGCACGAACCGACGATGGGCCACGGAATCAGTTCCCGGCTCGGCGTCGCCGGAGGTGGAGGTAGGTGGCGTAACCGAACATGACGCCATAGCTGATCACGAAGGTCCCGACCACGATCAATTGGTCAGACATCCTTGACCTCCGACAGACGGGGTGGTTTCACTGCGTCACCGGCCAACGCGCTTTCGGCCGCAACTCGCTCCTCCGCTTTTGCCAAATCGATTCTGGCCAACATGAGTGCCGCGTAGAGAATGGTGAAGGCGACCACGTTGACCAGGATCGCGATCGACATCTCACGGGGCATGGTGATCCCGTCAAGTCGAATCGACTGTGTCTGATGAAGGGTGCGAAAGAGGTTTACCGAGAAATAGACGAGCGGGACCTGGACGACCGCAATGACTCCGAGAATGGCCGAGCGTTGGGCCCGTACCGTTGGGTCGAGGGTCGCCCCCCTCAGCGCCAGATACCCGAGGTAGACAAAGAACATCACTGCCGTGGTTGCGAGTCGGGCGTCGCCCCAGTCCCAGGCCCGTCCCCACACGGCCTGGCCCCAAACCATGCCGGTGAAGAGACCGATGGCGGTGAACATGACTCCGAGCTCGGCGGAGGCCTGGGCGAGACGGTCCCATCGACTCTGCTTTCGGATCAACCACATCGCCGAGCCGAGGGCGGTCAACCCGAAGGCCAAAAAGGCGAGCCACATCGACGGAGCGTGGATGTTGATGATCCGGGTGAAGTCACCCTGGAGGGTGTCGGCGGGAGCGGTGAGGGCGAACCAAAGTCCGACCGCCATCGCCACCGATGCGATGGCAAGCAGAACCTTCACCCGTGTCATCTAGACGCCTCCTCGAGTGGTCGTGCCAAACCAACGCCTGCCACCGCGAGCGCCAGGTCGGTCGCGACCAGGACCAATATCCAGGGCAGGATACCGGCGTCTCGGGCGAGTGCTTCCAGCGTCTGCGACGAGCCGATCACGAGCGGGAGGGCGAGTGGCGCCACGATCAGCGAGGCCAATGCGGTGCGGTTGTGGAGACCGGCGGTGACCTCCCCGGCGAGCGTGCCCAACTCGGTAAGGCCGACCGCGACGAGGATCGCGGAGAGCACGACCGGGCCTGGCCATCCATCCGGAAGTCTCGGGCTGTAGAAGACGATCATCGCTACCAGGAGAACGGCGAGGAACGCTGCCATCAGCACCGCCCCGGAGATGGTGCGACCGGCGAAGCGGGCCGCAGGGTCGACGCCGAGCAACGCATAGAGGTCCCGCCGCTCGTGATCGTCGTGCGCTGCCTGACGGAGGGCGACCTGCATGCCGAACAGGACTCCTATCGCCCAGAACACCGCGGGCCCGAGCCGGGAGACCGCGGTCAGGTCGACACCAAGCGTCAGGGGGAAGACCAGCATGGCAACGACGGCAAAGGGGAGGACGATGCGCATCGTGTCGCCGAGCCTGCGTTCGACGGTGAGGTCGACGCGGGCGATCTCGAGGGTTTGGCTCCAGAAGCTCACGATTGCTGGTCCAGGCTGCCAAGTGCCATCGGGAGCAGTCGTTGGGTATGGGAGGACAGCTGCCCGGACTCATGGGACACCATCACCACAGCCCCACCATCCGATGTCGTCCGGTAGACCAGCGCCCGGATCAGCTCCTGGGCCTCGACGTCGAGCCCGCTGAAAGGCTCGTCCAGCAACAGGATCCTGGGTGCGGTGATCAGGAGCCGCGCCACCTCGGTCCGACGCAACATCCCGAATGAGCTGGCGTCTGCTCTCCTCGAGGCCACGTCGTCGAGACCGACAACCCGCAAGGCAGTCTCTGCCTTTGCGGCGTTGGCTCCGACCAGGGTGGCGGCGTGACGCAGGTTCTCGGCCAGCGTCAACTCGGGGATCACCGACGGCCGATGCTGGAGGAAACCGATCTGCGACCTCACCTCGTACACGTCGGGAGTCCCCAATGCAGCCTCCAGCACCGAGCCGGATCCGGCATCGGGAGCCAGCAGGGTCGCCAACACTCGGAGGAGGGTGGTCTTGCCCACACCGTTGGGCCCGGTGACCCCCAGCGATTCTCCTGGGCCGATGCTGAGATCGACGCCGCGAAGGACGGGCAGTCCGCCGAGTGAGACTCCGACTCGTTCCAGATCGATCAGACGGTCCACGCCGGAAGTCTCACCGCGGTGGTGGGGAGACTCAAGTTGGGTCAGCGGACCTGGAGGCGAGGCACCGGGCGAACGGGCAGCGCCAGGTATCCCGTGGACTCCACGAGACGGATGTCGGTGGTGTCGAGCCATCTCCAGATGAGGTCCGCCTCCTCGGCCATCTCCACGTTGTGGGGGACCTGATGAGGTTCGTCGTCGCTCAGGATCGGGGCGGGGCGCAGGAGCGGGGTGCGGTCGAGACGCCAGGTGGCGACCAATCGCCCGTGGTCGATCAGAACCCGGCAGCCATCGCGGCTCTCGACCTCGCAGAATCCCAGATCGATCAGGGATTTCCAGATACGTCGCCGATCGATGGCGCGGGCCAGGGCCTGATGACGGTCCCTCTGCCAGCCTGCCTCTTCGTATCGGTGCTGCGCCGCCAGTTGAGCCATCTTCTCCGCGAGCGGGGCGAGCAGGATCTCGGGATCGTGGTCGAGGCCCTCGACGAGCCGTTCAACGATCGGCCGGTACTGATCCCGTGATAGCGAGCCGTCGCAGGGGCACAGGGCCATTCCCAGCTGAGCTGCGGCGCAGAGGGCGCTGCGGGTCGAGGGTGCGGCACGACATCTGCGAATCGGTGTCGCATCCCAGAGGGCGGTCACCACCAGGTCGGCGGCCTGCTTCGAGCGAAAGGGACCGAGATAGGCGAGAGCGTCCTCTTTGAGGGTGCGCACCACCGACAGTCGGGGAAACGGCTCACGGGTCAACTTGACCCAATGCGAGGTCTTCGGTGGCCTCGAACGCCGGTTGTACCTCGGACGATGGGCGTGGATCAACCGGAGCTCGGTGATCTCGGCTTCGAGGGGTGTCTCACACACCACATGATCGATCGAAGCCAGCTCACGCATCAGGTTGCCGATGGTTCGTCGTTGGTCGCCATAGAAGTACTGGCGCACCCGGGCCCGGAGGTTGGTTGCCTTCCCGACATAGATCGGGGTGCCGTGGCGGTCCCGGAACAGATAGACCCCGGGACGCCGGGGGAGCGTCTCGCTGAGCGCGATCTTCGAGTAGAAGGCGGAGCCCCTCGCTTTGGGAAGCTGAAGCAGGTCGTCGAGATTGGTCACCCCAAGGCTCCCTGCTCGCTCCAGAAGTGAGTGGAGCACATGGGCGGTGGCGCGTGCGTCGTCGAGCGCACGGTGGATCGGGATGACCGGGCTTCGGAAGTGGGCAGCCAGGGTTTGCAGACGCAGGTTCCTCACCTCGTCGCGGACCAGGCGACGGGCCAGAGCCGCGGTGTCAACCGTGTCGTTGGCCAGGCGCTCGTACCCGAGCTGGCGGGCCGCCGCTTGGAGAAACGACATGTCGAAGCGAACGTTGTGGCCAACGATCACCGTGTCGGCGACGAACTCCAGGAACGTGGGCAGGGCAGTGTGGATGGTGGGGGCGTTGATCACCATCGACTGGGTGATACCGGTCAGGATGGTGATGGAAGGCGGGATCGCGAGCCCGGGGTCCACCAGGGTCTGGAAGGTCCCGAGAAGCTCTCCCCCCTGGTATTTGACGGCACCGATCTCG
>DATDPT010000177.1:0-26564 GCA_035292605.1 Acidimicrobiia bacterium
ACCACCGATATGGCCGCTCTCACCCAGGCCGAGCTGGACGAAGCCGCCTACTCGCTCAACTCCAGACCTCGACAAACCCTCGGCTGGATGACACCATCACAGAAGCTCGCCGAAGCGTTGCGATGATCCCCTGAGACCGCACCGGTTCTCGGGCGGGTGATACGGACGGTTGCCGTGTTTGGGGAGGCGCGTTATGCGCTGTGAGTGTTTTCGGTCGTCAATCGATGTGAGCCAGCGAACGGATCATCGTGATCGGGATGCTCTCCCGCGGTGGCTAGCGTTAGGCGGCCGATGGGTTCGTTCAGCGAGATCGTGATGTCGTTTACCTTGAGACCGGACGTCGATGACGATGTGCTGAGAGCATTCTCGGGAGTGACGTTGGCCGAGGCGAGTTCGCGTGCCAGGTATCCCGAAGTGCCCCAACTCCCTACGGCGCACGAGCAGGACATCGACGAATACGTGTTCTACGAGGCCTTAGTAGCTGGCGAGTTGCCGGAGGGCTTTGAGCCTTGGATGTACAACTGGGAATGGGTGTTGTCAGGGGGACACGGGCCTGGGTACGTCGATCCAACCCTGAGTACGGGCACGATCGCATGGACCGGTCGCGGCTGGCGCATCTCATTCCGTAGCACATTGAAGTCGGGTTCCGAGGAACTCACCTACTGGTTCGGATGGATGGGCAAGTTCTCCATCGAGTCGAGCGAAAAACCATCACTCGTCGGCTACTTCAAATACGAGTACGAGAACCGGCCGCGGCTGATCTGGCATGCCGGTTCGGGTCCGTTCACCTTCGAAGACCTGAACGGGCCTGGTGACCGGGACTAGTGCATGCGACTGCGGTTATGCCGACGTGATCAGGCATGCTGCGCGCAGACGTGCGTCAGCGAATGAGGTCGAGGACTTGGGGGCAAGGGCGCACGCCTAATCGGCCGATTCTGAGCGATAACGCCCACATCCGGATCCGAGCATATCGGCACTTCTAGAGCGCCAGCAGAGATCTTCGGATGTCTCACCAGCGGGAAGCTGGAAAACTGGGAGCCTGATGAAGCGACGACGCGGCCGTCCGGGCGACGTTTACGCCGTTCCGTTGGAGGATGGCGGATTCACTCTGTGTCAGGTGGTTCGTCAGCGGTCACCTGGTTTGCTCGAGGTTGCTGAGTTCGATTGGATTGGCACCGAGGCTCCGAGGTTAGATCAGGTGGAGGCTCTCAGGCCTGTCCCTTTGCGTTTCTCCGATGTCGATGGGGAGCCTGTCAGGGTCGATGTGACAGATCGCCTGCCGCCACGCCATTTCCGTTTTCTGGGGTCGGCGGCGCCGCTGGCTGCATTCCCAGAAGGGCGTGCGAGAGTGCTCGGTGATTGGGATCATATCGGTCGGACGGTGGGGCGGCTGGCTCGGTCGTGGGACGACACTCATCAGGCCGCCCTGCTGCGAGCGGTGAAGACCAAGCGGGAGCGGTGGGAGCAGCGGGTCGAGGTCGCCTTGGATGGCGACCCGAAAGACGTACCGCTGGGAGTCTTCGAGTTGAACGTTTACGAGCAGGCGTTGGGCTATCACGAATCTTTCGAAACCGGCGTCCGTATGGAGGTGCGATCAGGCGTGAGGCTTGACTGGTCGCAGCTGGATCGCCTCGACGGGCTCTATGACATCAGGTATAGAGGCACAGACCCGGGATTCGGCGACTATCTGCGGCGGCGCAGGTTCGTCAGAGAGGCGGTTTGGCTGGACCATGGCCGACCCCGGATCGATCTAGGAACCACGGCGGTCAAGAGATTCCGTGTCCACGTGTCGACCGACGCCCTCGACTTGTCTCTACCCGACACAGCAGACGGCCTCTACCTCGACACCCAACCGGATCCAGGTCCCGTTTCCATATCCCATTCCCGTCGGTGTGATGGCCTCCGTCTCTCACTGCGGGGATCGTCGATCCCGGTCATCACCGGCGCCGACGCGGTACGACGAGTATCCATCAGCGGACTGGACCATCTCGACTTGGACGTGCTGCGACAGTTCCCCAACCTTGAGGAGCTCGCGGTATGGGGGAAAGGCGGGACATTGTCCGATCTCGACACGCTGGCCGGCCTTTCGGCACTACGAATCATTCGCTTCTACCAGTTCTTTACCTTTGATCCTGATGCGTTCCCGTTGCCGGAGACCTGGCCTCAGTTCGACACGGTCGAGTTCCACGGGTTGACGAAGGAGAACGCAGATCGTCTGCGACAGCGGCTACGTAAGGTGTACCGGCTCCGCATCTCCGGTGCCCGTTCCCAGGCGTGGGTCGACCGCTACGCCGACAACCCGTTCCGAGACTGGATCGACCGCGATCGACGGATAGCCGAACGTGCCTGTCGGGCTTTCTCAACGGCTGAACAGGACATCGCTGAGATGGGGTCTACCCCGTCCCCTGATGCGGTTGACACCACCCTCATACGGTTTATCCAGGTCTTCAATCGCATCGCGGGCACCGGATTCATCGAGACCGTGGAACGAGAACAGATCGCCGAAGTGTTCCAGCGCCTCGCGCAATCCACGTTCACATCAGACGAAGCAGACACCCGGTTCGACCAATGGCGTGCTTTTTAACTCCTCCCATCCCCAACCCAACGTCACACCGTGTCCCCCGATGTGTTATCAAGCGCCACCGATGGACCTGGCGACTGCGCTCGGAGCCAGTCGGATAGGCGCCATTCCATCGCTTGTCCCCGGCAGAAGTAGCGCCGATCAACAGATATCGAGCGATATCGCACACATCATCCACCTAAGCGCTATCGGCACCTCGGCGCTCGGTGTATAGGCGGAGCTTCCGTATTCCGAGTGTCCTAACTCAGGAGTTTTTTGTCGAAGGCTCCCGTGACCGTTCGGTCCAACGATCCCACCGCGACCCTGGCTCTGCGGGTCGAAAGGCCATCATGGCAACACCTTCGTGCGGGTAGCCCTTGAGACCATGCCGCAGGTGATGTTTAGCCCAGGCAACCAGCATGAGCAGGCTGCCGAGGAAGGCTGCAATTAGCACGACGACTACTCCGACCATGAACTGCTCCTGCAGTTGGTAGGTGTCTCCAATTCTAGAGTCCACACCGCGGGTCCGGTGTGGCCCATGCACCCAGGATCCTCGCCACAGATCAACAATTCGGTAGTGGAAGCGCTCCGTTCGTTCAGCTGCCCCCAGCTCATGCACTTCCGGTCCGGCTAAGCCCGTCCCATGGAGTGAGCCTGAACGAACACGACCGGCAATGAGCCGATCACTTGTACCGGCAGTGTCGCCCTGACAGCGACCGGGGACGAATGGAATGGGTTCGTCCTCTTCCCTGGCTAGTGCACAACGGCGTTCTTCGCTCGGAAGGCAGCGTCGATCTTGTGTCACACTTCGGGTCGTCTTGTTCGTGTTACTTGTATGACGCATCGGCGAACTCTCGATGCTCTCACGGAGGAAACAGCCGACGACGAGGTTCTCATCGTTCGAGGCGTGGAGCCTTTCGAGACCTTCTACAGACGTGAACGTCGTGGGATGGTGGCGCTGGCGTACGCGTTGTCTCGGAGTCGTCTCGGCGCCGAAGACCTGGCTCAGGACGCTCTGATGGCGGCATATCGCAGATGGGATGAGGTCGGCCGGCTTGACCGGCCTGCGGCGTGGGTCCGCAAAGTCGTCGCCAACAACGCGTGGTCGTTCCTACGTCGAGCTAAGGCTGAGGTGCGTGCGATGACACGGGCCGTGGTGTCCTCGGGATGGAGCCAGCTGCCCAGGTTGCCGGACACGAGCGTTGAAACCTGGGAGGAGGCGGCTCGTCTGCCCAAGCGTCAAGCACAGGTGGTGGCGCTCTACTACGTGGCCGGTATGACGATGCCCGAGATAGCCGAGCTCCTGGATTGCAGCAAAGCAACCGTCAACACCCATCTTCGCCGAGCGAGAGCGACCCTTGCTGAGCGGCTTGGAACCGAGGAGACCTGATGACCGTAGACGAAAGACTTCGCGAAGCATCTCGGGATGTGCATCAAGCGGCAGAACAGATCAGCGATCGTCCGCTTCCCGACGGATGGCAACGGCGAACCGTCCTCGTTGCAGCTTCGGCAGCGGCATTCGTCCTGATACTCGCGGTCCCGGTTGTGCTGATTCGGGGCCAGGGCGACAGCGGCTCGCTGTCCACCATTGCTTCACAGGAACCCACAGCCACACCCGCGACGACCGGAACGGCGGACGAGAGTCCCGACAGCTCATCGGTCCCTGATGAGGTTCGCGCATACTGGTCACTGGAAGGAACTCTCGAGTCGGTTGGAAACGAACCTGGCTGGCTTTGTCCTGCCAAACTCAGCGTTGGATACAGCTCGATCGTGACTGCCTCGGATATCCCGGCAGAACTCAGCGTCGAGCTCGCGGAGCAGGCTCCGGTCGAGTCGTATTTCCGCGATGAAGGACCGGTCTGCAACCAACCCCCTGGCGTCGTGATGCTTGCGTTTACGGACCAGACGGGATCTGCTGCCACGGCGGGCATGACCGTGTACCCCTCAGTAACGAGATTCGAAGACACATGCCCGCCCGAGTCATGCAGCGTGGAAGGCAGCCCCGATGAAGGCTTGGTCGACCCCTCCCCCCTCGGTGATCTGACCATCAATGGCCAACCCGCCCAACTATTCACCTACGCAGGATCCTTCCAGTTGTGGTGGGTCGACCCCAATGGTGTCCCGCTTTATGCCCAAGCCTCGGGCCTCACTCGTGAACAGATGCTGATCCTCGCGGAGTCGACCACTGTTGACTCAGCCACCCACCTGGTCGAGATCGGCGCCGAACTGCCTGCCGGCTTGCAAACCGTCGAACAGGGACCGAGTGTCGGAGTTTGGGAGTCCGGGTTGAGCCGAACCGACGTCTACGACATCGAGGGGACCGACGGGACCTCGATCGCGATCTCGACTCGATACAACAGTGGCGAAACTCCATACGCCCGATACGCAGCCAATGTGGAGTTCCTCGAACTCGCCGACATCGACGGCACTAAGGCGCTATGGATCCCCGAAGGAGGAAACTTCCTCTCCTTCAAATCAGCGGCA
Source organism: Acidimicrobiia bacterium (assembly GCA_035292605.1). GTDB lineage: Bacteria > Actinomycetota > Acidimicrobiia > Spongiisociales > ZC4RG35 > JALYNX01. Next base: position 5,045 of record DATDPT010000177.1, read on the forward strand.
GGCGTCCACGTCAATATCGAAGGCGCTCCCACAAAAGAGGACGCCGTGCAGATAGCCCGAGATCTGAGCTGACATCTCCGAATCAAGCATCAAACAATCATGACCGTGCTCCTTCATGGACGACTCCTTGCTTCTTATGAGTCAATGCAGATCGTCGGTGTCGTCCCGAGTGGAACGTTGTCGAGTCGAACCAGATCAAGATTCTGGAGCGGAACCCGCTCACTTCATTCACCCACCCCCGATCGGCACCTCTGAGTGTGTGCCTGCGGTCACTCACACGTCGAACGGTCCTTCGGGGCCTGGCCATTGTTCGGGGAGTGCAAACAGCTGATGAGGCTCAATGCGTGGGTCGCTGGTCTCGACCGCTCCGTCGGTTCCAATCTGGTGGGTTCTCCAAGGGAGAACATCGTCCCAAGGAGCGTGCGCCCATGGGTTGTGCCAGAGATCGGGTGCTCGTGTGGTGATGTTCCAGCCGTACAGGTTCTGGGCGACGAGGACTGCCGCGACTCCCGTGTTCTGAGCTCCTGACTGCCCGCGCCAGAATCCATCGTTGCCGAGAGTCGTCTTTGCTGCTTGTGGATTGTCGAGAGGCACCGTGATCCTGAGACTTCCGAATAGAGCATGGAATACGTCGTCGTGGTCCGAGAGGATTGTTTCTTGCATGACCGCAATCACGTACGGTGCATCTAGCTCCCCGTACCGGCCAGCCTTCTCGCGAAGGGCGGCGAGGATCGGGCCTCGACCGTCGAAGGAGCCGCTTTCCCCGGGATAGAACGCGATCGGTCGTCCAGCCGATTCGCCTCGGCTTTCCGCACCGCGGGGGAGAGCAGTAATCCGGATGGACCAGCCTCGGTCTCCGATGTCGTACGTTGGCAGGTCATCGAAGCTTCCGGCAGCCAGCAGCTCTGAGGCATGATCGACGTCCAGGTCGTCGAGCCAGGCCTGGATCGCCGGGAAGCGCCTCCTGATCGACGGAGCCTCGTAACCTTCCTCGAGAAGGTCCAACGAAAGCCAGAAGTTAGGGCAGCTCAGCTGATTGATGGTGTCGTAGATCTGTCCTCGCCGACGATCCCGGGCGACTTCGTCGTTCGAAGCCGATGCCACGGTGGCCTCGACATAGGCCGACCCGTCGTTGGTCTCAATCCGGAAGTCAGGCCGTCGGCTCGACCCTGGGACCTGAGGGTGCGTGGTCAGTCCGAACCCGAGTCGTTCGAAGCTCACGAACAGATAGGTCTCCCAGAACGCCCCAAGGAACTGTCGCCGGTCGCCGGACCGCATCCGGGCCACCAGATCGGCTCGGTCCTCGTCGGGTAGTCGATCCATCCACGCGGCGAGCAGGGCCCGAACCCTCTCCCAGTATGGCGTTGCCACGCGGTTCAAGAATGTGAAGTGGTCCTCAAGGTGGCTTGCCGGAGAGGGGTCGGTTCGATCGAAATCGTCAAACAGCGTCATGGGTGGGCCTTATCACCGATCGCTCCCGGAGGTCGGGGCTGCTTGGTCATAAAGGCCACAGTACGGCCAACCGTGTGAGACGGCGGCCAGTTGAGTGCCTTGAGTGCGCCTGAGGGAGAGTTCTCAACAACCCTGCTGCCGGCAGGTGGCAACACAGCTCAGATCACCCGATCTCGGCTGATATCGCTTCGACTCGCGAGTGCGCTAGATCGGCACTTCGGCGCTCTCGTGCGATCGCGTCTATCCGCCTGGGTTGACGATCTCGTTGACCGTGAACGGCTGTGACCAGAGAATCGCTCCGTTGTCTGTGATGGCGTGGATCGTGCCGCTGATTCCAGGGGCCTCGATTGGGATGACTGCGACTGGTGGATACCCGGCACTGGTTCCGATGAATGGCGCTTCGACGGCGGTGCCGTCGTCGTAGTTGACTCGGATCGTCTCGGCGTCCTCGCTGCTGCGTGCCACGAGCACGCCTCCTCCGGTGTTTCCGACGGGGAGTGCCATCCAGCCGAGGCCCTCAAGAACGTCGCAAACGTCCTCGTCGAGGATGGGACGTACGCCGTTGCATTCGAGTGTGGGTTTGCCTTCGACGACGAGACTGCGCCCGACGATCGCCCAGGGGTCACCGTTGACGTATCCGCCTCCGAGGAATGATTCGCCTTGGCCGACCAACGCTTCGAAACCGCTGGGGTCCATCTCGTATTCGACCTGAGTTGCCGCCGTTTCGAGGATCTCTCCCGCGCCGCCGAACGACGGGATCAGGACAGAGTCCTCCATGACGACCTCATCGTCGGAGGCGAGTGCAGCGATTGAGAACAGCTGGTCCACGCCCTGCACGGAGGTCGAAATGCGGACGGTGCCTCCCAGAACCGGAGTCACCGAGTCGGCCGAGACGGCTGCTTCGGATGTGGTGCGATATCGGACAAACGATGCTTGTTGCGGGAGACCCCACCAAACCACTGACACCCAGTCACCGACTACGAACGAAGCGTCCCCCGGTAGCACCGTGAAACCTCCGCTATTGCCGTCCAGGAGGATCGGTTCTGGTGGGTTCGAACCGGTGCTGCGGCACTCACGGAATCCCGAAACCCCACCATCGACAACCACCAAACACTCTCCGCTGGCGAAACTCGCCGTGGCCAGCGCATTCCATGAACCGTCGGTTTGGAACGCCGAGATGATGCGTGCCTCGTAGGGAGGTTCCGCGTCGATACCGGCGAGAGCATCACTCGCTATGGCCCTCACAAGATCGACCAGCTCGGATGTGATCTCCTCCTCGGTGAACTCTGCAATGAACTGCGTCGCACTCGGCGTGGTAGCTGACCAAGCTTCGACGTCGAAGGGATACTCAGCGCCTACTACTTCCATCGCTTCTGCATCAGCTGCTGAGAATCCCGTGGCCCGTTGCGGGTCAGCGGTCTCCTGCCCGGTTCCGTTCGGACTGTCGACTGCGGCCGAGTCGGTTGGCCCGATGCCTTGGCCGGTGTCGGCGAGGCGGAAGGGCAGGAACACCGCGAGGACAGCAAGAAAGGCCAGGACCGGAACCACCATCGGACGACGCCAAAACGACGTGGGAGGTTCCGGGGTCAGGACCGACACAGGTTGTGCCTCGACGATCAGTCTCAACGCCTCGACCAAACGCTCTTCCTGGTCTCGGGAGAGAGTTGGCGACACACTCTTAGACATCACAGGACCCCTTTCAGCTTCTTCCGGCCCAAGTGCAAGTACCTCTTCACCGTGCCCGGCCCGACCTCCATTGCGGCAGCGACCTCGGAGACGGACAATCCGTCCCAGTAATACAGGTAGAGGGCTGCCCGCTGACGTGTCGGCAAAGCCATGAGCACGTCGATGATCTCCGCCATCCCAGGATCGGCCCCCTCCGTCAACGTATCGCCCAGTTGCGCTGTGGGAGGGCGGCGGCCCCGGCCCCTCGCCTCGTTCAGAACACCCTTGAGGAGATACCCCTTCGGGTTGTCCAAATCGCTCAAACGGACCCGCCTCAGCGTCCGCCCCACGACCGCCATCACTACGTCTTCCGCCTCAGACGGACCAACCAAGGCGTTCGCGTATCTGATGAGCTCAGGGCGGAGTCTGTTGAAGAGGGCACCGTCATCCCCACGGTCGACCTCGGAACCCAAGTCAGCTGCAGACACCACGACGACAGTTCAGGCGATTTTCCACGACTTCTCAACAAACGCGTCAGAAGGCAATCCGGTTGCACGAAGTCGCAGAGATAATCATCAGGCACCTACCGCGTGTCGGCCATCCGCTGACGCAACTAGCGCAGATCAACCGATCCCGAGCGATAACGCCCATCTCGCCGAACCGAGCAGAACGGCACGTATCGCTCGGCTGTGTCGAAGGTTGGATTGGGGCGGTGCGACAAGGGCCGTGCTGAAAAAGGCTCGCTTCGGTGTGGTCCGACTAAGGCTCGCAGGAGCCGGCGGGGCCTCCTCGCCATTCGAGGACGTCTTGATCGACGCTTCCGGTCACCCCATACCAGTGACAGAATCCGTCGGACTCAACCTGGACCCGCAAGTCGACGGTGGTGTCATCGGTGTATATCCCCACGATTCGTGTCACGTGAGGGTTCTCCAGGTCAGGTTCTTCTCTCAGCGCCGCCGCTATAGCGGCGTCCGCAGCGTTGACGCTTGGCGGGAGATCCGATTCGGGGACTGGCACAGCAGTCGACTCGGTAGTTGACTCAGCTTGCACTTCGAACTGGTCGCCAACGTCTGGAGTTGGACCCGACGCTGCCAACCATCCGACTCCGAAGGCGGCCGTGATCAGAAAAGCAAGAGCTGCAACCTTCCACCCAGGCTCAAACCGGCGCGGTTGCGCTGTGGCTCTCTTCACTTCTGGGACTGGTGGCCATTCGAATTCGGTGATCGGAGCTCGATCAACTATCCGTTGGTAGATCTCTTGGAAGGTGCGGGTGACCGTGTCGTGTTCAGGTGACATCCAATACTCCTTTAAGGGTGTGACGAGCCAAGTGCAGATACCGTCTGACAGTCCCAGGGCGAAGACCCATCAGTTCTGCAGCTTCCAACGTCGACATCCCGGCCCAATAGACCAGGTAGGTCGCGGCCCGCTGTTGTGCAGGCAAACCCATGACTGCCTCGAAGACTTCAGGTCGGGGTTCATCTACTGAGGGCTCGGTAATCTCCACGTTGCCCAGCGGTTGGGTGCGAGTGCGGCTGAGCCGTGTTTTGCATTCGTTTAGAACGGCTCGAAACAGATATGCCCTTGCATCGTCCAGATCCCCAAGCCGTCGTCGGGCCAGAACACGGAGGACAACCGTCGAAACCACGTCCTCGCCTGCCGTAGGACCCACCAGCACAGCCGCATACCGGATCAGATCATCTCTGTTTTTCCGGAAGATCTGTTCGTCGTCCACAACCAACCACTCAGCAGAAGACCAGTCTGTTGCATTCAATCCACACCACCGCTCGTGAGAGTGCCATGGAACTCTCTTCGCGCAGCCCGCCAGATCAACAATTCGGGGGCAGAACCGCCCATATTTCAGACCGCTCGCTAACGGCACCTAGGCGCTCGGGTCGCGCGGCAATGGTCAGGCCCGGGGATCGGCAGATCACTTGTAGCGGTACAGGTGTTCCATGGCCTGGACCGATAATGCCTGTGTGACGACATCTTCCCTGAGCGGGTCAATCATTAAGGCATTGGCACTATGCAGAGTCGGAACGAGGGGGAAACTCCTCGCAGTCGTCCTTCTGGCAGGTTGTAATGTTCCCAGTGGGGCGGAGTTGGTTGGACACCTCGACCGGCTGGACCTTGGGACCGCATGGCATCTGCAGTTCGAAGAGGCGGTCGATGCGCCGTGTCAACTGGTCACCGAGGATTGCCCTCGTGCAGTTCGGGTCTACCAAGTACCGGTGAGTGAGTTCTCTTCTACTGTCCCTGTCCTCGAGGCAGCGGGGCTTGAGACGTTCCCGCTGTCCCAACGGTGTATCGATAATCCCGATGAGGGCTGTCGTGTACAAGGGTGGGACGATGAGGTTTCCATCATCTTTACCGTCATGGCTCTGCATGGGTCCGATCTTGAGGTTCAGGTCAAAGCGGGCAGGCCCGTGGGGGCTCCGCCATCCGAATGACGACGAGCAGCAGTCGACGCCTTGGCTAGGGTCGCGCTGTGGAGGCCTCGTCAGGAGAGATCAAAGTTCCGTACGGATCGATTGGATACGTTGATGCCGATCCAGGATTGAAGCCGAGAGACGGCAGGATGGTCGTCGTGCTGCTCCTCGCAGTCCTTCTGGTCACGGGCTGCGGAGAACCTCGAAGTCAGGTCAATGCGCCGCCATCGGTGACGACGACGTCGGTTGTTACGGCGCCATCTTCGATACCGCCGTCGACGTCCGTGCCCGTAGATACCAGCACCGAGATACTGGAACCGGAGAGCGGTCAGGTTGACGAGGACTTCGAGAATGGCGGAGCACTCGTGCCCAACTTTCCCGATGTGAAACTCGATCCCGGAGAGACGGTCTTGATCCCTCTCGAATTCGAGGGTGCGCCTCGGGCCTCGATCATGCTTCTGCTCGATTCTCTCGACGGTGTTACTGCTCGGTTCGGGGACACACTCCTTGGTACGTCCGATTTCTTCGGTGGTGAGGTTCTCGCCACGCTTCTGGTCGATCCTATTGACGGTGACCTCGAGGTGGTCAACGGCGGATCGGGCAGCGTTGCCGGCGGTGTCTCGGTGCTCCTGGACTCCCCGCGACACCTATCCGTGGACGTAGAACCAATTCCAGTAGAACCGGGAGGCGCGGTCGAGATATCGGTCATGCTCACTGATTCTTCTCCGGATGATCAGGTGGAAATCGAAGTCACCAGCCCAGGGGGCACCCCTTTCATTTTTCCGGCGGCAGAGTTGGACTCCACGGGCCGATCAACGACAACCTTCGCACCCGACGGTTCCGGCATCTATACCCTGGTCGCTCGAGTCGAGGGCTCGCGTCCACGACTAGCCACCGGCCTGATCGACGTACGAGGTGACGATTCAGGATCCGACAACGGTGGCGACCCGTGACCGACCAGTCCGTAGCTGATCAAAATTCGTGTATTTCTTGGGGAGCCAGAGCATCAGCATCAGGCGCGGCTCGCTGCGATGCCTCACTCGGCATGTGTTCTGTAGTCATTGCAGTCGGTCGTCGTCGCCTCGGCCACGTTGGCGCAGCTTCCCCGCAGGCGGAGGGCAAGGCAGTGGTGGCAGGGATCCCACCGAGCTCCGACAACTTCCCGGACTGGTCCACCCCGCAATTCCGACTCCTCGAATACTGACCATCTAAACCAACCAGCGAACACGTGTGTGGTGTCCGTCAGGTGTCCGTCAGAGAGTGGAAAACCACGAAAATCATTGAGAAACGATAGGAGCTGAAACCCCTGGTAGGTGTGGGTTTTTGGCAGAATCGCCAGGTTGGCCAAACCCCCTGATCTGCCCTTACAAGGCTCCGGTCTGGCCGGGTTCAGTCGTGGCGGAACAACCTTCAACCCCAAAGACTTCGTGCCCGCCGGAGCGATCAGTTGGCGAGACACGCGTTCCGCGGGGATTCCGCGAGAAGTCGCGGAATAGCCACAAATGACACGAACGAACCAGCGTCTTTCTGGCTGCGTTTGGCCAGGTCAGGACCGGTTTCCGGCACCACAGCGAACCAACCGAAAGGACCCGGTCCACTACGAGGAGTACTGGAAAGACCGTTGATCCGAGATCAGGAGCCGGCCCGCTCCCGACGTTGCGCCTCGGCCACCGCGATTGCCGTCATGTTGACCACGTCGTTGACAGATGCGTCCTTCTGCAGCACGTGGACGGTCTTCGACAGGCCGCTGAGGATCGGGCCGATCACCTCGGCGTCACCCAGGCGGTTCAACAGCTTGTAGGAGGCATTCGCTGCAGTCAGATTGGGGAACACGAGGACGTTGGCGGCGCGGTTCAACGGCCCGTCCGGTCGCCGGTCTCTGAGCAACTCGGGCATCACCGCGGTGTCCGCCTGCATCTCCCCGTCTACTGGTATGTCGGGCCGAGCCAGGCGGAACAGCTCCACCGCCCTGCGCACCCGAGCAGGCTCGCCCCCTCCCGCGGAACCGAAGTCCGAGTAGCTGATGAAGGCGACCCGCGGGTCGCGGTCGAATTCGTTCTGCGCGGTTGTGGCAGCCGCCAGGGCGATCTCGGCAAGCTGTTCGGCAGTCGGCTCGATATTCACCGCACAGTCGGTGAAGAAGTAGGCCGTCCCCTGCACCACGACCAAATAGACCGAACTGACGATCGAGCGGCCCTCTTCGACCTTGAGGACCTGCAGGGCAGGGCGAATCGTCTCTGGGTAATAGGTGTTGAGGCCGCCGAGCACGGCGTCGGCCTTTCCCTCCCTGACCATGAGACAGGCATACATGTTGGGGTCCGCTGTCCGTTCCCATGCCTCGCGGAGGGACATGCCCTTGTGACGGCGCAGCCCCTCGAGGACCACGGCGTACCGGTCACGCTCCTCCTCTTCGCGGATATGGTCGATCACCTCCATGCCATCGAGTGAGAGCCCAGAATCCGCAGCTAGTGCCTCGATGCGGTCCCGGTCACCGAGCAGGACCGGGGTGGCTATCCCCTCATCCGAGACACGGCGGGCAGCACGGATGAGGCGGGTGTCCTCGGCGTGGGGATACACCACCTTCTTGGGCTGCTCCATCGCCTTGGTCGTGATGGCGTTGATCAGGCTGTGGGAGGCCCGGAATCTGGTCTGGAGCTGGGCTCGGTACTCGTCGAAGTCTGCAATCGGGGTCCCCGCCAGCCCTTCGTCCATCGCGGCTTTGGCCACCGCAGGCGCCACCCTCCACAGCACTCGTGGGTCGAACGGCTTGGGAATCAGGTACTCGGGACCGAACTGAAGACGTTCGAGGTCGTACGCCCGCAGCACCGAATCCGGGACCGGCTCCCGAGCCAGGTCGGCCAGGGCGTGGGCAGCCGCGGTCTTCATCCCCTCCGAGACAGCCCTGGCCCTGACATCGAGGGCGCCCCTGAAGATGAAAGGGAAGCCCAGGACATTGTTGACCTGATTGGGGTAGTCACTGCGCCCGGTGGCGATGATCACGTCCTCCCGAGCCGCCTTGGCATCTGGGTAGGAGATCTCCGGATCCGGATTGGCAAGGGCGAAGACGATGGGGTCGGACGCCATCGACTGGACCATCTCCTTGGACACCGTACCTGCCACCGAGACTCCGACCAGTGCGTCGGCCCCCATCAGAGCGTCCTCGAGGGTGCGAGCATCTGTCTCAACTGCAAACTCGCGCTTGGTGTCGTTCAGGTCGTCACGTCCGGCATGGATGACACCGCGAGTGTCGACCAGAAGCACATTCTCGGGTTTGACGCCGAGCTCGATGAAGAACCTGGCAGAGGCGATCCCGGCCGCGCCGGCTCCGGCGAAGACCACCTTGGTGGCTGCGAGGTCACGCCCGGTCAGCTCGCAGGCGTTGATGAACGCGGCGCCCCCGATGATCGCGGTGCCATGTTGATCATCGTGGAACACCGGGATCTCCAGCCGGTCCCGAAGAGTCTGCTCGATGTAGAAGCACTCAGGTGCCTTGATGTCCTCGAGGTTGATGCCGCCGACAGTCGGGGCCAGCATTTCGCAGAACCTGACAACATCATCCGGATCGGTGGCGTCGATCTCGAGGTCGAACACGTCGATATCGGCAAAACGCTTGAACAGGACGGCCTTTCCCTCCATCACCGGCTTTCCCGCAAGAGGGCCGATATTGCCCAACCCCAGGACTGCGCTGCCGTTGGAAACGACTGCGACCAGGTTTCCGCGGTTGGTGAAGCGAAAGGCGGCCTCAGGGTCGCCGGCTATCACCAGACAGGGCTCGGCGACCCCGGGGGTATAGGCCAGGCTCAGATCCGCCTGGGTCGCAGTGGGCTTGGTCGATCGGATGGCGATCTTCCCCGGACGTGGGTTCTCGTGGTAGTCGAGGGCTTCGGAGAAGTTGGTCTTATCGGCCATAGCGAATGAACCCTACCGGGTAAAGGTGGCGGTCTCGCCAGGGTGAGCAGAACGGTCGATCCCCCATGCCGCCGCTTCGCTGTTGGGGTTCCGACCTGCGACAATCGAGACGAAGAATGGTGCCAAAGGACCTACCGATCTTCCAGGACAACGGCTACAAAGTGATGCCCGGGTGGCGGGTCGGTCACTCTCCTGAGGAGTCCACCACCCGCTCGGGACTTCTGGTGCCCATAGGCACCAAGGACGGCAACGACGCTCTCGCTCTCGTCGACGTGAACACAGGACAACGCTTCTGGGCGGTGCCAACGGGCGCCTGGCGCTTCATCTGGCCGGCGACCGGGAAACCTGTAATCGCCGTGCGTGAGTCGCAGATCATCGCCGAGGAAGAGCTCGAGCACGTCGGCGACGAAGGTCAGTATCTCTGAGCGGGCGAAATCCAGCCGCGTCAGCGGAATCGGTCGGCAATCATTCTCGTTGCAGCCAGACGATCACCCATGACTCGAGAACCCACGTCACGTAGCCGCCGCCGCCTCACCGCGACCGTCACCGACCTCGAGGTCAGGGTTCAACGCGCTTTTCTCGTGGGCGTCGAGCTCCCCGGGATGTCCAGCATCGAAGCCGAGCGCAGCCTCGACGAATTGGCCCTGCTCACCGACACCGCCGGCGCCGTTCCAGTGGACCGGGAATTGGTACACCGGCGACGGATCGACCCTGCCACCTATCTGGGCTCGGGGAAGGCAGAGGAGTTGGCCTCGATCACCAAGGCCCTGGATATCGACCTGGTGGTGTTCGACAACCCCCTCGCACCGGCCCAGCAGCGGAATCTCCAGAAGCTCTTCGAATGCGACGTCGCTGACCGCGAGGCACTGATACTGGATATCTTCGCTCAGCACGCCACCTCCCGGGTCGGCTCCATCCAGGTGGAGTTGGCATTGCTCCGCTATTACCTTCCCCGGCTCAGGGGCAAGGGAAAGACTCTTTCCCAACAGGGCGCTGGTGTCCTCGCCCGAGGACCGGGTGAGACCAAGCTGGAGACCGATCGACGCCGGATCGTGCAACGGATCTCGAAGCTGGAACGGGAGTTGAAGGCCACCGTCCAACATCGGGCCACCCAACGGAAATCCCGGAAGAGAACCGAGATCCCGCAGGTGGCCATCGTCGGTTACACCAATGCGGGCAAATCGACACTGCTCAACACCCTGACAGATGCCGGTGTCCTGGTGGAAGACCGGCTGTTCGCCACTCTCGACTCAACGGTGCGTCGTCTCACGCTGCCCAATCATCGAACCGCCCTGGTGGCGGACACCGTCGGCTTCGTTCGGCGGCTGCCCCACCACTTGGTCGAAGCTTTCCAATCGACGTTGGCCGAGGTGGGCGAATCCGACATGCTGCTCCTTGTTGTGGACGGAACCGATGAGAACCCGGCGGGTCAGTTGGCGGCGGTCAGGGAGGTGCTTCTCGAAATCGATGCAGGCGGCATCCCGGAGCTGATCGTGGTCAACAAGGTCGACACCATGTCGGAGACTGCCAGGCAGCGACTGCAGAATCTCTATCCGGAGGCGGTCATGGTCTCCGCCCTGAATGGCACCGGGCTCGAGGAGATGCTGGGCCGGGTGGCCGAACTGGTCGAACGGCCGATGGTCACCCTCACTCTCGAAATCCCCTACGACCGGGGTGACCTGGTCGCAGCCGCCCACAGAATCGGAGACGTCGTCGAAGAGAAGCACGACGACCAGGGCACGATTCTCGAGGTGAGAATCCCGGAGAGCGCCCGGGAGCAGTTCACCGCGTTCAGTCGCTAGAGACCGGCCGCCAGGCTGGCAGCCCCGATGATGCCGGCGTTCTTGCCCAAGGCCGCCGCCACAACAGGCAGGAGTGGATCGAAGGAAGAGGCGAACGCATCCCACTTGGTGACCACCCCACCTCCCACCACGATCAGATTGGGGCTGAACACCTTGTTGATATGGCTTACGAATTCGTTCGCCCGCTCACCCCATTCCGACCACTTCAGGCCTTGTTCGGTCATGGCCTTGGCCGAGAAGTGCATCTCCGCAGGTTTCACCCCCCGCAACTCGATCTGACCCAACTCGACGTTGGGGACCAGCTTCCCATCGGTGAGCACTGCGCTGCCGATTCCTGTCCCAAAGGTGAGCACGATCACGGTTCCGCCGACATCCCTGGCCTCTCCGAATCTGGACTCACCCAGACCTGCGGCGTCGGCATCGTTGATCACTGTCACCTCCCGACCGGTCACTCCCGAAAAGAGCCCGACCGCATCGATGCCGATGCATGAAGGGTCGATGTTGGACGCCGAGAACACCAAGCCGTCCTTGACCACCGCCGGGAACCCGACGCCGATCGGGCCCTCCCCACCGAGGCTTTCGACAACCGACTTCACCGCCGATGCGATGGCAGCTGGAGTGGCCGGTCGTGGCGTATCGAAACGCACCCTCTCGGAGATGACCTCCCCGGCATCCGTGTCCACCAGGGCCCCCTTGACCCCGGAGCCACCGACATCGATCCCTGTGCGAATCCTCGCCACGACGGGCGAGAGTAGGACAACTCGGAGCGGGAGGGCGAGTGGGCACTGCTCGGTCCTCTCCTTTCATTTTGGCGCGGAGATCTCGACCTATAGGTCGAGATCTCCGCGCCAGAACGGTGGGGTCTTGGTTGTGGCCGTTAGCCTCGCTATTGGATGAGCGAACACGCCGACATTGCCGTGGTGGGCCTGGCCGTGATGGGCGCCAACCTGGCTCTCAATCTGGCCGACGCCGGAAACAGGGTCGCGGTCTACAACCGGACCCGTGCCGTGACCGAGCAGTTCATGCGCGGGGAAGCAGCCACCAAGGACATGGTGGGGGCAGGCTCCCTGGAAGAGCTGGTGTCCCTACTCGAGGCCCCCCGAGTGATCCTGCTCATGGTCAAGGCCGGTCCCGCGGTGGACGACCTGATCACCGCCCTGTCCCAGCATCTCGAGGCCGGTGACATCATCATCGACGGGGGGAATTCCCTCTACACCGACACCGAGAGAAGACAGGCCGAGGTCGAAGGTCGCGGGCTGCTCTACCTGGGGATGGGGATCTCCGGCGGTGAGGAGGGAGCGAGACACGGCCCCTCCCTGATGCCCGGCGGCAGCCCGGCCGCTTGGGAGCGGGTGGAGCCGATCCTCAAGGGGATCGCGGCGCGTGCCCCCGATGGTGAGCCGTGCTGTGAATGGATCGGGCCCGGCGGTGCCGGTCATTTCGTGAAAATGGTCCACAACGGCATCGAATACGGGGACATGCAAGTGATCGCCGAGGCCTACGACCTGATGCGTCGTGGCATGGGGATGGGGCCCAGTCGAGTCTCGGAGGTGTTCGGCGGCTGGAACGAGGGCCGTCTTCGCTCGTACCTGGTTGAGATCACCCGTGACATCCTCGCCACCACCGAGAACGGCACCGCCATGGTCGACCTGATCCTCGACGCCGCCGGCCAGAAAGGGACCGGTAAGTGGACGGTGATCTCATCCATGGAATTCGGGGAGCCGACAACGCTGGTCGCCGAGGCGGTATACGCCCGCGTCGTCAGCTCCGACCCGGAACGACGGCGGCGGGCAGCCGGTGTCTTCCCGACAGCCACGTCAGAACTGGCCGGGGTGACCACCGAGGACATCGAACAGGCGCTGTACGCATCAAAGATCATCTCCTACGCCCAGGGGTTCCGACTGCTGGGCAGGGCCTCTGCCGAACACGATTGGGATCTGGATCCGGGGTCGATTGCCTCGATCTGGCGTGCGGGTTGCATCATCCGGGCCGCCTTCCTCGAGGACATCACCGCCGCCTACCGTCGCGACCCCGATCTGGCCGACATGACCGAGGACGGGTTCTTTGCCGGGCAGCTTCTCGACGCCGAGACACCGTGGCGCAGAGTGGTGGCCGGTGCGGTGAGTGCCGGGATCCCCGCGCCTGCCTATTCCAGCGCCCTCGCCTACTTCGACTCGATGCGATCGGCCCGGCTCCCCGCCGACCTCATCCAGGCCCAACGCGACTACTTCGGGGCCCACACCTTCGAGCGGGTCGACCGTCCTCGGGGCGAGTTCTTCCATCACGAATGGCAGTAAGCCGACGCCCTCCCGTTCTGGCGCGGAGTTATGGACCTGAAGGTCCATAACTCCGCGCCAGAACGGATTAGATCCGCGCCAGAACGGTTTAAACCGGAGGGATACCGGGGACCTCGATGCGGTCGGGAACACTGAACTCGGGGTCTTCGGCGTCGGCATCCTCCACGTGTTGGCGTCGGATCCCCATGATGAAGAGGATGGCGTCGAGATAGGGAACCGAGATGTTGGTGTCCGCCTGCTTCCGGACAATGGGTTTGGCGTTGAAGGCGATCCCGAGTCCCGCCGCCGCCAGCATGTCCAGATCATTGGCCCCATCGCCGACGGCCACCACCTGGGCCAGCGGGATGCCTTCGGCATCGGCGATCGCCTTCAGAAACTGAGCCTTTCGCGGCCCGTCGACGAACTCACCGGTCAGCTCACCGGTGAGCACACCGTCCACCGACTCCAACGTGTTCGACAGCGAATAGTCGATTCCAAGATCAGCGGCGAGCACGTTGGTGAAACGGGTGAAACCGGCGGAGACGATGGCGGTGACCATGCCCAGCCGTTTCAGGGTGCGAATGAAGGTTCGCGCACCGCTGGTGAGGGTGATGTTCTCGAAGACCCTCGTCAGCGCTACTTGATCCAAACCCTTGAGGAGCGACACCCGCTCCCGCAACGACTTCTCGAAATCCATCTCCCCGGTGAGTGCGAGGAGGGTCATCTCCGCCACCTGCTCTTCGACACCTGCCTCGCGAGCCAGCAGGTTTATGACCTCGTGCTGGATCAAGGTCGAGTCGACGTCCATGATGACCATGCGCTTGGCGCGACGTTCCAGGCCGTCGGGCTGGATGGCCACATCCATCGGAAGCTCGGTTGCGGCGAGAACCAGCCCCTCACGGATCACGGAAAGGTCGCCACCGGAGACGAGGAGCTCGTAGGAGACCACCGGGTATCGGGACAGCCTGAAGATACGGTCGATGTTGCCGTCGCCGGCCGCGATCGCCGCCGCGACTGCCCCGAACTCCTGAGGCCCGATCTTCATCCCGATCACCGTCACCGCCGACATCGACCGGTTTGGAGTGGGGCTGTCGTCGACGACCTCAAAGTCGAGGTGCAGGCCATGCTGCCATCCGAAAAAGAGGAGATCACCGATCGTGGCTCGCTCGGCGGAAACCCCAATCAGGACATTCAGGGTGAGCCGCCCCCGAACCACGATCTGCTCTACGTCGTATATGTCGGCGCCCGAATCAGCAAGTATCTGCATCAGACTGGCAGATATCCCGGGACGGTCGGGACCGTTGACCGCGACCAGAATGGTGGAAAGCTCACTCATCGGGCATCAGGGTAAAGCCACGGGCCAGGATCGCCGTCATTCGGTCCCGGGAGTTTTTGAGAGTCGGTACCATCAGGCTTGTCCGCTGATGATGGAGGCTATCTGTGTCTGACAACCCCTATCGTCTGCCGCGCCAAGTCATCCCCAGCCACTACAAGCTGCATTTGGAGCCCGACCTGGAATCGTTCACCTTCAAGGGTCAGGTTTCCATCACCGTGGACATCGTTGAGATCGTCGAAATCATCCTCCTGAACTGCGCCGAGCTCGACATCGAATCGGCCCGTCTCGTTTCGGGAGACACGACCATCAAAGTGGAGGATATTTCCTATGACGAGGAGTTCGAGTTTGCGACCCTGACCCTGGCCAATCCAGCCACTCCCGGAACGTGCCAACTCGACATCGAGTACACGGGGATCGTCAACGATCAGCTGCGAGGCCTGTACCGCTCGAGCTTCAAGGACGGCGACGGCACCGAACATGTCATCGCCACCTCACAGTGTCAGGCCACAGACGCGAGACGGGTCTTCCCGGGTTGGGACGAGCCCGACATCAAAGCCACCTTTCAAACCACGATGGTCGTTGCCGATGGGCTCGAGGCCTACTCCAACACCCAGGAGGAGAGCCGCACGACCCTGGGCGACGGCCGTGTCGAGTACGTGTTCGCCCCCACCATGAAGATGTCCACCTATCTGCTGGCCTTCGTCGTTGGCGCATTCGAGGCAACCGAACCGGTCGTAGTCCGGGGCACTCCGATTCGGATCATCGTCCCCAAAGGCAAGCTCCATCTCACCGAGGTGGCGATGGAGAACGCGGTCTTCTGCTTCGAGTACCTGTCCGACTATTACGGCATCCATTATCCGGGCGACAAGTTGGACCACATCGCCATACCCGACTTCGCTGCCGGGGCGATGGAGAACATGGGCCTGATCACATACCGGGACGCCTACCTCGTCGTCGACAAGAAGAAGGCGAGCCAGAGTGAGCTTCAGAACACGCTCGACGTCATCGGCCATGAGGTTGCTCATCAATGGTTCGGGAATCTGGTGACGATGCGGTGGTGGGAGGGAGCCTGGCTCAATGAGGCCTTCGCCAGTTTCATGGAGTTGAAGGCGACGGACGCCAAGATGCCTGTCTGGAAGAGATGGCTCTCGTTTGCCAACCTCGAGATCCCGTGGGCAATGGGCACGGATCAACTCCACACGACCCGACCGATCGAGTTCGAGGTCAACTCACCCCGCGAAGTAGACGAGATGTTCGACGCCATCACCTACGGCAAGGGCTCGGCGGTGCTCTGGATGATCGAGCAGTTCATCGGCACGGAGCAGTTCCGCCAGGGGGTTGGGAATTATCTGCGCAAGCATGCGTACGCCAACACCGTGACCACAGACCTCTGGGAAGGCCTCGACGGGGCCTCGGACTGGCCCGTCGGTGAGATCATGGACACCTGGGTCTACCAGCGTGGGTTCCCTCAAATCGAAGTCAGCCTGGTTGACCACGGCGTCCGGCTCAGCCAGCGTCGGTTCCTTGCCCTCCCCGACGAGACCGACACCACCATCTGGAAGGTGCCGGTCCAGCTCCGTGGGGTCGCCGGCGGCAAGCCGTTCGATCACAAAGTCCTCTTGGAGGATGACGAGACCGTGGTGGAGCTGGCGGGAGACGTCGAGTTCGTGGTGGCGAACGCCGGTGGTCACGGTTTCTACCGGACCCGCTACTCGGAACCGCTGTTCGCAGGGCTTCTGGAGAACCTCCAGCTACTCGACGACATCGAGCGTTACGGCCTGGTGTCCGATACCTGGGCCATGATCCGGGCCGCGCAGGTGCCGGCGTCGGACTTCCTCGACCTGGTGAGCGCCTTCGGGGAAGAAAGGGAACAGGCGATCTGGTCGGTCATCACCGGGGGTCTGGCTGCACTCGATCATCACGCCCTTTCCGACCAGGCCCGACCCTCCTTCCAGCGTTTCGTGCGCGACCTGGTCGGCCCGACCCTGAACCGTCTAGGTTGGGAGCCCGGGCCTGACGACAGCGATCTCACCCGAAAGCTCCGGGGCGACCTGATAGCCGCCATGGGCAACATAAGTCACGATGAGGAGACCATCGAGCGGGCGAGGACAGTGGTCGCCGACTTGCTCGGAGGAGCGTCCATCGATCCCGAGGTGGTTACCGCGGCGCTAGCCGTGTATGCGCGTCATGGCGGAGCGGACGAGTACGACATGCTGTGGGAGACCTACCTCGCTGCCACCGAGCCCCTCGACCAGGTCCGTTATCTTCGGTCGGTGGCCGCGGTGCCGACGAAGGACCAGGTGGTGACCACGGTCGATCGAATCGTCAACGGTGACATCCGCACCCAGGACGGTTTCTGGGTCCTGGCCCGGCTCCTGGTGGGGAAAGGCGGCCAAGCAGCCTGGGAGACTGCCCGCACCCGCTGGTCCGACGTCCTGGCCAGGATGCCCGGTCTCACCAAGCGGCGGATCACCGAAGGCCTGTCGGGGTTGTCACAACCGGAAGTGGCCGCCGACGTCAAGGCCTTCTTCGCAGAGACACCCCTCCCCGAGGCCGCGACCAGCCTGGCCCAGAACCTCGAGCTGCTCGACGCCAATGTCCTGCTCCGCGCCCGAGAGACCCCGGTGGTGACCGCTTACTTCGGCATGTAGCCGGCCGGCCGGCTGACAGAAAGGCCCCCGCCATGCAGGGGCCTTTCGTACTTGGCACTTGGTACCTGGCAGATCCGCTATTTCAGCTCCACACTGGCGCCGGCGGCCTCGAGGACGGCTTTGGCCTTCTCGGCGACTTCCTTCTCGACAGCCTCCAGCACATTGGCCGGGGCACCATCGACGAGGTCCTTGGCCTCCTTGAGGCCCAGTGAGGTCAGTCCGCGCACTTCCTTGATCACCTGGATCTTCTGGGCGCCGGCACTGGTCAGGACGACATCGAACTCGTCCTTCTCCTCGACGGCGGCAGCTGCGGCTCCGTCACCGCCTGCGGCCGGGGCGGCCGCCATGGCGACCGGAGCGGCGGCGGTCACGTCGAACTTGTCCTCGAACGCGTCGAGGAACTCTTTGAGCTCGAGGACCGTCATCTCCTCGAATACGTTGATCAGCTCGTCAGTGGTCATCTTGGCCATTGATCATTCCTCCTCGGCCGAGTCGGCCGTTTCTGTCATGGGCTCATCCGCCGGGAGGCTGGCCTCCGACGCCGCCTCCACCAGGTTTTCACCCGAACTCTTCTTGTCCAGTAGCTGGCTGAACATCGTTGCGGCATTGCGGTTGAAAGAGGCGAAGAACCCGGCGGCCTTCGCCAGCGGCGCCTTGGCGGCTCCGGCGATCTTCGACAGCAACACCTCACGGGGCTCGATGTCGGCGAGCCTGGAGACCTCCTCAGGGGTGAGGAAGTTCCCCGCCAACAGCCCGGCCTTGAGCACGAAGACCTCATTGGTCTTCGAGAAGTCCTTCAGAGCCTTGGCGGTGGCCACCGGATCCCTCATCGCGAAGGCGATCGCGGTCGGGCCGACCAGGTATTCGTTGAGACCTTCGACTCCGGCTTGGCCGGCGGCGAGTTGGGCGAGGGACATCTTGACGACCTTGTATTCGGCGCCACTTTCACGCAGGCTCCGTCGGAGTGCCTGGACCGCCTTGACGGTCAGTCCCCGGTACTCGGTCAGGAACACCGCCTCGGCGCCTTCGAGCCTCTCTTTGATATCGGCAACAGCCTGGACCTTCTCTGGTCTTGGCATCTCGCTCCTCCGCTAGACATCAATAAGCCCCTCGACCGTGGGACAAGGGGCTCCTGGAGGAGCGACCTGCGTTGGCGGCGGTTGCCTTTCAGTCCCTGGGGGACACCGACGGTCTTGGGCCGAGGTTTATTGGAGTTGCAGGTCGGGATTGTACCGGTGAGACCTGGTTGGGCAATTCGAGGGAGGGGGCCGTCTGACTTCCAGAATCTCCCTGGACAGGCCAGAGCTGGCGCGCGACACTAGGGGCTGTTGAGAACAGGGGGTCTCCGTGTGAGCCCGGGCGGGTTTCCTGACCGCCCCCGCCCGCTCTCCGGACCTGAATAGTGAGGGCCGCGAGGCCGACAGAAGAGACCAGCCCCTACCCTGGTCCACAGAAGAAGGTCGGCTCGTGCGGACGGTGGACCTGGCAGCCGAAAGCCCTTACAGCCCACGGTGAACCGGAGCACGGAGATCCCCCTACTTCTCCTCTCCCGATGCAGGGCGTCACGGATACGTGGCTGCATTCGGGGTGAGACTGACCTCAGCCGACCGCCTTGACGACCTCGTCGAGACTTCCGACGTCCACCTTCACCCCGGGCCCCATCGTCGAGGACAACGAAAGCGCCTGGAGATACCGACCCTTGGATGAGGCGGGTTTGGCCCGAATCAACTCGCCTGAGACTGCCGCCAGATTCGATACCAGCTGGTCGACTTCGAACGAGACTTTGCCCACCGGGATCTGCACGTTCCCGTAACGGTCATTTCGGTACTCGATCCGCCCGGCCTTGAACTCGGAAACGGCCTTGCCCACGTCCTGGGTGACGGTTCCTGCCTTGGGGTTGGGCATCAGGCCACGCGGGCCGAGGATCCGCCCCAGTTTTCCCACGTCGGCCATCAGATCCGGGGTGGCGATGGCGATATCGAAGTCGAGCTCACGCCCGGCGGCAAGCTGTTCCACGAGCTCCTTGCCCCCGACCAGGTCGGCGCCGGCTTCGTTCGCCTCCTTCTCCTTGTCCGGCGGGACGAAGGCGGCAACCCGGACTTTCTTCCCGGTGCCGTAGGGAAGGGAGACGGTGCCCCGGACCAACTGATCAGCCTTCTTGGGGTCGATTCCGAGATGGAAGGCCGCCTCCACGGTCTCGTCGAACTTGGCCGGAGCGAGATTCTTCACCAGCTCCAGGGCCTGTTGTGGGGGGTAGGGGGTCTGCTTGTCGTACCGCGTTGTGGCCTCGCGGTATTTCTTGCCATGTGTGGCCATCGTCTCTCCTTGTGGTTCAGGCGGCCTTGCGGCCTCCCACGGGCAGCGACTCTGTCGCCGCCACTCCTGTCCAACTACTCAATGCCAATCACAGAGCGAAGGCTTCAGCCTTCGACCGTTATTCCCATCGAGCGGGCGGTCCCCTCGATGATCTTCATCGCCCCGTCCAGGTCGTTGGCGTTGAGGTCGACCATCTTGATCTCTGCGATCTCCTTGACCTGGGCCCTGCTCACTGTGCCCACCTTGATCTTGTTCGGCTCGCCGGAGCCCTTCTCCACCTTGGCCGCCTGACGGAGCAGGGAGGCTGCCGGCGGGGTCTTCATCACGAAGTCGAACGAGCGATCCTCGTAAACGGATACCTCGACCGGGATGATCTGGCCCCGCTGACTTGCGGTGGCCTCGTTGTACGCCTTGACGAAGTCCATCAAGTTGATCCCATGGGGGCCGAGGGCGGTCCCAACCGGGGGGGCCGGGGTGGCCTGCCCGGCGGGCAGCTGCAATTTCAGCGTGGTTACGAGTCTTCTACGTCCCATGGTGTGTCCTGTTGGTGCTTGAGGCCTAAGGCTCGAGGCTTAGGGCTTAGTTCTTCTGTATGTCCTCGAAACCGAGCTCGACCGGAGTATCCCGCCCGAAGATGTTGACCAGCACCACGATCTTCTGCTGGTCGATGTTGATGTCCTCGATGACACCGTTGAAATCGGCAAACGGGCCGGTGACCACCCGGACCTGCTCACCAACTTCCCAATCGGGCTTGAACCGCGGCTTGATCTTCTCCTCTTCTTCTTGGACTCCGAGGAATCGCTCGACCTCGCGTCGGGAGAGAGGGGTGGGCTTTTGGGCGTTGCCCGCCACGAAACCGGTGACGCCCGGTGTGTTGCGCACCGCGTACCAGGAGTCGTCGTCGAGGCTCATCCGCACCAGGATGTACCCCGGGAACACCTTCTTGGGAACGGTGACCTTCTTCCCGCCCTTGAACTCGACCACGTCCTCCATCGGGATGTGAACCTCGAAGATGCGGTCGCCCATGTGCATCGACTGGATCCGGGTCTCGAGGTTGGCCTTCACCTTGTTCTCGTACCCCGAATAGGAGTGGATCACGTACCAATCGCCCGGCAGGTCGTAGGGGCTGACCGGCTTGGGTGGCTCCACCGGCTCGGTGACCTGCTCGTCGATCTCCACCTCAACCGTCTCCACGGCTTCCACAGTGTCGGTCATAGCGACCACTCCAGAAGCTGGAACACGAGCTTCTTCATGGCGACGTCGAGCCCGAAGACGACACCGGTGAGGATCACGCAGGTGACGACTGTGACCGTGGTGAAAGCGATCATCTGCTCCCGGGTGGGCCAGGTGACCTTGCGCATCTCTTGGCGCACCTCATGGAGATAGCCCTCTATGCGGCGGAAGAAAGACTTGCGCTCCGTGGTCAGCGGCTTTGATTGCAGTGCGGCGGCACGACGCGAGGCCTTGTCCTTGGCGGGGTCCTGCTTCTTCTGGAGCCGCTCTTCACGCTCCTGAATGCGGCGCATCTCTCGGTTCATCACTACTTCCTTAGCCTCAGTTGAGTCAAGTCTGGCAGGGGCGGAGGGACTCGAACCCCCAACCTCCGGTTTTGGAGACCGGCGCTCTACCAATTCGAGCTACACCCCTTGGGGGTTCGCGGGAAGACCAAAGTATAAGGGCATCCCCC
>DATDPT010000178.1:0-4452 GCA_035292605.1 Acidimicrobiia bacterium
GCCCTGACCCTTGCGGGCTCGTCGGACCGCGATCCGCGTCGCCAGGTACATCGCGATCGGATCCATCCCGTCGACCCGGAACCCGTCGAAGCCGTAGGCCGCCGCCTTCTGGGCGATTGTCTCAGACGCCGTCTGCTTCTCGTAGGGAACCGAGATCGCATAGAGGTTGTTGGAGCAGATGAACACAGTCGGGGTCTTCCAGACCCCGGCGAAGTTCATGCCTGCGTGGAAGTCGGCCTCCGAGGTCGCACCGTCGCCGAAATAGACGGCGGTGACGGTGTCCTCTCCTCGGAGTTTGGTGACGTACGAGTACCCGACGGCATGAGGGAGCTGGGTGGCGATGGGAACGGTGACGATCCCCGTTCGGTACTTGTCCAGGTCCCAGCCGGCATTGGGCAGACCCTTCCAATAAGCGAGCAAGACCTCGATCGGAAGGCCACGGGTCACCTCGACCGCGTGCTCCCGGTAAGAGGGAAAGACGAAGTCGTCGGGCTTGAGGGCGAGAGCAGAGCCGATCTGGACCGCCTCTTGGCCCTCGAGCATGGCATAGGTCCCGAGTCTCCCCTGACGCTGCAAGGCGAGCATCCTCCGGTCGAGGGAGCGAGCCAGGACCATCCTCTGGTACATCTGCTGATAGAGCTCCGGGTCCAGCCCGGGGTCGTCACCAACCAGATCACCCTCGGCATCGATGATCCGAAGCAAGCGCTTTCTCGATTGTTCCGCAGTCTCGGTTGGGATGAGCGCCTCGAGACCACGACCCAGTCCGCCTCTCCGTGCCAATGCCTGCTCCTCCTCCTCTCAACCGTTGGGATGATCCGCTACTCGAATGACGGTAGGCGATGCTACGTCGTGGCCTCAAGACCGCCGATCATCCGAGCCTTACCCCCTCGATTCTGCATTTTGGGGCTGCCGCTAACGTCATGGGATGCCCACCTTCCGCAAGGACCTGGCGGGGATCGGCGCCTACGTCCCAGGCCGCCCGATGGAGGATCTCGCCGGCAAGATGGGGATCGCTCCCGGGCAATTCGTCATGCTGGCCTCGAACGAGAGCCCGGACGGCCCGTTTCCAGGTGTGATCGAGGCCGCGACCGGGGCCCTGCCCAGGTCGCATCGCTATCCCGACAATGACGCCACTGTCGTCTCCGCCGCCCTCTCCGAATGGCTCGGGGTGCGGGCCGATCATGTGTGGCTCGGAGCCGGCAGTGTCGCCCTGTTGGCGAACATCGCCCTGGCCGTGGGCGGGCCGGGGACCAGCGCAATCCTCGCCTGGCCCTCGTTTGTCATGTATCGCACAGTCTCCCGGTGGGCGATGACAGAGACAGTGGAGGTCCCCCTGACTCCCGATCGCCTCCACGACGTCGAAGCCATGAGTGCGGCCATCCGTGATGACACGGCCGTGGTCTATCTGTGCAACCCGAACAATCCCACGGGGACCATCCTCACCGGTGATGCCGTCGAACGGCTCGCAGCCACCGTCCCGGAGCGCGTTCTGGTCGTGGTCGACGAGGCGTATCACGACTTTGTCACCGATCCCTCCTATCGGACCGCCCTTCCACTGGCCATCGAGCACCCCAACGTCATCGTGCTCAGGACTTTCTCGAAGATATTCGGGCTCGCCGCGCATCGCATCGGTTACGCGGTTGGCCAACCCGGGACCATCGCCGAGCTGCGCAAGACCCAGATCCCATTCAGTGTCGGCGAGGTTGCCCAAGCAGCAGCGGCCGCTTCGCTCCGCGATGCGGCCGAGCATCGGCGCCGCGTTGAAGCAAATGCCGTCGGTCGTCATCACCTGTTAGGGGTTCTCGAGGAGCGGGGACTGCTCCACAGCGAAAGCCACGCCAACTTCGTCTACCTGCGGATCGGCGACGATTCGCTGGCGGTGAGCGATGAATTCATGCGACGTGGGGTCATCATCCGGCCTTTGTCCCGCGGATGGCTTCGGGTCACGGTTGGCAACGATTCGGAGAACAAGAAGTTCGTGACGACGCTCGACGAGGTGCTGGCTCGCTGAGCCGGACAGAACCGGCGCGAAGGGTGCTTTTCTTGACCAGAATCGACGGGTAGGGACCTTTCTCCTTTCGCAAATGGACGCACACCGAATCGCCGCCGAGGCATCCCGCCTTCTTCCCCTGGCCCGCCAGGTCCTCGAGCGGTACCCGTTCGAGGTGAGGGAGCTGGAGCATCTGACGACTCACTCCAACGTGATGTATCGAGTGGTCACAAGTGACGGGAGGCAACTGGTGTTGAGGGTCGGTGATCCGTTCGGCAACTCCCGAGTCAACATCGAGTACGAGGTCGACTGGCTTTCGGCTTTGAATCGGGAAACCGACCTCGACGTGGTGAACCCGATACCGACCGGCTATGGGGCATTGATCGTCGATGCCCGCGAGTCTGAGAGCGATCTGACCCGACCCTGCGTGCTTTTCTCCTGGGTTCCGGGAGTGCCTCTTGCGGAAGGCTCGGGGGCTTTCGGGTACCGCCTTCTCGGAGCCATGTGCGCCTCGCTTCAGGCGCACGGGAAGACCTGGAAACCAACAAACCCAGAAGGCATGAGGAGGTGGGACCGCATCTTCTATTACGACAAGGGTCTGGACCCCATCATCATCTACGACTCCCGCTTCGACCATCTCTTCAGCCCTGGGAGGCGGACGATCATCGACAAGGCAGGCGAGGCTGCTACCAACGTGATCAACGCCTCATGGGAGGCGGGCTCGCCTCAGGTCGTGCATGGCGACCTGCACGAATGGAATGTGCATACCGTGCGGACCAGGCTTTATGCGTTCGACTTCGAGGACGTGATGATCGCCCTCCCCGCACAGGATGTCTCGGTTTGCCTGTACTCGTCCCGAACCAACGTTCGAGCTGCCGACATCCAGGCCGCCTTCCGCAAGGGTTTCGAGGAGATCGCGCCTTGGCCGATCGAGGATCATGAGCAGCTGGACGGCTTTCATGCCGCGAGGCAGATCATGCTCATGAATTATGCGGCGCGCACCCTGCCCATGGGCGAGACCGAGCAATACCTGAGCCAGGTCATGCCTTGGCTGGCGAGATACGCAGCCAGATACGGCTGAGCGATGCGTTTCGCCGACCGCCGGGGAGCAGGGGTGCTGCTCGGGCAGGCCGTCGTCGAGGGGAATCCTCTGGCCCCCCTGGTCGCAGCCCTGCCCCGAGGCGGGGTTCCGGTGGGGTTCGAGGTGTCTCGTGTGCTGGGCTGTGATCTGGACGTCCTGGTCGTGAGAAAGGTCGGAGTCCCATTCCAGCCCGAGTTGGCGATGGGTGCGGTGGGCGAGCGGGGAGTGGTGATCGAGAACCGTGAAGTAATGAGAGCGGCCCACATCTCCGAACGGGTATTCGAAGCTGTGGTTGCAGCCGAGACCGCCGAACTGGAAGCCAGAGTTGGGATCTATCGAGAGGTGGCGGAGCCGATCGACCCCGCCGGGAGGACTGTCATCATCACTGACGACGGTCTGGCCACCGGCTCATCGGCACTCGCCGCCATCGATGTGGCCCGCGCCGGCGGCGCCCTCGCGGTGTGGGTGGCGGTACCGGTCGCCCCCGCCGACTCGATTCGTCGGGTGGAGGCCGCGGCCGATCGGTTGATCGTTCTCCATCGACCGCATCGATTCATGGCGGTCGGAGCCTGGTACCGGGATTTCTCTCAGACGAGCAACGATGAGGTTCGCGACCTTCTGCGACGGTCCCGAGAGGGTGGCTAGCGTGCCTGGACTGCGAGATCTGGAGGATCAGTGCCTGCGTTGGAGAAGTTCTGCAGTATCGACGCCGGCCTCGGGATGCGGATCCTGGGCAAGGCCCCCCAAGGTATGAGGATCGACTTTCCCTTCGAGGGTGTCGCCACTGGCCCCCACTGGGAAGGCCAGCGTCCGGTGATCGGAATCGATCATGCCACCGTCCGCGAGGACGGGCACATGGATCTGGTCATCTTCGGGGTGATCGGGGAAAAGAGGGATTCCGTGGCCTATACCGCACGGGGCGTCTCGATCGCCAATCCCGATCAGTCCGCGGATCCCAAGGAGTTGATCACCTTTCAAACCGGCAACGAGGATCTGGCTTGGCTCAACACGGAGATCGGTGTCGCCCTCGGCCATGGCGACACGGGGCGGCTGACCCTGGAGATCTATCTGGTCAAGTCCTGAGGGTGAGCAAAAACCAGTAATGAACGTAACTTTCGGGGTTTTCGCCTAAGGTGGCCCCATCGTCGCTCAGCGACGGGGCCCAATCGTCGACCCACAAGGAGGGGCCGTGAACAAATCCGAGATGGCGGACAAGCTTGCCGACAAGGCAGACATCTCAAAGGCGAAAGCCGCCGAGATCATTGATGTCATCTTCTCCACCAAGGATGGCGAAGGCATAATCGCCGTGGAGCTCGATGCCGGCCGCAAGGTGAATATCACTGGGTTCGGCAACTTCAGCCTCAAGTCCCGTTCGGCACGC
>DATDPT010000179.1:0-8390 GCA_035292605.1 Acidimicrobiia bacterium
AGTCGAGTCGAGGCCTTGATCGCTGCCGAGCGGGCTCGCCCCGCGCTTCGGCGGCTCGCTGATCTGCCGGCTCCGGCTCGGCGACGATCTGGTCAGCCCAAACTGTCGGACGAGGTGGAGAGGATGCGTCAGGCTGAGCGGTACTGACGTGTTCTATCTGGACACGTCGGCGGCGGCGAAGCTAGTGGTTGCCGAGATTGGTTCAACGACGCTGCGCAGATGGGTTACGTTTCGCGATGACCGGATGTTCTCGAGTGATCTACTCCGGACGGAGCTGTTGAGGGCGACACGTAGGACGGCACCGGAGCAGATGGTGCAGGCTCGAGCCGTCCTCGACTCTTTGGTCTTGGTGACGCTTTCGACCTCTGTCTGTGAGCGGGCGGCGATTCTGGAGCCCGACGTGTTGCGCAGTCTGGACGCGCTGCATCTGGCAGCTGCGCTGGAGATTGGTGATGAGCTGGAAGGGATGGTCACCTACGACCAACGTCTGGCGGCTGGGGCGGAGGCGCTGGGGATCAGAGTCATTGCTCCGACGTGAACCGGGCTCTCGTCCTCACTCGCGTCCAACATCGCGTCCACAAGAGAACCC
This sequence comes from Acidimicrobiia bacterium, assembly GCA_035292605.1. Lineage (GTDB taxonomy): Bacteria > Actinomycetota > Acidimicrobiia > Spongiisociales > ZC4RG35 > JALYNX01. The sequence continues at coordinate 590 of DATDPT010000179.1, forward strand.
ACCCCAGGAGTTCCTTGGGGTTTCTCATATCGACGGGTTCACAGTTCGGACGCCGCGACACTCGGGCCTCTATCAGCCCATAATCGACGCCAAACGCTCGACAGCTTCACGCTGCATAGTCGGCAGAACCGACGAGTAAACGTCCATCGTCAGACGGATCGAGCTGTGGCCGAGGGGTTTCTGAACCGCCTTCGGATGCACCCCTGCGCGCCGGAGCGCGGTGGCGTGAGCATGACGCAACCCTTTGATATCGGTCGGAGGCAATCCTGAAGATCGGGCCTCTGGCTCGGTCACGTGCGGACTGCATCGCTGTGGAAATTCGATTCCTCTCCGAGACCGCCCGGCCCATACCCAGTGCCTTCCCTACGCGCCGGGTGGGCTTACAGGTCGGACCCATACGGCAAGGTGTCTTGGTTGCAGCGTACGGATGAGCGTGCCTTCCAGGTCGGCCGTTATGAGTCCGATGTCCACTTGATCCGAGAGACGTGCGATGAATGCGGCTATCTCCCGGTCTGCGTCGTATCGGGCGCGATTGAACCGTCGCTCCACGACACGTCTTACCCGAACGCGGATCGGATTGAACGCCGTCGCCGCCGCCAATGTCGCACTTGCGATCACCAAGTCGTCGGAGCCTCCGAGCACAGTCGGAAGGAGAATCACCATCAGCCCATACAACAAGCCGACCGCCACCGCGACCACGCCGTAGGTGACGGTGCGCGAGATCAAGCGATCGATTTCGTACAGGTGATAGCGGAACACCGCAATGAGAACGGCACCCTGGAACATGTATGAACCGAGGGCGCTTGCGGTTACCAATCCAGCTGTGAGGGCGGCACGCGAGATACCTGCGCTGACGAGGACCAGCAGGATGATCGCCGGTAACAGCATGAAAAGGGCGCCAAAGACCACCCAGAGGCTCTGTTGTCGCTCGGCGGGGGTGGAGATCCGACGATATCTGACAACTTGAACGCAAATCGCCACGGTGATGGCGACGGCCCAGGACGCAGCCGCCAAGCTAACCGAACTTTCGGCAATCGTGTCGGCCTGGCTCAACATGCGTCGGGTCTCGGAGGCGAGGGTTGGGCGTACCAGAGCCACGGCGAGAACAAAGGTGGGAGCCGCCACCGCCCATCGAGGTTTGAAGGTGCCAGTCGGGAATGTTGTCAGCAACACCGCCATCAAGACCACTGATATGGAGGTTGTCAGTTGTCCAAGCCAGGCGAGGTCGCTCGAAGCGGCGAATCCCGAGACGAATAGGAAAAGCGCCGCAAGCCCAGCCGCCAGGACCATGGCTCCGCGATCGTCCTGGCGCCGGATGACGATGAGGAAGCTCGCCGCAAGCGCTGTCGCCAGTGGAAGGGCGAGAAACAGTGTCATCATGGACACGTCCGACAGGCCGAGCCGGGCATAGAGCTGGGAGAACTCTTCGATCCTCAGGCTCGAGGGGTCGTGGTAAGCGACTACCGCCCCGATGACAGCAGTCGTCGTAGCGAGGAGCAGCCAAGCCCATACCAGAGACCTCCCCCAACGGGGTAGCTCTCGATGTATAGCGCCGGTGCTTGGAATACAGGCGACGCTATCGACTCAACGCAACGGATTCGTTACGGACTTCGGGTCGAAAAACTCGAACGGAGACCCGAATCTGATCGCGGAATGATCTGGGCCAGGCCTCTATTCATCTGGTTGGCAGATGAGGAAGCGGGCACGCGGGAGCATGGTCGCGGTCGCTCGCTTCGGCATATCGGATCGTGGACACAAATGCCCAGAGACGTTGCGGGCATGGGAAGAACCTACCGGCCGGTACCTGTGTCCCACTGATTCCAGTTTCCGGTTCGCTCAGTTTCGATCGAAGTTGACCCATTCAGCCCCGAGGGTGGCTCTCTGTGCACCCAACTGTCTGAAGAAGTGTCGGATTTTGCTCTCTTTGCCCTTGCCAACGTTGGCAAACCGTGGTTAACCTGGCAGGAACGAGGCCAATAGCTGTTGTACCGGTGCCCGCCACAGCAATGGAACATGGCTCCGGGCCTCACTACTGCTGCACAGGAGGTTGATATGCGTGGCAAGGGCAGGATCCGCCCCTCACTCGGCAATCTCATCACCATTGGCATGGTGTCTGCGCTCCTCTTCGGCGGCGTCCCTTGGCCAGCGGCGGCGCAGGAGCAGGACGTTGTGATCCATCCGGTCGAGAGTGACCTCGCCAGTAAGCCGTGGGTGTCGGTTACGGCCAGCAGTGGGGCTGCAACCGCGGCCAACGCGGTCGACGGGGACTCTGACACGGCCTGGGTCGCTACCAAGCGGAAGCCAGGACAGTGGCTGCAACTGGACCTCGGCGGTGCATACGACAACATCCGCAAGGTCGAGGTGGTTTTCTCAGATGCGCGTGCGGTATACCGGTACGTGATAGAGGCTTCCTCCAATGGAAGAACCTGGAAGACGATTGCCCAGGGCCCACATGATCAGCGTCCGACCCGCGGTCGGGTACATCTGTTCACCCGTCCCGATACCGCCTACCTGCGGGTCAAGATCACCGGGGCTTCTCATGGTGCGCCCATCGGAATCAGCGAGATCTCCGTATACAACTACCTGAGGGAAGACCTGATTCTCGGCGCCGACATCTCCTATGCCGATCAGAACACGACCTCGAACGCCTTGACCTATTACATAGACGATCCGGCTACCGCCGACGACCTGCTGTCCGTCGTCAGCGGCGCGGGGATGGAGTACGTCCGGCTGCGCGTCTTCAACGATCCGCGCGACGAGCGGACCGGTTTGTATCTGGATCCCGCATTTCAGGGGCCTGAGCGGTCCGCCATGGTCGCGAGTTGGGTCAGGAGCGAGGGCATGGATCTGGGCATCGACTTCCACTACGCCGATTCTTGGGCCGACCCCAGCAAGCAGGCCAAGCCGACCGCCTGGGCGCAACTGCCCTTCGATGACCTCGTCAACGCGGTCTATGACTACACCTACGACTACGTGCAGCAGCTGATCGACCAGGGAACCGTCCCTGCCAAGGTCGCTGTCGGGAACGAGATCATCAACGGCTTCCTATGGGGAAGCGAGCGGCCGCAACCGTGGTTCAGCGACCCGACCGTCTGGTGCTACTCGTGTTTCTTCAACTTCGACCCGGCTTTCACTTCGCAACCGGGGGGCGCTCTCTTGTGGGATTACTTCGGTTCGGATGACCCCGCGGAGCAGGCCGCCTACGACGCGGCCTGGGATCGGTTCACGACGCTTCAGGCCTCCGGCATCGCCGCGGTTCGGGACGTCTCCGCCGACAACGGCGTGGCCATCCAGGTGGAGACCCATGTCATCATCGACAACGGACGCCTCGAGAAGACACTGGAGTTCTGGAATCAGTACCTGACGCGTCTCAACGCCAAGGGCCAGGACGTCGACGTCTTGGCTCACTCCTACTACCCGGAGTGGCACGGAACGCCGGAGCATTTCGAGAGCAACCTGCACGCGGTCGCCGACGCTCACCCTGGGTACCTGCTCGAGATCGCCGAGACCTCGCACCCGAGCGCCGACTACAACGGGCTGCCGGTACCGAACTCGCCCTATCCGGAGTCAGGTCAGGGACAGGCGGATGCCATCCAGCGGGTGTTCCAGATCGCCAACGACCTTCCCGACAACCGTGGGGTCGGTGTGCTCATGTGGGAGCCGGCTAACTGGCAGGAGATGATCGATTGGGTCCATTCCAGTTGGCCTGTTCTGAAGTTCTTCGGCTCGATAAACATCTACAACCAGAGTGACGCAGAGCACGTGGTCGAAGACACCGTCTACGCCACGGTCCTCGTTGGACACACCCCACGGCTCCCAGTCAAGGTCCGGGTGCTGACAACCGCGGACGGCTCGGTGAGATCCGTCCGGGTCGACTGGGATGAACTGCCTCCGGGAGCCACGGACGTTGAGGGACAGATCGTGTTGACCGGCTCAACCGAATTCGGCGAGGTGATCGCCATCGTCGACGTCGTCAGGCGGATGCACCGATGGTGAGGCCTTAGGACCGGGTGTCGAGCGCGAGAGTTGCCGCTCCGCGCTGGTGCGACTGGAGGAAGCCGGGATTCTCAGTGAACTCGCCTTCGCTCGGCGAAGGAAGAGTTGTCCTAGGAGAGCGTTCCCCGCGACCGAGCTGATCGACATGTTGGCGTGAGGTCGAGGCCACCGGAAGACCGAGATCGACGCGGGAAGCATGGACTTGGGGTAGGTTGCCAAGACCGACGAAAGGGAGCCGCATGCGTCGTGTTATCACCGCATTGGCGGCAGCAGCACTCCTTCTAGGAGCCGCCCCGGCTGGAGCTCAGGAAGGCTCGATCGGGATTGTTGATACCGCCACCGGGGAGTGGTACCTCCGAAACTCATCGGACGGCGCGACGACCAGGTTCTCTTATGGCAACCCGGGTGATCTTCCAATGGTGGGGGACTGGGACTGCGACGGTGACGAGACACCAGGCCTGTACCGACAATCCGACGGGTTCGTCTACTTGCGCAACTCCAACAGCCAGGGTGTCGCTGACATCCGGTTCTTCTTCGGCAACCCCGGGGACATTCCCCTCGCTGGTGACTTCAACGGAGACAGCTGCGACACCGTGTCCATCTACCGACCATCCGAGGGCCGGGTGTTCATCATCAACGCATTGGGTGCCAACGCCGGTGGCCTCGGCGCCGCGGACTTCTCGTATTTCTTCGGCAACCCCGGCGATAAGCCCTACGTCGGCGACTTCGACAATGACGGCATCGACGAGATCGGCCTCCACCGAGAGTCGACAGGGCTCGTCTACTTCCGATTCACCAACACTCAAGGGGCTGCTGACTCGTCATTCGTTTTCGGTAATCCGGGAGACAAGATGGTCGCCGCGGAATGGACCAACCGCGGTGCCTCGGGCCCGGAGTCGGTGGGCCTGTTCCGTCCCTCGAACTGCACCAGTTACCTCCGCTACACGAACACTCACGGCGTGGCCGACGAGACGCTCGCCTACGGACTTCGGACCGGACTCCCCGTGGCCGGCGACTTCGGAGCTCTGCCCGGAGGGGGCAGCCCCCCACCTACAGGATGTCCAATCGCCGCGGTGCCCGTCGTGTCGCGGGGCGACTGGGGTGCCCGCCCTCCGGAGCTGGAGCGAATGGTGCCTCATACCATCACCAGGCTCACCGTTCATCATGCCGGTGACCAGGCGGGAGTCACCGGCCCCTCCCAGTTCCGGGGATGGCAGAACTGGCACATGTCCGGTCAGGGTTGGCCCGACATCGCCTATCACGTGTTGATCGGGATCGACGGCACGGTCTACGAGGGACGGAACCCGGCCTATCGGGGAGACACCGCGACCAGTTATGACACCACCGGCCATTTCCTTGTTGTTGTGGAGGGCAACTTCGAGGTGGAGAGTCCCACCACGGCCCAAGTCGAGTCTCTTGCCAAGGTGTTGGCCTGGGCCTCCGAGCACTACGACGTCTCGCCCGCCACCATCGCTGGTCACGGCGACTACGCCGCGACCTCCTGTCCGGGACGCTATCTGGAGGACCGGATCGAGTCGGGGGAGCTGCGCGCCGAGGTCGAGGCCCTGATCGGCAACGGTGGTGTCGACCTCATCTGGCCACCGACCGGATAACGCCCAACCGCTTCGGTCCTAGACCGCATTCATCGATCCAGACGTGACCCGTTAATTCGGATCTTAGGTGGTCAAAGGCATACGGCTTCTGGCAACCATGATAAGGGTCAGGCTCGCAAGAACCCCAGCTGCTATGAGAATCAGCCATGGCATAGGGTCGTCGCCAGCTTGGGCTAGATCATTGGCGATCGCGAAGGCCAACAGCGACGTCGACGCAACCAAGGCCCCGACAAGCCAATGTGGGACGCGACTGGTGACAGCGACTACCGCGGCTCCAAGCACCAGGAGAATCGGTGAGCCGTTGCCGATACCGACAAGACCGACAGCACCTACTAGGACGAGGTCGGCTGTCGTGATCCGGTTGGATCGCGCTAGCACGAACATCACGAGGGTGACAGATACCGCCAATACTCCGAACCAGATCGGAGGTCCGGACGAGATCGACGCCGGGCCGGCGTTGGCGGCACGGCTGGCCAGGATGCTCATGCTGACTGCAAAGAAACCCAAGCAAAGAACGGCGACTGCCTTTCGTTGTGTTCGTGCAGCACAGATCAGTGACGCGAGACTTGCGGCGAACAGAAGATGGCCGAACCCCGGTCTCGTCAAGGGGGGAGCTAGGCCACGCTCTGCGATGGTTGCGGCAGCCGCACCCCAGATCGCAACAGTGACGAGGACGCCCAGCTCATAGCCGTGGCGCCATAATTCGTGACTCCGACGGGACAGTGCCGCCCTTAGGTTGACTGCCAGGGCATTGACCAAAAGTGTTGCAGCCTCTGTGACTGCCCCAGGGCCCGTACCGTCGGTCGAGGTCGCATCCAGATGGCCGAGTATTTCGCTCTCGTGCTTTTCCCGATAATCCGGCGGATAGAGGCGCATGATCCACGATGCCAGCCGAATCATGTTCGAGCCTCACGCAAACCGACCAACAAACCGGTCACCCGACTCGAGAGCAATGATCTTCGTTCCGCTTCAGCGGTCACAGCCGATGCGCCACCCCTGGTCAACTCATAGACCACCCGCCGTCGACCTTGGTGTGTCTCCTCCCTGACGGCTTGAAGCAAGCCGTGTGAGACCAGACGCTCGAGAATCCCATAGAGGGTGCCCGCCGCCAGCTTTACAGAACCGTCCGTCAGTTCGGCGACGGCACCCATGATCTTGTATCCGTGCGCCGGACCAGCCGCCATGACGCTCAACACGAGAAACGTCTGCTCCGTCATTCCCACAACATACAGTACCACGATATATCGACAGCATATCTATTCGCCAAGCGCACCCCGCGGAGCGACCCCCACCGCTAATTGGGAGGTACAGGTCCGGATATGACCCCTATTGCTCCCAATTACGGGGAGGGGTTCAATTCAAAGGCCCGACGCTCCGATAATCTGACGACATGATCCGCCGTCTCTGCTTCTTGGTCGCGCTCGCTCTCGTGGTGACGGCTTGTACCTCGACCACCTCAGAGACCACCACAACCTCGGCGGCACCCACTACCTCGACCACCGGCGCCACCACCAGCACCAGTGAAGCGGTTGCGCCAACCACGACCATTCCCAACGGCCCGCTCCCCGGCGCCGAGGGCCTCACCGAGGAAGTCCGCGACGAGCTGGCCCGATTGGTCGCTGTCACCGAGGAGATCCGCGGCCTGCAGTTCCTCGAAATGCCGACCGTCGGGGTCGTCAGCTCCGAGGAGCTCGAGTCTCGGGTCCGGACCCAGATCGAGGAGGACGCTGCCGACTTCCCGGCTGACGCGGCGCTCTACAAGCTGCTTGGTCTGCTCGGCGCCGACGTGAATCTGGAGACCCTGCTCACCGATGTCTACGGCGAGCAGGTGGCCGGCTACTACGACGGTGACACTCACGAGTTGGTGGTGCCGATCACCACCGAGGGGTTCAGTGTCGTCCAACAAGCGACGCTGGTTCACGAGCTCACCCACGCCCTGACCGACCAGCATTTCCAATTCCATCCCGTCTTCGAGTCGATGATCGATGAGGACAGACTCGACCAGGCCTCGGCCTACCAGGCGCTGATCGAGGGGGACGCCAGTCTCGCCGAGCTTCACTTTCTCCAGACACTGTCCCAAGCGGAAATCGGTGAGTTCTTGGCCGAGGCGCTCGGCATCGACACCAGCGCCCTCGACTCCGCCCCCCAGTTCCTTCAGGACTCCCTGATCTTCCCCTACGACTCCGGGCTGG
>DATDPT010000180.1:0-8824 GCA_035292605.1 Acidimicrobiia bacterium
CGACATGACCGACGACGAGATCTGGGCGTTGCGCCGCGGAGGTCTCGACTACCGCAAGGTCTATGCCGCCTACAAGGTGGCCACCGAGCTCGGCAACGGCAAGCCGACAGTGATCTTGGCGAAGACCATCAAGGGCTGGACTTTGGGACCGGACGTGGAGGGCCGCAACGCCACCCATCAGATCAAGGAATTGACCAACCTACAGCTGATGCAGCTGCGGGAGACACTCCATCTCGACAAGGAGATACCGGCCGAATCGCTGGAGGGAGACAGCGTGCCTCCCTATTTCCGCCCTGGCCCGGGCACCCCCGAGTACGAGTACCTGCAACAAAGACGTCAAGAGCTGGGCGGGCTGCTTCCGATGCGGGTGTTGCGGGATTTCGAGCTGCAGCTTCCGGTCCCTGAGTCCTACGCCGAGATCCATGCCGGATCAGGCAAGATCGAGGCCTCGACGACCACGGCGTTCACCCGCCTCCTCCGCAACCTGTCCCGAGTCGAGGGCTTTGGCGAGCGGGTCGTGCCCATCGTCCCCGATGAGGCCCGGACCTTTGGCATGGACTCGTTGTTCCGTGAGCTGAAGATCTATGCCTCGCATGGCCAGCTCTATGAGTCGGTTGACGCCTCGATGCTCCTCACCTACGCCGAGGCCCAGGACGGTCAGATCCTCGAGGAAGGCATCACCGAAGCGGGCTCCGTCGCCTCCTGGATCGCCGCCGCCACCTCATACGCGACTCGTGGCCTGCCCATGATCCCGTTCTTCATCTTCTACTCGATGTTCGGTTTCCAGCGCGTCGGCGACCTGATCTGGTCGGCAGCCGACTCGAGAGCCCGTGGCTTTCTGCTCGGCGCCACGGCGGGGAGGACCACCCTTCAGGGTGAGGGGCTCCAACATCAGGATGGGCACAGCCTGATCCTCGCCTCCACGGTGCCGGTCTGCGACGCCTATGACCCCGCGTTCGCCTATGAGGTGGGGACCATCGTCGAGCACGGCCTGCAGCGGATGTATGGCGCCGGTGAGGACCGCTTCTACTACCTCACCCTCTACAACGAGAACTATGTCCAGCCTCCTCGCCCCGAAGGGGTGGCGGAAGGCGTCATCGAAGGCCTGTACCGCTGGCAGGAAGCCGCCGCGACGGGGCCGAAGACCGCGATCCTCTTCTCAGGGTCGGCCAACCTGGCCGCACGGGAGGCGGCCAGCGAGTTGGCCGAGCACTACGGCGTGGCTGCGGAGTTGTGGTCGGCGACCTCGTACAAGAAGCTCCGGGAGGAGGCCCTGGGAGTCGAGCGGTGGAATCGGCTTCATCCCGACCAACCACCTCGTGCTCCCCTGGTAACCAGACGTCTCTCCGCCGTTGGCGGGCCGGTGATCGCAGTCACGGACTTCATGAAGCTGGTCCCCGATCAGATCGCCCGATGGGTGCCATCCCAATTCGTAACGCTAGGCACGGACGGGTTTGGTCGCTCCGACTCCAGGCAGGCCCTGCGGAAGTTCTTCGAGATCGATGCCGGCAGCATCGTCGCCGCCACCCTCTGGGCTCTGTCCAAGGACGGCCTGGTCCCCCGCACGGCAGTCCAGGATGCGTTCACCCGCTATGGGATCGATCCGGAGACCCCGGACCCGGCGCATCAACATTGAGTCCGGAAGGACTGCTCGTAGTCCCCGACCCGATTCGGGTCGCAATCCTGGCCCATGCCGACAACTGCCTCCCCGACGAGTGCTGCGGGCTGATCGCCACGGACGCGACGGGGGCGGTCCGTTTCGCCTATCCGCTCACCAATGCCAATGCCTCACCGGTGAGCTTCACCGTGGATCCGCAGGGGCATTTCGGGGCGATGCGGCATGCCGAGAGCCAGGGTTGGGAGATCACAGGGGTCTTCCACTCCCACCCGGCCGGCGAGGCCATGCCGTCGCCGACCGACGTGGCGATGGCTTGGGATCCCGAGTGGATCCATCTCATCGTCGGGAGCGGTGAGCTCGGCGCATTTCGGATTCGAGGAGGCGAGATAGAGCCGGTCGCTGTCTGGTTGGTGTCAAAGGGCCCCGGCTAGCCAGGCGGGCCGCCTTGGTAACGTGGCCCGCTCCAGGAGGTGAGAGGTGCCCCGGATAGAAGAGTCAGCGCTCCCCGGCGTTGGGATCAGATATGAGTTCAACACCGAGGACGGGCGTCGCATAGGAGTCGTTCATCACCGAACTGGCCGTCGCGAGCTGTTCATGTGTGAGCCGGATGACACCGACGCCGCGGTGGTGAACATGAGCCTTTCCGAGGAGGAGAGCCACGCCCTCTCCGAGGCGTTGGGCGGCTCGACCGTGGTCGCCAACCTGGCCAATCTCCAACAACAGGTCGAGGGTCTAGCCATCGACTGGGTTTCCATCGCCGAGTCCTCGCCCTATGCCAATCGCACCATTGCTGACGCCCGGATCCGCACCCGCTCCGGGGTCTCGGTGGTTGCTGTGCTTCGCGGTCACCAGACTTTCCCATCGCCAGAACCTGATTTTCCGATCCAGCCCGGTGACACCCTGGTCGTGGTCGGCACGCCCCAGGGAATCGAGCAGACCCAAGAGATCCTTCGCAGCGGCTAGCCGATGGACGAGAGCGCCCTCTTCCTCGTAGAACTGGGCGCCGTCATCCTTGGACTCGGGGTGATGGCCCGTCTCGCCGGCCGTCTCGGGATCTCCCCGATCCCGCTCTATCTCATCGCCGGACTTGCGCTGGGAGAGGGAGGCCTGATCCCGGTCATCACCTCCGACGACTTCATCGGGTTCGGTGCCGAGCTCGGTGTGATCTTCCTGCTCCTCATGTTGGGCCTCGAATACTCGGCGAGGGAGTTGGTGCAAGGGGTGCGGTCGGTCGCCACGGCAGGGCTGGTCGACTTCGTGCTGAACTTCACGCCAGGGTTTCTCACCGGCCTGATACTGGGCCTCGGCACAGTCCCATCGGTGTTCTTCGGTGGAGTCACCTATGTCTCATCAACCGGAATCGTGGCCAAGCTCCTCGATGATCTCGGCTGGTCGGGCAACCGGGAGACCCCCGTCGTCCTTTCGATCCTCGTGTTCGAGGATCTGGCCATGGCTGTGCTCCTCCCGATCCTGGGTGTGCTCGCCCTGGGGGCGACGGTGGCCTCAGCCGCACTCACGGTGGGCCTCGCGGTTGCCGTCATCGTGGTGATAATTGCCCTGGTGGCTCGGGGCGGCGACCGACTCGGCTCCCTCGTCTTCCATCACTCTGACGAGGTCAGTCTGCTCTCGTTGTTCGGTCTGACCCTGTTGGTCGGCGGTCTCGCCGAGGGGGTCAACGTCTCAGCTGCCGTGGGCGCCTTCCTCGTCGGAATCGGGGTGTCGGGTGATTCCGTCAGTCGGGCCCGTTCCCTCTTGACACCGCTCCGAGACTTATTCGCTGCGGTGTTCTTCGTCTTCTTCGGACTGCAGACCGACCCCGGCGACATTCCTGATGTGGCTTTGGCCGCGATCACGGTTGCGATCGTCACCGGACTGACCAAGTTCGCCGTCGGATGGTGGGTCGCCCGACGGGTCGGGATCGGTCGCCAGGGCAGGCTTCGGGCCGGGTCGCTGCTCGTGGCCAGAGCCGAATTCTCGATAGTCATCGCAGGTCTCGCCGGCTCCTTGGCCGGCAATGAGCGGCTGACGGCTCTGTCCGCCACCTATGTCCTGATCATGGCTGTGTCCGGGCCGATCGCCGCCAAGATCGCGGACGCCCGCCGACCGCATGTCATCCTGGCCTGACGGACCCCCGGAAACGCTCTCACGTGGGCAGGTGTTGGCCATCTGAGCTGCGCTCAGATGGCAGCGAACCAACCCATCGCTCCCCGTTCAGCTAGCCAGTGCTGATGGGGATGAAACATGTACCGCCCGAGATGGGGCAGCGTGAACTCGATCATCACCCGCTGTGCCTGGCCGAGGACGATGGTGTCGTCACGAAACGTGGGCGCCGGTCCCATCCCCGCCGGGTAGACGTCGAAAGTCTCGGCATGCAGGTGGAACGAGGCGACCGGCTCGTGCTCCACCATGTTGACCAGGTAGGCCCGAATCGGGTCCCCGACCGGCACTTTGATCGGGTAGGAGTTGTAGAAACCGGCGACCCCATTCCAGGCCACCACTCCGTTGGTTCCCAGCGTCTCGGTGCTGAAGCCCGAGATGAGTAGGGCGATCTCGTAGGCCGGTGACCGCGTTTCGACCGGGTCCACGATCATCATCCCGTACAGGCCGCGCCCGATGTGCTCGGCGAACGGGCTGGTATGACAGTGATAGGGATGGAGTCCGGCAGGGCCGGCCACGATCTCATAAGTCGTCTCCCCACCCGGAGGCACCGGCTCCCAGCCGTCCTGCTCAGGGCGATGGGCTCCGTGGAAATGGAGATTGTGGGGGTGGCCGGTGCGATTCTCGAACCGAATCCGCAAGGTGTCGCCTTCGGTGGCGCGGATGATCGGCGCCGGAACGGTCCCGTTGTAGGTCCAGGCTTGAAACAGCACCCCGTCGCCCACCTCGATCAGCCTTTCCTCGACAGCAAGCTCGATCTCACGGATCACACCTGCGGGCTGCCCATCCCGTGGCGGGGGAATGGTGTGCTGGTCGAGATCACCCGGCCCCATCGAGGTGGGCGGCGAATAGAGGTGACCGTAGAGACCTGGGGCCTCGTCCTCCCCCGTCGTCGCGTGCTCCGCGGCCCGCGGGTCGTAATCCTCGCCAGTTTCGGCAGCCCTCGCCTGATGCTGGATGGTGTGGCCCAGGACCGAGCCACCGAGAAAGACCGCCCCACCGAGCCCGACCTTCTTCAACAGCTCGCGACGGGACACACCTTCAGTCATGGGTCGACTCAGACGATGCCCCCCACGACCATGCCCAGACCCAGGAACAGCGCATAGACCGCCATCCCACCCGCCAGGAAGACCCAGCGTTGCCAGACCGGGATGCTGCTCCTACCGAGCAGGTAATAGGCGATCACCCCGAGGAAGGGGATGATCAAGATCACCGCCATCCAGCCGATGGCTTTGCCCCGCCCCAGGTCCTCGCGTCGCGACAGGTCCCAGATCGCGATCACCACCCAAGACGTGTACAAGACCAGCGGGAGGACATACGCGTAGAGACCGAAGAAGACCCCGGCGGCCGAAGCCAAGCTGACACCCATGATGTTGATTCCTCTCTCCTGTGTGACTTCCGACCCCGGAGGCATCTCCGGGATCGCAATGCTGTCGAGGTCGGGCTCCGACCCGGCGAAGACGTTGACGGCGGGGACCACCGGGGCGTCGGCGCCCCCCGGCATGTTGGGTTGCGGCTGCGGGTCGGGCACACCCGCTGGATCGAACTCGGGTCGAAGGCCGCGGTTGCTCTCGAAGAGACGCCCCAGTTGGGCCGTGCTCGATCCGAACTCGAATAGCGCCGGCAACCGAAGCCCCTCGCAGGGCTGTTTGAACTCGAGGGCGGCCGGCAACGTCGACGAGTACTCGTTGCCCTCGAAGCAGTTACCGGAGGCTGCCGGGCCGCCGAGGGTCAGGTCGGCCAGACCGGAGCCCTCGACGACATTGCCTTCGATGTGGTGGTCGAAGGACATGTACACGTTGTCGTCGATCATGGGCAACACGATGATCCCGCTCTGGGGATGATTGAAGACCCGATTCCGCGACACGTACGAATCGCCCCCGCCGGAGAGCATGATCCCGTTCCCCTGGGCGGCCCACTGCAGGGCTTTGGCCGGGGCATCCTCGTTCCCGTTGTCGTGGACCAGGTTCCCCGCGACCGTCACCCCGTGCGAAGGCGGCAGGAGCTCGCTGTCAAGGGTGTTGGGGGCAATCCCGGAGAGGTTGTACCTGAACACGGAGTTGACGATGTACATGTCGTTAGAGGCATTGGTGCCCGAGAAGCCGAGCCCGTTCCACTCCGAGATCGAATCGGTGAGGATCGCCTGGCACGGGTCGCATTGGCCCACGTAGAAACCGGCGTCGGGTGAGCCGAACGCATAGGAGAACTCCAACAGCCCGTCACTGGAGTCGAAGGCGTAGATCCCGTAATCGTCATTGTTCAACGCGGTCAGGTACGACCCTCGGAAACCGCGCACCCCGGTCCAGAAGACACCGTTCCCGGTGGCGTTGCGAACCGTCAGATTCTCGACGACGACCCCATCGGCGAAGAACACCTCGATGCCGTTGGGTCGCTGGAACTCACCGTCGATGATCACCTCGTTGCGATCGATGCCTCTGATGATGAGCCCGGGTGTAGTGACCTGAACCTCCTCCCTATAGATCCCACGATCGATGAGGACCAGATCACCCGGGTCTGCGGCGTCGACCGCGGCCTGGATGGTCGGGTAGCCCTGAGGGACGAGACGGGTTTCTCCGGTCCACTCCGATGGGGAGTCGGTGGCGGGGTCGCCGAGGGCTGCCGGCGAGGGATCACCCACCGGCGGGCCGACACAGGCAGCCAGCCCCAAGGCCAGCACCGCCAGGAGCCGCCACCGCTGTCTCACCCTTCGGGGACCTCCACGATGACGGTGCCCGCCATGGCATCGCCTTCGGCATTGCCATGGAAGGTGCAGAAGAAGGGGTATTCCCCGGGTTGGTCGAAATGGATGACGGCCTCGTCGCCCTCGAATTGCTCCAGACTGCCGAACACATCCTCGCTCGACCAGGAGCCATCGGCCGCAACCGCGTTGTGGGCGTTCCGCCCCGCCCCAACGAAGGTGACCGAGCCACCAGGGGAGATATGGATCTCGTCGTACTCGTATCGGTTGTCGAACATGCGCACCGTCACATCCTGCCCTTCGGTGACCGTCGTCGCGCCACCTCCGCCACAGGCGGTCAAAGTAAGCGCGCCGAAAAGAGCCGTGGCAAAGAGTCGGCGAATCATCCCTCATCCCTGCGGAACAGACGCTTGAGCCAACTCCACAGCGAGGCGAAGAACAGCGATATCCCACGCACCTCACCGGCCCGTATCGAGGTCGCCTCCGCCTCGGTGGTGGCGGCGAGCTTCGCCTCGAGACAATCGACGAACTCTCCGATGAGCCGCTTTGACATCTCGTTGATCAGGCCGGTGCGCCCGAATTGGGCGACCGGACCGGAGAGGGTCACGTCGGCGTCCACCGTCACCTTGGAACCGGTGCCCTCGGCGACGATGGTGTAGACCACCTTCACCTGGCCGCGGGAACCACCCTTCTTGTCGGTCCCCTTGCCTTCGATGGTCGCGGTCAGGGCTGCGTGATCGGGAATGACGACGCAGTTGCCCTCGAACGCGGCCGCCATCGGCCCCATCTTCACGGAGAGATTGCCTTCGTATGAGCCGTCCTCGCCCTGACCGGTGAGATTGGCACCGGGAAGGCATTGGGCTACGTCAGGCACATCCTGGAAGAACTCCCAGACCACGTTGGTGGGACGCGCCACCACGAATTCGTGCTTGATGTTCATGATCTTCCCGCGAGGTGGTCGAAGAGCCGCGAACGGTAGTGGATCGCGGACCGGGGCGTCACCTGTGCTCGGTGTCGCCGGACAACAGATCGAGGGCGTGTGGGATCACCTCGAGCACCGCTTCCAGACCCTCGACTGCGCCTCTCGCCGAGCCGGGGACATTGATCACTAGTGTGTGCCCGATCGAGCCTGCCCTGGCCCGCGACAGGCCTGCCATCGGGGTCGTCTCCAGGCCATGTGACATCATCATGTGGGTGAGGCCCGGCGCCTCCCGCTCGAGGACCCGGGCGGTGGCCTCCGGGGTCACGTCACGTGGGCCAAAGCCGGTGCCACCAGTGGTGACGATGAGACTGGCCTCGACTGCCGAATCCTGAATGGCCGAGACAATCGCCGCGATCTCGTCGGGTACGACTGCCCTCCGCACCTCGAATCCTGCCTGGGAGAGGATGGCCTCGAGTGCCTGCCCCGACTTGTCCTCCCTCGTGCCGGCGCTGACACCATCGCTGACGGTGATCACGCCCGCGATGCGCGCAGTCACCCCCACTTGGTTGGGTCGACCGACACCCCGCCCCGCAATACGAAGATCTCGAAGAGGAGCATGAAGAACAGGGTGCCACCCATCCCCCAGGGCCACGGAGTGGTCTGCGGGTCCTCGGGGCCCAGGACGGTGGTGGTCCCGGGGGCCGCGGCCACCGTGGCGAGGAAGATGACGGCTGACAACGGCAGGGCAGGGATCACCCCACTTCCGGCGTCTGGAGTGAAGAAGGGTATGGCGAGGAACACCGAAACCACCGCCGGCGCCAGAGCAATCCAGACTGCAAATGTGAACCGCTTGCGGCCGGTGGTTATCAACCGATGATGCGGTGTGAAGGCGAGAAACGCTGACGCCGCCGAGAGGACGATGAGGAGAAGCCCGACTCCTCCACCGGCGGCGATGACCACATCCAGACCCGCCGGAGCGTCCAGAGTCGCATAAGCCTTCGCCAATTGGCCACTTGTGTCGAAGGGGAGAAGGACCGCCTGTCCGAAGGCCTGACGGAGGATGTGCAGCAACATCCAGAGCAAAGCGAGTCGGGCCGTCCCGTGGCCGCGAGCGGTGGGGTAGGAGAAAAGGGCGAGAAAGCCGACGATGAGGCAAAGCAGGAACCCGCCTGCCCAAGCGAGATCGGTGGCTCCCGTGAGCTCCACCCTGTTGTTGTAGACCACGGCGTCGCCGCCGAGGATCAAAGCCAGGATGGCGTCACCCAGGTCGTCGAGGAACTGGGCGACCACGATTCCCATCGTCGAGCCAAGGATGGACGCGACAACGAGCGGAGGGCCGATCCTCCTGATCGTCTCCGTTGTCGATGACTCCTGAGCAGATACCCCACTCGTCACGCAGGGTGATGCTAAACGACAGGTCCCCCGTGAC
>DATDPT010000181.1:0-7535 GCA_035292605.1 Acidimicrobiia bacterium
GGCTTGAGCACGAGAGAGGCGGCGCGCCTCCTCGGCATCCCCACCGGCACCGTCAAGACCCGTCTGATGAAAGCGAAGCAAATCATGAGGGAGCAACTGGCATGAGCTGGCATGTCGACGAATTGGTGGTTCGCCGCTACCAGGACGGGGCCGCCAATCGAGTATCGGCGGCGTCATTGGAGGCGCATCTCACCGGATGCGAGCAGTGCCGTGAGTTACTCACGGTGGACCAGGCCTGGTTGGAGATGTCCTGGATCGGAGTGGCCGATCGAGTCGAGCCTGGCAAGCCTGGTGTCGTCGAGCGCAGTCTGACGAAGTTTGGCGTGCCCTCCCACCTGGCACGGGTGGTGGCGGTGAGTCCGGCGTTGCGAATCTCGTTTCTCCTGGCTGTCGCCCTAGTCATGGGGTTTGCGGCGCTTGCCTCCACCGCCAACTCCACAGGTGAGACCTATCGGATCTTTCTCGCCGTCGCCCCGTTGCTCCCGGTGGCCGGCGTCGCCTTCGCCTATGGGCGTCTCGTCGATCCGGCCCACGAGTTCACCATGGTCGCTCCCATCGATTCGTTCCGGCTGTTGATGGTCCGAGCCGCCACCGTGCTCACGGTGTCCATTGTTCTCGGTCTGGTGGTGTGGCCAATCGTGCCCGCCCCGAGATCGGTCGGGATTTCGGCGTGGCTGCTTCCCGCGCTGGCGCTGACGCTGATCACCCTTGTCCTCGCCAGCCGGCTCGAGGTGTGGATCGCCGCCGCGATGGTCGGAGGTGGCTGGGTGGCCGCGATGCTCCTCGCCGTGTCCTCGGAGGTCGAGGCTTTCGACGCCGATGCTCAATCCCTCTACGCCGCGGTCGCCCTTCTCGCCACCGGTGCCGTGCTCCTTAGGAGAAATCACTACGACCGGGAAGGGGATCGCTGATGAACGTCACGCTGAGCGAAGTCCGAAAGCAATACGGGAGCGTGCGCGCCTTGGACGGTGTGGACTTCACGCTCCAAACCGGGATCACCGGGCTTCTAGGGCCGAATGGGGCAGGGAAAACCACCCTCCTCCGCTGTCTGGCCACCGTCCTCGCCCCGGATGACGGAAAGATCAATGTCCTTGGTTTCGACCCCGACCATCCCAACGAGCGCACCGAGATCCGCCGCAGGATCGGATATCTGCCCCAGGAGCCCGGCTTCTACCGCAACTTCACGTGTTTCGACTTCATCGATTACCTGGCGATCCTCAAAGAGCACGTGGATCGGGTCGCGAGACACGCCGAAGTGCGCCGAGTCCTCGAACTGACCGGGTTGTCCGACAAGTCAACGACCAAGATCCGCAAGCTTTCCGGGGGGATGAGGCGGCGCCTCGCTCTCGCCCAGTCGCTACTCGGTACCCCCGGCTTCCTGATCCTGGACGAACCGACCGCAGGCCTCGACCCCGAGCTCAGATTCCGCTTCCGGCAGCTAGTAACCGAGTTAGCCGCCGACCGGATCGTCCTTCTCTCGACCCATCAGACTGAAGACGTAGCCGCCATCTGTGATCGGGTGATCGTCCTCGACGCCGGCAAGGTCCGTTTCGACGGTGCCCCGGCCGCACTGATCGAGGTCGCGGCGGGCAAGGTCTGGATGTCGGATGAGCGGCCAACGTCAGCGCGTATCACGTGGCGCACCGCCACCGGCGAGCATCGGGCCGTCGGCGAACCTCCCGAGGGTGCCCGTCTCATCGAGCCGACCATCGAGGACGGCTACCTGATGTTGGTAGGGGTCGCCGCCCTCGTCGACGAGACCGAAGCGGCGTGACGATCACCGCGGCACGACCGGCAGCCATCGGCGCCCCGCCGTCGCCGATGTCGATCGTTCTGAGCCTGGCTCGCTTCGAGGGTCGCAAAACGGTCACCCATCCCCTGGTTTGGGTGGGTGCCCTGGGCGCTGCCGGTATGGCCATCTTCGAACTCCGGGAGCAAGCACCTGTGCTCAACCGGGTGAGTGTCACTCTGGCTTGGACCATGCTTCCGCTGGCAGCGGCAGTCGCTCTGGTCGCCGGGTGGGCGGCACTTCGAGCCCGGGGGCGTACCGACGCTCATCCCCCGGTGATCTTGCCGGTGGCGATCTCACAACGAGTCGGCGGCATCGTCACCGGTCTCCTCTGGCCGGCATTGGGAACGCTGTTGTTGCAGATGGTGCTGCTCGGGTGGGTCTCCACCCGGGACCCGGTGACCTCGCTCGTGTGGACTGAACTGCTGGTTGGCCCTGTGTACATCATCTTCGCCGGAGCGCTCGGCGCAGCTTTGACACGCTGGTTGCCCCACACGGCAACCCCACTCTTTGCCGTTCTGGGCCTTGGTGCACTGATGGTCGCCTTCCCCTACGACCAGTCAAAGTGGGGTCTCTCCATTGGCCCCGAGTGGCTGATGCCCCTGGCCTGGCCTCAAGACATCATCCCGTACGAGGTCGCCTTCCGACCTGCCGGACGCCATCTCCTATATGTCGCCTCTCTTGTTCTGGTGCTTTCCGGATTGGCGGTGCTGGGTCGGGCTCGCCTCGGATGGGCGGTACTCGCGTTCGGCCTGGTTGGTGCCGTGATGTCCGGTTCTTCACAGCTTGGGCCCATCCCGGAGAACCAGCGCGTAGAAGCAATGAACCGTCTGGTTGGCGACACCGCTGAATTGACCTGCGAAACCCACAGCGGTGTCCGCTACTGCGCCATGCCCGGCTACGAAGCTTGGATCAAACACTGGGCACAAGTCACAGAGCCGGTGCTTAATGCCGCCCCGACGGCGGCAGTCACCGGCATCGAAATTCGCCAGTACCCCGTGCACAACACGTTTCTGCTCGATGGCGACGACCAGACCTACAACGACTGGTGGTGGTTCACGCCGACCTACGAGGACTATGCCGAACGCGGCGCCGTCGCGGTGGGCTCCATGCTCGCCGAGTGGGAAGGGGTCAGCTGGGTGGCTGGATTAGGTCCCACGATCGTCGGCTGTGAACCGTGGAAGGATTGCCCAGGAGAGGCGCAAAGAGTCGCTGTCACGTGGTTGTTGGTCCAGTATCCGAGAGTCCAGTCCTACACCGTGAACGATCCAACCTGGGGAACAGAGCACGCCTCCGTCGCCGACTGCATGATCAAAGAGCTGTGGGCCAAGTCTGACGCAGCTTCGATTGTCCTCGACAACTGGGACCAATTGACCGCACTCGAAACGACCTACGAAGAAGCCGGTGCAATTCTCGGTGTCTCAGTCCCGACCGGATACGACCAAAACGGAATCCTCGTCGGAGGGTGCCCATGACCACTGCGTTGAAGCCCGTCACGGTTGCGCCACCGGCAACCCGGGCCGTCATCTTCTCCGTGGCTCGATTCGAGACTCGCCGTGCCTTGCGGCACCCTCTTATCTTGATCGGGGCGCTCGGCTCGCTGTGGCTGATGTGGACGCTCGGCGGAGACGTGGCTCCCATCCTGGAGCGCGACTCGGTGTTCCTGGCGGGTGCGATGCTCCCGCTAGCGGCCGCCACGTTGCTGGTGGCCAACTACGCGATCCTCAGGCAACGCGGTGTCCTGGAGACCTTGGACGCATATCCGAGCAAGGCAAACCATCGAATCCTCGGCGTGCAGCTTGGAGTGATCGGACCGGTGCTCGTTGCCGTCCTCCTGCAAACCATCGGCATGGTCTATCTGCTGCTGGGTGGCCCGATTGGGACCGTCAACTCGTGGGAGCTAGCCGTGGGACCACTATTGGTCGTGGTCTTTGGGCTGGGCGGGGTGGTTCTTGGGCGCTGGTTACCCCACCCGATCGTGGCGCCGGTGGCTCTGGTGGGTCTGGCGGGGCTTCAATTCATGGCTTCGCCCGACGCCCAGATCTTCAGCTCGGTTCCAACCGCCAACGTCGAGTGGTTGGCCCCGTGGATGATGCCAAGCGCCTTCTCACCGATCGAGGAGCTGGCCTTCCGACCTTCGGTTCTCCATTTCGGCTATCTGGCCGTTCTCGCCCTCGTGCTTGGGATACTCGCCTTTCATCACAGAGGGAGGGATCGTCTTGCTCCTCTTGCGGTTGGCGGTCTATTCGGTGTCGCTGTCGTCGTGGTCTCCTTCAACCTCCCGTCGGAGCCGACGACAGGCTTTGAGTGGCCGGAGGCAGCTGAGAATCAGGTTTGCAGCACCGCGGACGGGATCGAGTACTGCGCCTTTGAGTTCTATGCCGATTGGATCCCACGTTGGCAGGAGACCGTGGCCTCGGTCAACGACTTGGCTCCGGTCTCGATCGACACCGTGATGCAACGTCCGCCCAACCACGGTTGGGACGACAACTCCGGAATCCCAGCCTCTGGATTCGTGGTCTTGACGAGTCTTGAGTGGGACCGGGTCGGTGGCCTCCCGACCCAAGGCTTTCGACTTGCGATAGATCTTGCTCAATCCGCGGTCGGGCTTCCCAGCACACCTCAGATTCGGAGCTACACCCCGGAAGAAATCGAGTCGATCGTCGAACAGAATCCGGGCTATCCGGGGGACCTGAGAGCTCCGCTGGAGGAGGAGGGGCCTTATCCGAAGGCGTGTTCCGCGATCGGGCAAGCCCGAGCTGTGGTTGCAGTCTGGCTTGCCGGCGCAGCATTGGCCGAAGGTGCGACCTCCCTCCAAGCAACCCTCACAGGGCTGCTTCCCTCCGCCACTTCACTTCATTGGCCAGATCGCGCCCACGATCCGTCGGTGATGATTGGTCGACCTGACGCCGAGCTGGCGGCTGAACTTCTCGCATTGCCGGTAGCTGAGGTTCACTCGGAACTGCTTTCTCGGTGGCCAGAGGTCATGGACCCAGCCACGACATCGGCAGACCTGGCTTCATGGTTCGGTCTGTCTGCGCCGGTCTATCCCGAGCTCGACTTCTACGAAGCACCCTGCCGTTGACTCTGCTTCGCAGGCTCATCCCCGCCCTACCTTGGATCCCTTGGGTCCCGGTGCTGGTCATCATCGGACTGCTGGCCTGGGCGATAACCGACCTGTCGCCCGACTTCGCCAGCCGCCAGCTCTACCTCAGGGCCGGGCTACTCGTGGCTGGTCTCGGGCTCAGTTTCGCCTTCGACGATCCTGCGGCGCCGACCACAGACCCGATGCCGTCGTCACTTCGTAGACGGAGGTCGCTTCGGATGGTCCTGGGTCTCGTTCCGTGGGTGACCGGGGTGGTCATCCTGTTCTGGGCTGGTTCGCAGGGAGGAATCGATCCGGTCTGGCGCACCTCGCTTCAACCTGAGAGATCCGAACTTCCCATTGGTCGACTGATACTCGAAGCGGCCACCATGGCTTGCTGGGGGCTGGCTATCGCCGCCATGATCACCAAGCGATGGGATGACGAGCCGGGCAAGATCGCCTCGGCCACGCTGCTTGGGCTCTACGCAGTGTCCTGGATGGTCCCGGAACGTTGGAAGCCGTGGAGCGATCCGAACGATCTCCGTTGGGAAACCGTTCTCCCATGGTGGCGGGTGGCGCTCTGCGCGGCCGTGGTCGTTGCCGTCGTATCGAGTTGGGACAGCCGGTCCAGGTCAAGCCCGTTGCGGAGATGGACTCCACCCGCGCAGAGCAGGACTGCCTCGAGCTCGAACTTCCACCGCGCCTAGGGTCCCGTCAATGACCATGGCCCCTGAGCGTTGGGAGTTCCTCAACGCCTATTCCGATGAGGTGTTCGGCGCCGAGGATGAGCATCTGGCCGGGTTGATGGCTAAGGCGGTGGCGGCAGGCATGCCCGACATCTCGGTGGGTGCCGACGTCGGGCGACTCCTCAAGATCCTGACCTCGATGACCAGAGGCCTGGTCGCGGTCGAGGTGGGGACCCTGGCCGGTTACTCCGGGATCTGGATCACCAGAGGCCTCAAGCCCGAAGGTCGTCTGATCACCATCAAAGCCGAGCCGAAGCACGCCGCCTTCGCCCGGAAGCAATTCGAACGAGCCGGAATCGCCGACCGGGTGGAGATCCGCCCCGGGGCCGGGATCGAAGTCCTGACAAATCTTGCGGACGAGCTGGAGCCGGGCAGTGTCGACGTGCTGTTTCTCGACGCCGTGAAACACGAGTACTCCGACTACTTCCGGATCGCCCGGCCATTGATCGCAGTCGGGGGACTGGTCCTCGCCGACAACGTCTACGGCACCGGCTCCGGGTGGATCGACCAGGGGAACGGGACCGACCCCTTCAACCGGTTGATCGCCGCCGACCCCGACTTCGAGGCGGTGGCCGTCCCTCTGCGCCAGGGCGTCTTGATCGCCCGTCGTCTCAGGTGAGCAGACGAATCGCCTGATCCCGATCCGGTTTCCCGAGATCCGTCGTCGGGAGTGCACCGACGCGCCGCCAGCGTTTGGGGATCAGGTTCCCCCGCAACCGCTCGCGGAGACGCGCCTCGACCACGTCAGGCTGGAGATCGCCCACATAGAGACAGGCCACCTCCATCCCCCATTCCGCACTGGGGACCCCGAACACCAGCGCCGCCTCGACACCGGCGATGCCGATCAGGGATACCTCGATCATCTCGGGATCTATGTTCACCCCCCCACTCACGATGATGCTGTCGGCCCGACCAAGCACCCGCAACGAGCCATCCAGGTTCAACTCTCCCAGGTCACCGGTGACAAACCACGAGCCCGGGTCTCGATTGGGCTCCCCGAGGTAGCCTTGGGACACCATCGGCCCCCGAACCGCGATCCGGTGATCGGGCTCGATCCGCAACTCGACACCGGGCAGAGGGTGGGCCTTTCTCTGCACCGGCGACCCGGGCCTGAGGGTGGCGACCTGGCCACAGGTCTCGGTCATCCCGTAAGTGGGGAGCACCGGCAGACCGGCCTCGGATGCCCGTTCCAGCAACCCGTCGGGTATCGGGCCCCCACCGACCAGGACCGCCCGCAACCCGCGATACGGGCCCGGGTGGATGTCGAGAATCCGCTGCAGCATCGTCGGCACCACCGAGGCGAAGGTCACCCCGCTCCGCAGCGCGGCTGAGAATTCCCCAGCGTCGAACCTGGCCAGCATGCGGACGGTCCCGCCGGAGAGAGCTGAGCGGAGGATGATGGCCAGGCCCCCGACCCGGTGCAACGCCATCGCCAAAAGCCACACGTCATCGGATCCGTTGCCGAGATGCTGTTGCGAGGCGCGGACCGCCGCCACCCAGTTGGCCCGGGTGAGCCGCACCCCTTTCGGGCCGCCGGTCGTGCCCGAGGTGAAGAGCACCGTTGCCGCACCCTGGGGGTCGATGGAAGGGGGTACCTCCACCTCCGGGCCGACCACCACTGCGCAACCGCTGGAGATCACCGCCAGGAGGTCGACCACTGATCCGACGTCGAGACGGGGGCGGAGCAACTCGAGGCCGGCCACCGGTCGGTTGTGAAGGGAATCGAGGATCTCCCCATACCTGTAGGACCCAGCGGGAGTCTCCAGGAACACACGATTCGGGTCGTGACGGGACAGCCAATCGATCACAGCACGATTGTGCCTCTTATCCTGCTGGTCCGTGGTTTCCGAGATCTTCGACACAGCCGCCTGGGACCCGGTCCCCGGTTTCGATCTGACCGACATCACCTATCACC
>DATDPT010000182.1:0-16681 GCA_035292605.1 Acidimicrobiia bacterium
AGCGCGTCCTCTTCGTGGATCAGGATCCCGAGCCCGAGACAGCCACCGCCCTCGTCCTGAACCCCGACCAGCACATGATGGAGACGCCCCAGGTTGAGACCCATCGGAAGCGTCGGCGCGAACACTGTGGGGCGGACCTTCCATCGTTCCAGGGGCGGGGCGAGTGCGGTGGCGAACAGGACGGTGCGCCGATGGGCCCTCTCATCGGGTGAGACCGGGTTGAGATTGGGATCGCTGGGGGCGACCGTCACGTCGAGCCCTAGGAAACGGCGAAGCATCCCGACCACGGGTTCCATCTCTCCTCCTCTTTGCAGAGCGACCACCTTGTCGGGTCGGCAAAGCTCGGCCTTGTGGTATTTGAGGGTCTCCCCGGCGACACCGGACACCACAGCCGTCGTGTCGAGGATGACCAGGTCTGCCAAGCGTTTGGCGGCATCGACCATCGCTACAGTCGCCACCACCTGTTGCAGGACGAGCCGGGCCGGGGTGATCGTGCCCACGAAGTGCAACTGGTCGGGGATGGCGACTTCGTCGATATCGCTCGGGGTCCGGATGAGCTTGAGACCGACGCAGGCCGGGGGGCCTACGGTGGAGTTGCCGACATCGGCGTCGACCAGGGCAACGGTTCTCCCGGCGGCAACCGCAAGTCGCGCCGCCTGGAGGGCCAGGGTCGTCTTTCCCGTGTCGACCCCGCCCATGAGCATCGCCACTTTGGCTCTCGATACTTCCCGCGCCAGTGTCTCGATGCTCGGCTCGACCATGACGCAATATACGCAGGTGCCGAGAACTCCCCGGCCGCCCCACGGGGTCAGCGCGTCGTTGGTCTAGCGTCAGCGCGAATGTCGTTGCCGATCAGCTTTCTCTCCGACTACGGGCACAGCGACGAGTTCGTCGGAGTGGTTCACGGTGTGCTGGCGAAGCTGGCGCCCGATTCGCGGGTCATCGACATCACCCACAACACCCCTCGTGGTGACATCCGCTCGGGTGCGCTGCACCTGACGAGGGCCATCCAATACCTTCCCGAAGGAGTAGCGCTGGTGGTGGTCGACCCCGAGGTGGGCTCTGCCAGGAAGGCGCTGGCCGTTGCCACCAGTTGGGGGTTTTTTGTCGGTCCCGACAATGGGGTGCTGTCACCTGCCGTCGCCATGGTGGGCGGAGCCACCGAGATGGTGTCGATCGAGAATCCCGAGGCCATGATCCCGTCGCCCGGCGAGACCTTCCATGGCCGAGACGTGTTCGCGCCGGCGGCGGCACTTCTTGCCTCGGGCGAGGCCGGTCTTGCCGACCTCGGGCCACCCGTCACGCCAGACCAGGTGCGGCCATTGCTGTTGCCTCTTCCCAAGGTGGATGGGTTGACCGTGTCCGGTGAGGCGTGGTGGGTGGACCATTTCGGCAACGTGCAAACCAATATCGGTCCTGACGAGTTGGCCTCGGTCGGCGTTCACCCTGGGACTGTTGTCACGCTCCGGATCGGGGCCGCGATTCATTCCATTCCCTGGGTGGGCGCCTATGCCGATGTGGCCAGCGGCGAGCCGCTGATCCATGTCGACTCCGCCGGTCTGATCGCCGTGGCTGTCCGCGAGGGTCGGGCCGACGAGCTGCTCAACCTCGCCGACGGGGTGGCGGTCACGATGGCGGGAAGAGGATCGTCCCCAATTGGATGAGACCGGCCACCGCGATCAGGACGAGCAGGATCATGATGATGATGGCGGTGGCGGGTCGCACGAAGGGGCGAATCTACCGTTTTCTGAAGGCTTTCCTTCGGGGTGGAGATGAGAGTCACCAGAAAGATGTCGGGGCCCCCATGAATGAGGGCCCCGACTACATGAAGAAGGGCTCCGTTACCGTGGGGCGGGCTGGGAGGCTATCCGTTCACACCTGGGACGAACGTGCCCTAGGCATGAGGGGAACGGTTTACCCTCCTTCCTGCATGCGCCCTAATTATCGACCACGGAGAGTGATATCTTGAGTCTTTTAGTGGTCAAATTCCTCACCCGGCCCGGATGTCGTCTCTGCGATCAAGCCCGGCCCCTGCTGACCTCCGTCGCCCAAGGGTTGGGTGCGACGGTCCAGGAGGTCGACATCGACTCCAGCCCCGCCCTGACCCACGACTATGGGTCGAGGATTCCGGTGGTCCTCGGGCCCGACAACGAGGTCCTGGCCGAAGGCGAGATCAGGGATCGGAGGCTGCTGCGCGCGGCCCTGCGCAGACTGGCCTGAGCTCAGCCGGCCAGCGTCGTGGTCGTGACCGCCCCGTCTTCGGGAGGCGGGGCTCCTCCCTCCCCCTCGGGCCCCGGCTCCTCAGGGGCGACGCCACAGTCGACCAGGGCCTGATCGGGGTCCTCCCCACCGAAGCGCACTCGCTCGAAGGTGACGACCGCCGCCAGCTGCTCCTCGCTGAGAGAGGCATGGCTGGGCATGGTCCCGACACCGCCGACTGTCTTGTTGGTGTCCCCATAGGTGGCTCGACCCGCTGCCTGGAAACCATTGGTACCGAGCCGAACCCACTCCATGTGATCGGTGCAGGCCCCAAAGGTCGTCAGCACACCACTCAGAGCTGGTCCGACGCCTCCGCCACCGCTCGCGCCGTGACAAGCGGCGCAGGTGGCACCTTCCCCGTGGTAGATCCTGTCACCGAGTGCCACGTAGTCGGTGCCGCCACCACCCGCCCTCGAACCGGTGAACTCCGATCCGTCGCAGTTGACGATCTGCCCGCTCACGACGTCCGTTTGCAACTCGGTGGCCTCGCCGCAGATGCCGGTTGCCGAGCCTCCGAGCGCGAATAGGGCAAACAGGGGGATGATCAGCATCACCGCGGCCAGCCATCCGGGGAACACGAAATTCGTCCTCTCCCGGATCCCGGCGGTGGGCACCGTGACCACCTCGGGGAGATTGGCTGCTTCGGCCGCCGACACCTCCGCAGGAACTGGGGCCCGGGTAGTCACTCCGGGTGCAGCCGGCGGAACCTGAGGCGCCGGTGCCGTGGCCTCGGTCATCGGAGTCGCCGTCTCGGTGACCGGTTCCGGTTCGGTTGGCGCTGCGGGCGCCGGCTCAGCGACTGGTGCGGCCGCAGCGTCGCCTGCAACCGTTTCGCCGCCGGCCCATGCGGTCAACACCTCGTCGACTGTCATCCCGGTCGCCGTGGCGCGGGCGGCGGCCGAGCGTCGGACCAGGGCCTCGGGAACGCCCAGGGCGGCGGCGGCGGCGGCGACGAGGTCACTCACGGTAGAGCCCCGCCATCGGTGGTTTCGGCGGTCGTCTCCTCGGCCGGCGACGCCCCTTGACCCGGAGCGGTGGTGGTCGACTCGAGGAGATAGGCCACCAGGTCGTCCAGGTCGGAACTGGAAAGGACCGCCCCGGGATGATCGCCGAGCCCGATGATGATGGCTTCGATCTGACTGTCGGTGAGACGGGTGCCGACATCGGAGAGATCAGGCCCGAAACGACGTGCGCCGAGCACCTGGTTCGTGTCGTTGAGGGTGACCGCGCCCAGGCCGACGTCAGAGACGACGGGACGGACCATCTGGGTGTGACAGGACCCACATCCCAGATTCTCATAGATGTCCTTCCCCCGCAGACCGGCTTCGCTGTAGCTGATAGCACTGGTCCGGGCCCCCGGATTCTCGCCTGCGATCGAGGGGCCGACCAGGCCGACCAGCAACACCGCGACGAAGAGCCCGACCACACCCGCCAGCACCGTCATCGGGCGGTCCGGTTCCCCGACCAGCACCGGTGGTTTGCCAGCGGGGGCGGGGCCGGATCGGGGAGGAGGCGGAGCAGCGGGGGCGACCGGGGGACTCTCGATCACAACTGGTGGCGTCTCCGGCTCCACGGCCGCAGGGGATGCCTCGCCTGATGTCGCCGGCTCATCGGCGACGGCGGCCGAACCGGGAGCTGGGCCGGCCACAGAACCGCCGCCAGCCCAAGCGGCAAGGACCTCGTCCACCGTCATCCCCGAGGCGGAGGCCCGTGCCTCGGCCGATCTCTTGACCAGAGCTTCTGGGGTTCCGAGGGCGGCGGCGGCGGCGGCGAGGAGATCACTCATCGGGATTGTCACCCACCGTCACCAACCAGGTCCCCTGCTTCCCGTCGGCTCCATAGACCAGCACCTCCTGGGGCACGGCCCGACCCGAAGTGACGGTGCCGATCACCGCGGAGGCGTACGCCAGCTGGCCGAGGAAGGCGATGATCGCGAAAGCGAAGGCGATGAGGAGCAGGGAATCGGCAGCCGAGGCGCCGGCGGCCCAGCCATCTCCGGCGTTGACATAGGCGGCGCTGTTTGATCCGGCCAACCAGGAGTAACCGCTGACGATCCCGGCTCCCCCCATCGTGACCAGCACTCCACCGACACCGATGACTGTCAGTCTCAGGAATGAGCGGGCCCGGTCGGTCGATTGCATGGCACGTCCGGTCACCCGGGGCAGGGCGTCGAAACTCACCCCCGCGACCAGCAACGGGCCCACACCGAGCAGGCAGGCGTACTCGATTGCCTCCCAGAAGGAGGTCAAGGCGGTCACTGAGCCGACCGCCCGGAATGAGGCGAGACTGGCCATCGCTGCCACCACCACACCGAAGAAGGTTCCAACCACGCCGGAGGAGACGCCGGGGCGGTCAGCCACCCGGTCCCAATGGCCCTGAAGGGTGAGGGAGACATTTGATGCGTTGGCGAGCGCACCGATGGGGAAGGCCAGGCCGAGAGCCGCGGCGACGGCATCGACCCACCCGGGCCCGGGGCCGAACACAAGTTGGGCGACACCCCACCACACCGCGGCAAACCCGAGGGACCAGAAGCCGGCCACGGCAAGCTGACGTGAGGCCAGAGCCACGTCGGTCTCCTTGACCAGGGTGTAGTAGAAGAGACCGGTCCCAACGGTGAACACCCACATCGTGACGAAGCCCGCCGAGAAGAAGAGACCCGAGTAGGTCTGGGTGAGGGAATCGGCGAAGGGGAGAGTCCCGACGATGTGGGCGGCGAAAAGGAGTGGAAGCCAAGTCACGCCACCCATCACGAACCAAAGAGTCACGTAGGTCCGCTTCTCCTCGCGGCGGGCGATCGTCGCCATGGTGTTGAGCGCCGGCAACGACAGAGCGAGCAACAGTGGCAAGTCCAGCCACCAGGGGAGGCCGAGCGGTTGCAGACCGTCGCCGAAACCGAGAGCCATTGCCCCCAGACCTGCCAGCACCAGCGCGACCAAGAGCACCAGCCCCCCACGGGCCATGGCGACGCTTCGCAGCGGGGCTCCGGTGAGACGAGGCAGGACGTAGTAGACCCCACCGAGCAGCGAGATCACCAGGAAGCCGATCATCAGGGTGAGGTTGGCCATCGGCTCCAATCGACCCAGGCTCATCGGAGACAGGCCCCCGAAGCGCATAGCGAAGAGGGCGAGGACTTCGAGGAGACCACCCAGGACCAGGAACATCGCGCCGACGAGGAAGTGGGCTGCCGCAATACGATCTTCGTCGGCCCCGCCCCCGAGGAACGCTCGAATGTCTGCTTGTTGCCTGGTCGCCACCGGATTCCTTGTTCAGGACAGGACGGCGGGAGCATAACTACTTCGCCGGTTCGTTCCGTCCTCGGACAAAACCAGGGGTGGGCCCGATTCGGGTTCTCTGGGCCGCGCCCGGTTATGGTAGAAACCGCCCGACAGCCAGTTGATCCGCGCCCGAAACAACACCAGATGTACCGACTCGCAGAACTGAGCGACAGCACCCGCAGGAAAGCCGGCTGGGGAATGCTCCTGCTCGGAACCGGGCTCCTGGTGGCCGGCATCCTGTGGATTCATTTCTCGAGCCTGCCTC
The DNA here is from genome assembly GCA_035292605.1 of Acidimicrobiia bacterium. Taxonomy (GTDB): domain Bacteria; phylum Actinomycetota; class Acidimicrobiia; order Spongiisociales; family ZC4RG35; genus JALYNX01. Next base: position 5,800 of record DATDPT010000182.1, read on the forward strand.
TGACCGTGATCATCGATGAGGTGGAACAGCCACTCGTGATCGACTACTTCAACTGGGTGCCCCGGGGTGCGCTATGGCAGGGCCTCGGGTATCTGGTGGTTTTTGCGGCGTCACAATTGATGATCGGCGGCACCGTCTTTCTCTGGGTGCTCAATCAGAGGATGACCTGGTCGCGTGCGGTGTTCACCGCATACCTGACTTGGCTGGAGTTGGTGATCATCTTCGGCATGCTCCCCTCGGAATGGCTCAGCTTCGCCCAGACCGACCTCGATTGGTCCACCCAGAGAATCGCCCTGGTCGTGCCACCGATCCTGGTGCTGGGGAACTCGGTCGAGGTCAGTTACGGCGTGCTCAAGGACTCGATCTCGATGGGCTACCACCTGGTCATGCTTGGTGCAGGGGCGTTCTTCGCCCTCGAGGTGCAGAAGATGAGGAAGGGCCGCCCGGCTGCTGCGGAGAAGCCGGAGAAGAAGTCGCCTTACGGTCGTCCCCTGGTCAAGGGAGGCTCCTGATGGTTCGCGGCGTCGTCGACGAAACCCCGCCGATCCGGGACGACTACCAGCTGGCGGTGGTCGAGGGCGACTACTTCACAGACAAGCTCCGCCCCAAGCAGTTCCTCCACATCGACCAGTCGGAGTGCATCCTCTGTGAGGGCTGCGTCGACATCTGTCCCTGGAAGTGCATCCACTATCTCTCGCTGGATGCCATCACCGAAGGGGTGAACGTCGACCACCCTGCCGACGACCCCCAGAACCTGGGGTTCTTCATCGTCGACGAGGACGAGTGCACCCGCTGCGCTTTGTGTGTCGACCGCTGTCCGACCAATGTGATCTCGCTCGGTAAGTTCGAAGGCTCCCTCGCCGACCAGGCCACCGAGCTCGGTCTGGACCGCCGACCCTGGGATTTCGACACCGGGCAACGCGACTTCAAGAATGGATATGCATACGGGATGCGCTGGTAGGAGAGGTATTGGCTAACGGCAACGGCAAAGTCGGTCTCATCGACCGGGTGAAAGAGGCGAACGAGAAGCTGTGGGGGTCCCAGCTCGCCGAATCGATCCTTCGCCCCGGCTCGCCCTTCAAGAAGGGCTATTCGGACAGTCCGAGGAACCGCTCCTACGTGGTGATGAACAACGTCCTCTATCACCTGCATCCGGTCAAGGTGAAACGCCACGGGGTCAGACTCTCCTACACGTTGTGCCTGGGCGGTCTCAGCTTCTTCCTCTTCATCCTGCTCACCATCACCGGCATCTTCCTCATGTTCTATTACACCCAATCGGCGGAGAGGGCCTATGCCGACATCGAGGCGTTGTCGACCAATGTGGCGTTTGGTTCCCTGGTGCGGAACATGCACCGCTGGGGCGCCCATCTCATGGTGCTCACGGTGTTTCTCCACATGAGCCGGGTCTTCTATCACGGTGCGTATAAGCCGCCCCGTGAGTTCAACTGGGTGGTGGGTGTTGTCTTGCTCTTCCTCACGTTGCTCCTCTCCTTCTCGGGCTATCTGCTCCCCTGGGACCAGTTGGCGCTTTGGGCGGTCACCGTCGGCACCAACATGGCAGGGTTCGTCCCTGTCGTCGGAGCCCAGGTCAAGTTCGCTCTGTTGGGCGGGGTGGAGGTCTCCGCGGCGACGCTGCTCCGGTTCTACGTGCTCCACGTCCTGGCCCTGCCATTCATCCTCGTGATCTTCCTCGCCGTTCATTTCTGGCGGGTGCGCAAGGACGGCGGGATCTCGGGCCCTCTTTAAGGACGATCGAAATGACAGAGATACCAGAGAGTCTTCTCAGAAGGTCGGCAGAGGCCAAGGCCAAGGCCCTCGGCCTGTCGGTGGAGCAGGTGCTCGCCGAGATGAAGGGCGAGGCGCCTCCGACCCTGCCCTCGGCACCGGAACCCGAGCCAGAGGAGGCGGTCCTCGAGGAAGCTGTCGAGGAGGTTCCGCCTGCCGCGAGGCCCCCAGTCGAGAACCCGGTGGTTGAGGTCGCATCCGAGCCAGTGGTCACACCCGAGGCGCCTCATGCTGCGTCCGCGTTGGCTTCGGAGCCCCCCGAAACCGAACCGGACGAGGCGGCCGTTGAGGCCGCTGAGGCCTCCGAACCCGAGATGGGGGAGACACCGGAACCCCAGGATGCACCCGCCCCCGCGGTCGAAGACCTCCCCGCGGCTGCAGTGGAGACCGCAGAGGAACCGGCCGCGGTTGCCACCCTGATCGACGAATCGGCTCCGGCAACCGAGGGGAACAGGGCTGGCAACGGGAAGGTTGCTGCCACCGTCAGCCCACGGCCGGTAGTGCCACCGGCCGGCACCCCGGAGGGGGTGCGCACCCAGCGACTGCTCACGGTGGTCAAGGCCCGGGCGATTCAAACCGTCAAGGCCGAGCCCACCGACAAGGTGAACACCTGGCCCCATCTCATGCTCATGGAGTTCGGGGCGCTGCTCGCCATCACAGGGTTCTTGGTCATCCTGGCGGTGATCATCCATTCGCCACTGCTGGCGCCGGCCAACTTCAACTCAACCCCCAACCCTTCCAAGGCGCCCTGGTACTTCCTCGGTCTCCAGGAGTTGTTGTCCTATTTCGACCCCCAGATCGCAGGCGTGACCGTGCCCACGATCACCGGGATGATCGGGTTCATGATGGTTCCCTATGTCGACAAGAACCCGTCGACGCGGCCCAGCGACCGCAAGTTCGCCATCGCCCTCTATTCGACCTTCCTCGCCGGGGCGGCCACCCTCACCATCATCGGGGTGCTCTTCAGGGGACGGGGATTCAACTTCTCCTACCCCTGGAAAGACGGGGTCTTCTTCGACGACCTCAAGGACTGGGTGCAATTCGAATGAGTGCGACCAACCTCGCCCTGATCGGCGTCGCCGTGGTCGCGATATTTGGCGCTATCGGCGCCTTTGCCGTTGCTTTTCGCCGGTCACAGGGCGGGGTCCGCAAGCAGACTGACCCGACCTCGGGTGTATCGCTCGAGACCAGGTCTGCCGATCGATCGATGGAAGGCGTTTCGGTGGCGCCGGCTGCGGTCGAAGAGGAGGAGCCGAAACTGGAGCCCGAGCCGGAGCCGGAGGAGGAGGCCGAAGTCGAACACGCCGGGGTCCAGATAGTCCAGACCCAGCGGGTGGTCGAGGTTTCGCCCGAAGAGGGCGGGGTCACCAGACGTCAGTTCTTCAACCGTGCGATCACGGCCACCTTCGGGTCGTTTCTCGCGTTGCAGGGCATCTACTACCTGGCCTTTTTCTGGCCCAAGCTGACCGGGGGCTTCGGCGCCGACATCGACGCCGGTCTGATCACCGATCTGGAGACCCAGGTGCACACCTCGGACGGCGCGATCCTCCCCCTCTTTATCCCCGAAGCCAAGGCCTATGTGGTGCCGGCGCCGCCGTCGCTGTCCGAGCAGTTCGCCGGCAAGAGTGTCGAGGCCGGAGGGCTGATGGCCCTCTTTCAGCGTTGTGTCCATCTCGGTTGTCGGGTGCCTTGGTGTGCGACCTCCCAGGGGTTCGAATGCCCCTGTCACGGCTCTAAGTACAACGCAGTCGGCGAGTACTTCGGCGGGCCGGCGCCCCGCAATCTCGACCGGTTTGTGGTCGAGTTGGTCGACGACCGATTCATCATCAAGACCGGCACTCCGATTCAGACTCCGCGTGCCCCCACTCTCTCGCTCGACTACCCCCAGGGCCCGAGCTGTATCTCCATCGTCACTCAAGAATGACCGCAAACCTGATAACGGTGTTTGCGCTGGTGGTCGGGATTGTCTGGCTGGGCGTACTCTTCGCTTCGGCGATCCGGAACCGGGGTGGAGAAGAGGTCGCCCCCAACCTCAAACCGGGTATCACCGACCAGGAGATGGAGACCCGGCGCCTCGAGGGTGGGCAGAAGGCCGCCATCGCCTTTTCCGCGTTCCTCGCCATCTCGCTGCCCCTCTACTTCCTCGGTGAGACGGGCCGTCAGGAGAACTTCGTCAACGAATTCGAAGAGGCGGCCCAAGAGCGCGGCGCCCTGATCGTCGAGGAGTTCAGGTGTTTCGACTGTCATGGCCCAGAGGGGGTGGGGGGGACTGCCCGCTACGTGGAGAAGCGCTCCGGAGTGACCGTCTCCTGGGCGGTGCCCTCTCTCAACGACGTCCTCTTCCGCTACGACGAGGCTGAGCTCACTTTCTGGATCACCTACGGGCGTGGAAACACCCCAATGCCTGCTTGGGGTCTCGCCGGCGGCGGTCCACTCAATGAGGCCCAGGTGTCCGATGTGGTCCACTACCTGTCCACCATCCAGGTACCGCAGAACGAGGCCCTCGCCGAGTTGGAGCCGGGGATCGAGGTGCAGCTCGATCGGCTCGAGGCGGCGGAGGCGACGGTGAGCACGGCCATCATCAATCAGGCCCAGGTCGTGGCGAACATCGATGCGGCCCCCTCGAGATTGGTGATCGTGGACCCGCTCGCCACACGAGCCGGTGACCTCCTCGATGGCGCGGCCGAAGGGCTGGACACCGATGACGACGGTCTATCCGATGTCGCCGAAGAGGAGCTCTCTGCGATTTCGGTTGAGGTTCTCGAAGCCCTGACAGTGGTGGACCCGATCGCTTTGGACCCTGAGACAGCAGATGCAGAGCTGGCTGAGCAGGCTGTGTCATCGTTGGAGGATTCGCTCGAGATCGCCCCCGTCCTCGAGATCTACCTCGACACGATCCAATTGGCGATCGAGGAAGGGACGGTCGACCCCGCGGTTGGGATCAGCGAAGGGGCGATCGCTGAGTTAGAGGCGATCGCCATCACAGCTGCCGACCTGGGTGTCACCGTGCCCCCGGCGATGCGGGACCTGGCCGACGCCGAGGATTTGGTCGCAGCCCTCGAGGAGGCCGCCGCCGCAGAGACACCTGTTGAGGGGGCAGCGGCTCTCGCCGCACAGGCCGGCGCCTCGGTGACCGCCGGGTCCGACTCCGATGGGGACGGGCTCTCGGCCGTCGCCGAAGAAGACATCACCAACCAGATGACCGAGGCCAACGGATCCACGATTCCTGGTGGTCTGGGTGCGATCTCCCTCGACCCCACCAACCCGGCTTCTGTGGGCGGGGAGCCGGACAACGTGACGGCCGCCACGATGGTGGGGAAGCTGGAGTCGCTTCACACCTCTCTGCAAGTCACCTCCGACAACATCGACAAGCTCCGGGAACAGGAGGTCGGTGGTCTCGAATTCCTCGAGGCCGCCCAGGACACCGGCGCCTGGGAGATCGACTTCGAAGGCGTAGCCGAAGCGATGGGCACCGATGTCGAGACGGCGCGACGCGCAGTGGGGTTGTTCAACTCCAACTGCGCCCGGTGCCACACCGCCGGGTTCAGTGCCGGGGTGCCCTTCACCCAGGAGGCCGGGTCCGGCGGCTTTGGCCCCGCCCTCTGGGATGGTCGTCCGACGGTGCAGTTCGGCGAGGCGAGCGAGAACCCGGCTGACGACTTGTTGGTCAGGTTCTTGACCCGCGGATCGGAAGCCCAGACTCCTTATGGGCTCAACGGCTTTGGTTCGGGTCGAATGCCGGCGTTTGGTGCCATTCTCAGCGAGGCGGACATCGAGCTTCTCGCCGCCTATCTACGTGGGGGCAACATGGACGGGAAGGGTTGACGATGTCCGTGGTCATGGCACAGGGCGATTTCTTCCGGGAGTTCTTCCGCTCCCTGTTCTCCGCCAACCTGTTCGTCACCGGCGTGATCCTGACGATCGGAGCGGTTCTTCTCTTTTACGGCTCGATCTATCTGTTCAACGCCACCAACCTCGGGAAGAGGCTCGGGTTCCTGGTGACCGGGGCCGCCTTGTTCGGATGGCTGACCATCACTTCGATGCTCTTTGTGATCTACGCCCCACGGGGACCGAAGCCGGACAACATCGAAGGGCTCAACGCGGTCGAGATCCGCATCATCCCGGTCACCTATCTGTTGGTGTCCCTGGTGCTGTTCCTGGTGTTCCTGGTTGCGCTACACCAGTACGAGGAGCTGCAGGAGAAGTCGACCGCGTAGGGCTGTCTCTCCCCCCAGTGAGCGAAGCTGTTTCCTCCCCCAGGAGCGGCAGCGAGAGTCGACCGGCATTAGAAGTCGCTGCGGGGCCAGCTCGGTCCACTCATCTGTTCCCGTAGTAGCTCAAGACCTGGAGCTCCATCGACAGGTCCACTTGACGCACCGTGACGTTGTCAGGGACGTTGACCAGGACCGGTGCGAAATTGAGGATGGAATTGATCCCAAGGGCAACCAATCGGTCGGCCACCTGTTGGGCCGCGACGGCGGGTACGGCGAGGATCGCCATGTCGAAGCACCCGCCCCGACAATCGCTGTCCATGTCGTGGAGGTTTCGCACCTCCACTCGGCCCGCCCGGGAGCCAACCTTTCGGGTATCGGTGTCGTAGACGGCGGCCACATCGAAGCCTCTCTTGCTCAACCCACCGTAGGCCGCCAGGGCCCGGCCCAGGTTCCCGGCACCGATGATGGCGACCTGGCGGCGGTCGGCGATCCCCAGCTCCTGACGAATCCGGTGCCTCAGATCGGCCACCGAGTAGCCGACCCCTCGGACCCCGTGAAAGTCGAGATGGGAGAGGTCACGCCGGACGTTGGCGGCGTTGGCGCCGGCCGCCTCGGCTAGCTCCTCGGAGCTGACGGTCTCCTTGGATTGGAAGTCCTCGAGCAATCGAAGGTACCGGGGGAGCCGAACCACGGTCGCCTTGGGAAGCTCACTCATCGCGGGCGACGTTAGACCTTCTGTCTCGACTCCCAGCTCGAAGGGTTCTTGCTCGGTGCCAACCTCTAACCTGACCACTTATGCCTTCTCCTTCGGTGCTCGTCATAGGTGGTGGCCCCGCCGGGTCGGCGGCCGCCCACTGGTTGGCGCGGGACGGTCACGATGTCACCCTGGTCGAGAAGAAGGAATACCCCCGTGACAAGACCTGTGGCGATGGCCTGACCCCGCGGGCGATTCTTCAACTTCAGGAGATGGGTTTCGACTTCGAGGTACCTCAGTTCCACACCATCACCGGGCTTCGCTCTTATGCCGGTGACGATCTGATGCTCGAACTTCCCTGGCCCGAGCACTCCCGATTCCCCAACTGGGGAGGGGTGATCCGGCGCAGCGACCTCGACTCCCAGGTGGCAACCCTCGCCGCCAAACAGGGAGTCTCGATCCTGGAGAAGACCGAGGGGTTCCCCGTCATAGAGAGCGGGTTCCTCACCGGCGTGTCGTTGCAGCACAACGGGTCGATCGAGATGGTGCAGCCCAAGGTGACCGTGATCGCCGACGGGTCGATGAACCGCTTTGGACGCGAGCTGGGCACCGAGCGGCGCCGGGACTACCCGATGGGGCTTGCCGCCCGGGGCTACTACTCCTCACCGAGATCCACCGACCCGTTCCTGGAGAGCCAGCTCGATCTCCGCGACTCCTCGGGAGCGACCATGCCCGGTTACGGATGGGTGTTCCCTCTGGGTGACGGGACAGTCAACGTCGGCGTCGGCCTTCTCTCCACGTTCACGCGGTGGAAGCACGTCAACACCACGCACATGATGGCCCACTACGCCGCCACCGCCCCCGCCTATTGGGGGCTGAGCGAGGAGTCGAAGCTCACCAACCCGGTGGGCGGCAAGCTCACCATGTCGTTTTCGAAGGGGCCACTGGTCGGCTCCAACTGGATCACGGTCGGGGATGCCGCCGGGGCGATCAACCCCTGGAACGGCGAGGGGATCTCATACGCCTATGAGACGGGGCGGATGGCCGCCGAGCACATCGGAGAGGCTCTGACCCGAGACGACCTCGGGTTGCTCCGTCGCTACCCGCAGCATCTCGATGACGAGTACGGGCTCTACTACAAGACGGCGCGGGTCTTCGTGAAGCTGATCGGCCACCCCTCGGTGATGCGGACCCTGGCCCACACCGGGCTCCACAACCGCACCCTGATGGAGTGGACCCTCAAGGTGATGTCCAACCTCCTCGACGAGGACGACAAGCACATGGGTGAGCGTATCTACGCCGCCCTTGCCGGTGTGGTGCGGACCCTGCCGACGGCCTAAGGCGGAGATTTACCCCATCTCGGGGCCGGTTCTAAGCTCAGATCCGTGACACTCGCCGACTATCTGCCGATCGGCCTGATGCTGCTTCTGGCCGGGGCGTTCGTCGCCGTATCCCTCAATGTCTCTCGGTTCTTCCGTCCGCACAACCCGACGCCCGAGAAGCTAGACCCCTACGAGAGCGGCATCGTCCCTGAGGTCGAGCCGGTGCAACGGTTCCCGGTGAAGTTCTATTTGGTGGCGATGCTCTTCGTGATCTTCGACGTCGAGATCATCTTCCTCTTCGCCTGGGCGTCGATCTGGGACCGTCTGGGCTGGTACGGGGTGGCCGCGGTGTTCATCTTCACCTTCTTCGTGGCCGAGACCCTGGCCTACGTCTGGAAACGGGGCGCCCTCGATTGGAACGTGCACCGACGGACCCGGTACCTGCCCTCCGACTCGTCCGACGAGGCGGCCTAGATGGCCACCACCGCTCCGGGCAACCTGATGATGACCACCGTCGACAAGGCGGCACGTTGGGCCCGGACCCGGTCGATGTTTCCTGCCACCTTCGGGCTGGCCTGCTGCGCGATCGAGATGATGGCCACCGGCGCCGCCCACTACGACCTGGCTCGGTTCGGGATGGAGGTCTTTCGCGCCTCACCGCGACAGGCCGACCTCATGATCATTGCCGGCCGGGTCAGTCAGAAGATGGCCCCGGTCCTGCGTCAGGTCTACGACCAGATGCCGGACCCGAAGTGGGTGATCTCGATGGGGGCCTGCGCCTCCACCGGCGGCATGTTCAACAACTACGCCTTGGTCCAGGGTGTCGACCAGGTGGTCCCGGTTGACATCTACGTGCCCGGGTGCCCACCCGGCCCGCAGAGCCTGATGCACGGGATCCTCACCCTTCACGACAAGATCATGAACGGCGAGATCAACAATTGAGCGACGAGACGCCGACCCTCGAGGGGACGCCGCCGGCGCGTCTGCTTCCCCAACATCCGGTGCTCCGCGCGCTGTTCGAGGGCTTCGAAGCGGTGGGATGGGAGAGCTCGCTGGGTCAGCACGTGGCACGGATCCCCAACGAGACATGGGCCGAGTTCGCACACGCCGCCAAGGGAGCCGGTTTCGAGGTCTGTGTCGACGTGACCGTCGTCGACTGGATGCGGGAGCGCCCGGAGCGGTTCGAGATCGTGGCGAACCTGCTTTCGATGTCCCACAAGCTTCGGCTCCGGATGATGACCACCGCGGGGCGGATCGACCCGTCGGTCGCATCCCTGGTCCCGGTCTGGCCCGGGGCCAACTTCGCCGAGCGCGAGGCCTACGACATGTTCGGCGTGAGTTTCGAGGGACACCCCGATCTGACCCGCATCCTGATGCCCGACGAATGGGAGGGTCACCCATTGCGCAAGGACTTCGCGCTCGGCTCGGTCCCGGTGCAGTTCAAGGAAAGCCATCAGGTGACCTGAGATGAGCGAGCCGACCACCGGGACCCCCGAGATCACCGAGACCCTGGATCTCTGGGTCGCCGGGACCGAGGAGCCCGAGTTCAGCCCCACCGACGAGGGCGAACAGGAGATCTCTGACCACGAGTCGGAGGTTCGTCTCGATGAGCAATTCGGACGGGTTGTCGAGGACGATTACGTGTTCGACGACGGGATCGACGAGGGGGAGCGGATGATCCTCAACATGGGCCCCCAGCATCCTTCGACCCATGGCGTGCTCCGGCTCCAGATCGAGCTCGAGGGCGAGATCATCCGGCGTACCAAGCCGATCATCGGTTATCTCCACACCGGGATGGAGAAGACGGGAGAGCAGCTCAACTTCTCCCAGGGTGGGACCAATGTCACCCGAATGGACTATCTGGCTCCGTTCCACAACGAGCTGGCCTATTCCCTGGCTGTGGAGCGGTTGCTCGGGATCGAGGTTCCGCCCCGGGCGGCCGCGATCAGGGTCCTTCTCACCGAGCTCAACCGGTGCTCTTCCCACCTGGTGGCCCTGGCCACCAACGGAATGGACATCGGCGCCGTCTCCATGATGATCTATGGGTTCAGGGAACGGGAGCAGATCCTCGCCTTCTTCGAGAAGACCACGGGGCTGCGGATGAACCACAACTTCATCCGTCCCGGTGGGGTGGCCGCCGACCTGGCGCCGGGTTGGAAGGACGATGTGGCCGCGATCCTGGTTGAGCTGCCGAGACGGCTACACCAATACGACGACCTGCTCAAGGACAACCCGATCTGGCAGGCTCGGACCCGTGGTGTCGGGGTCATCACCGCCGAGGAGGCGATTGCCTACGCGATCACCGGGCCGCCGCTACGGGCAACCGGGGTCTCCTGGGACCTGCGCAAGGCATTCCCCTACTCCGGGATAGAGAACTACGAGTTCGAGGTGGCAGTCGGAGAGAACGGCGACGTCTACGACCGCTACCGGATCCGGATCGACGAGATCCACGAGTCGTTGAAGATCGTGGAGCAGGTGATGGACTCGATGCCCAAGGGTGACTACCGGGTGGACGATCGCAAGGTGACGCCGCCGCCCCGGGCCCGCATCGATGAGTCGATGGAGGCCCTGATCCATCACTTCAAGCTGTTCACGGAGGGATTCAAGGTGCCGCCCGGTGAGACCTATGTGGCCGTGGAGTCACCCAGAGGAGAACTGGGCTGTTATCTGGTCTCCAACGGTGAGGCCCGCCCCTACCGGATGCACACCCGGGCGCCTTCGTTCACCAACCTCCAGGCGTTGCCCATCGCCATGGCCGACTCCTTGATGGCCGACACCGTGGCCACCATCGCCTCGATGGACCCGGTGATGGGGGACGTCGACCGCTAGCACCCCTTACCTGAGGTACGTGGCGCCATATATGGCGC
>DATDPT010000183.1:0-11519 GCA_035292605.1 Acidimicrobiia bacterium
TGCCCCGCGCCTCGGCGAGGCCTGGGGTGGCGAGATCTGGCTGAAACGTGAGGATCTGGCCCACACCGGGGCGCACAAGATCAACAATGCGGTGGGCCAGGCCTTGTTGGCGAAGGAGATGGGAGCGGGGCGGGTCATCGCGGAGACGGGAGCCGGTCAGCACGGAGTGGCCACGGCCGCTGCTTGTGCCCGAATCGGCCTCGACTGCACGGTGTACATGGGCACGGTCGACATCGAGCGCCAGGCTCCCAACGTAGAGCGAATGCGGTTGCTCGGTGCCCGGGTGGAACCGGTGACCTCCGGAGACGCAACCCTGCGGGCGGCCATCAACGAGGCGCTGCGCGACTGGGTGACCGACCCGGGCAACACCTACTACCTGCTCGGCTCCGCGGTCGGCCCTCATCCCTATCCATGGCTCGTGCGACGCTTGCAGTCGGTGATCGGTCACGAGGCACGACGTCAGATCCTCGAGCTCCGTGGCTCGCTGCCCGATGTTGCCTTTGCCTGCGTGGGTGGTGGCTCCAACGCCATCGGCTTGTTTCACCCCTTCCTCGACGACCCGGTACGGCTGGTCGGGGTCGAAGCCGGTGGCAGGGGACCGGGATTGGGTCAGAACGCAGCGAGCATCGGGCGGGGCAGCCCGGGAGTCCTCCACGGCAGCTTCTCCTTTCTTCTCCAGGACGCCGACGGTCAAATCCAGGAGACTCACTCGGTCTCGGCCGGCCTCGACTATCCCGGGGTGGGCCCGGAGCACGCGTGGCTGGCGGTCACGGGGCGTGCCCGGTATGTGGAGGCTTCCGACGATGAGGCGTTGTCGGCACTGGACGAGCTCGGGCGCCACGAGGGGATTCTCCCGGCACTGGAGTCGAGTCACGCTCTGGCCGCGGTCCGCAGATGGTTGGTGGACAGCCCAGGTTCGGTGGTGCTGATTGGCCTTTCCGGTCGCGGGGACAAGGACATCGACATTCTGAGAGGGTTGAACCGATGACGACTGCCCTGACCGGCGCCACCCTCCTCGAGGGCCAACTCCAGGGTGAGGACCCGGCGATCGTTCCTTATTTGACCGCCGGCTTCCCGACGATGACCCGGTTTGCCGAGGTCTTGGTCGAGGTGGCGGCGATCTCGGAGGCAGTGGAGATCGGCATCCCCTTCAGCGATCCGATGGCTGATGGAGCGACGATCCAGGAGTCGAGCCGGATCGCCTTGGAAGGGGGAGCGACTCTCAGGGCCGTGATTTCGGCCCTGGAGGCCCTGCCTCCCCTCCAGGTTCCTCTAGTGGTCATGAGCTATTTGAATCCGCTCATGGCGTACGGGTATCAAGAGCTCTTCTCACGGCTGGCGAGGGTCGGTGTCGCCGGCCTCGTGGTGCCGGATCTCCCCCTCGAGGAGTCCGAAGAGGTGAAGAGCAAAGCCGGGGCTGCCGGCATCGGGTTGGTGCAGCTGGTCACGCCGATGACCGATGACGACCGGCTGCGGCGTCTCGGGGCTGCTTCAGAGGGATTCACCTATGCGGTCACCATGACCGGGACCACCGGTGGCTCGACCTCGGTCGGTCCGGAGGTGGGCGGCTACCTGGATCGAGTGCGCAGAGCATCCCCGGTGCCGGTGTTGGCCGGGTTCGGGGTGAGGAGCGCCGATCAGGTCCGCTCGCTGGTGCCGCACTGTGCCGGCGTGATCGTAGGGAGTGCCCTCGTCGAAGTGGTGAGCAGGGGCGACGACCCGGTCGCCTTCCTCGAGGGACTGCGGCCATGATCGCCACCCTCACCGCCGATTGCACCCTCGCCCAGAAGGCGGCGATTCTCCGTTTCATCGAGGGTTATGGGCTCCGGGTCCATGTCGGTGAGGCAGGGTCGACGACCGTGGTCAGCGTCATCGGCGACTACGAGCCAGGCATGGCTGAATCGATAGGCGCCCTGGTCGGGGTTGCTTCGGTCAGCACCGAGGCTCCCCTCTACCCGTTTGTGGCCCGGGAGGCTCGCAATGCACCCACCACGGTCCGGGTCGGAGACGTTGTGGTTGGCGGCTCCGAGGTCGTGGTCATTGCTGGGCCCTGCTCCGTGGAATCGGAGGCCCAGATCGAGAGGATTGCCAGCGGCGTGGCGAAGAACGGAGCGGTGCTGTTGCGCGGCGGCGCCTTCAAACCGAGGACGTCTCCCTACAGCTTCCAGGGGCTAGGCGAGGAAGGCCTCGAGTTGCTGGCTGCGGCCCGCGAGGCAACCGGGCTTGGGGTGGTCTCGGAGTGTGTCGCCCCAGAAGACGTTCCGCTCTTGAATCGATACGTCGACATGCTTCAGGTCGGCAGCCGCAACATGCAGAACTTCCGGTTGCTGTCGGCGGTGGGTGAGCAGCCAAAGCCGGTGCTGCTCAAGAGGGGCCTGATGTCGACAATCGAAGAACTTTTGCTGGCTGCGGAGTACATCGTCGGCTCAGGCAATCCTCGGGTGATCCTCTGCGAGCGCGGGATCCGCTCGTTCGACACGGCGACGAGGGGGATCCTCGACATCGGCGCAGTTCCGGTTCTCAAGGAGCGCACCCATCTCCCGGTGATCATCGACCCCAGTCATGCCGCGGGCCGCCGGTCCCTGGTGCCCAGCCTCGCTGCGGCAGGGATCGCCGCAGGCGCCGACGGCCTCATTATCGAGGTCCACGACCGACCGGAGGAGGCGCTCAGCGACGGGCCGCAGAGCCTGACCCTCGAGGGCTTTGCCGAGACGATGCAGACGGTTTCGGCGATCGCAAACGCGCTCGATCGGCCGATGGCAACGCTGCAGGCAGCACCCAGCAGGTAGCTACGGCGTCGACTCTGTCGACACTTCTTTGAACATCTCGCCAATAGCGGCCACGCTGCCCAGCACCCCGCTGGTGTCGAGGGGGAGGAAGATCTTGGTCGCCCGGCCGTCGGCCACTCGCTGCAACGTCTCGAGGTAACGGATCGCGATCAGGTCGGGGGTCGGGTTCCCGCTGTGGATGGCTGCAAACACCCGCTCGATGGCCTGGCCTTCACCTTCAGCCACCGTGAGCTTCTGGTACTTCTCGGCGTCCGCGACCCGCTTGATCGCCTCGGCTTGGCCATCCGCCTCCAACACCTGGCTTTCCTTGTGACCCTCTGCGTTGAGGATGGCTGCCCGCTTGAGACCTTCTGCTTCCGTGACCGCAGCACGACGGTCACGTTCCGCCTTCATCTGACGGTGCATGGCGTCGGTGACGTCCGTCGGCGGTTCGATTCGCTGGATCTCGACCCGAACCACGCGCACCCCCCATTTATCGGTGGCGTCGTCGAGGATCTGGCGCAGCTTGGCGTTGATCACCTCGCGGGAGGTGAGTGCAGAGTCGAGGTCGAGGTCCCCGACCACGTTTCTGAGGTTGGTCTGCGCCAATTTGGTCACAGCCAGCATGAAGTTCCCAACGTTGTATTCGAGCTTCACCGGGTCGGTCGCTTCGTAGTAGATGACCGCATCGACGGTGACGACCACGTTGTCCTTCGTAATCACCTCCTGGGGGGGCACGTCGATCACCCGCTCCCGCATATCGACCTTGGTCAGTCTCTTCACGAACGGGAGCACCCAGCGCAAGCCGGAGTCCACCGTCCGCTGGTACCTCCCCAGGAACTCGATGAGCCCTTTCTCGAATGGCCTGACCACCTTGAAGCCTGCCGCGGCGATGAGTATCAACACCATCGCCAAGACGGCGAACAGGATTACCACTGCCTCCATGTCTTTTCCTTTCCTATTCCTCGAAACTCAGTCGTGTTCCACCGGTTCGACCACGAACCGGGCCCCCCGCACCTCGCCGACGACGATTCGAGCGTCCTTGGGTATCGGTTGGGTCGCGGTCGCCCGCCATTCCTCGGTGGCGACCTTGACCATCCCCGCCCCGGAGTCGGGATCGATTGCCTCGAGGACGATGCCCTGCAGACCCACCCAACGGTTCGCGCCTACCTTGGGCTGCTCAGCCTCGTCCTGACGGGTTATGAATCGCCGCAGATAGGCAAAGGACACGATTGACACACCGAAGAAGACCAGCCACTGGGCGAGAACCGCGGTCCCTGCCCAGGCCAGGATGGCCGCCGAGGCGGCCCCGATGGCAAAGGGGAGGAGAAAGAAGCCGGCGGTGAAGATCTCGCCGATCCCCATGACGATGGCGAAGATCGTCCAAAGCCAACGCCATACCTCGTTGTCCACGTCGTTACCTCCTTGTGCAGCCACGGCGACGGCGGCGATCACCGCGCCCAAACGACGAATGGGCCAGGATCGGTGCCCACGACATTGCTCACGGTAGCTCTCGATCATGCACTGTTTCTGAACAACGGAAAGCAGGGGATAGATTCGAGAAGATGAATCCGGAAAGGCTCACCGCCCGAAGCCGGGAGGCCCTCCTCTCTGCAACGCAGGCGGCCAGGGACCACAACCACGGCTCGATCCAGCCGGCGCATCTCGCACTAGCCCTGCTCGGCCACTCGGAGGGCATCGTCTACCCGGTGCTCGACCGTCTCGGGTTGCGACCGATGGAGCTTCGTCGGTCCATCGAGGAGATCCTGGATCGAGAGCCAAAGGTGTACGGGGACAGCGAGGTGAGTGCCTCCGCGGATCTCAACCGCGTCCTCACCAATGCCGACCGTCATCAGGCGAATCTGCGCGACGACTACCTGTCCGTCGAGCATCTGCTGCTCGCACTGGCCGAGGACACCGGGCCCACCGGGGACGCTTTGCGTGGGGGAGGGCTCAACTCGACCGCGATCCTCGAGGCATTGCAGACCCTCAGGGGAAACCAGCGGGTCACCACCGATGACCCCGAATCGACTTTCAATGCCCTCGAGCAATACGGGCGTGATCTCACCGCCGAGGCTCGTAGAGGTGGGCTCGACCCGGTCATCGGGAGGGATGACGAGATCCGGAGGGTGATCCAGGTGCTTTCCCGGCGCACCAAGAACAACCCGGTCCTGATCGGTGAGCCCGGGGTGGGCAAGACTGCCATCGTTGAAGGCCTGGCCCGGAGGATCGCCGACGGTGACGTACCCGAGGGCCTCAAGACCAAGCGAATCGTCTCCCTGGACCTGGGCTCGATGGTGGCGGGGGCCAAGTATCGAGGCGAGTTCGAGGAGCGGCTCAAGGCGGTTCTCCAAGAGATCAAGGCGGCCGAGGGGGAGATCATCACCTTTCTCGACGAGCTCCACACCCTGGTTGGTGCCGGGGCAGCCGAGGGCGCAATGGATGCATCGAACATGTTGAAACCGATGCTGGCCCGGGGCGAGCTCCGTCTCATCGGCGCCACCACTCTCGACGAGTACCGCAAGCACATCGAGAAGGATGCCGCCCTGGAGCGGAGGTTCCAGCCGGTGATGGTGGAGGCCCCGTCGGTGGAAGAGACGATCGGGATCCTCCGCGGCCTGAAGGAGAGATACGAGGTCCATCACGGAGTCCGAATCACCGATTCCGCCCTGGTCGCCGCGGCGGTCCTCTCCGATCGCTACATCTCGGCCCGCTTCCTGCCCGACAAGGCCATCGATCTCATCGACGAGGCCGCCAGCCGGCTCCGCATCGAGATCGACTCGATGCCCGAGGAGATCGACGAGTTGACCCGGCGCCGGATCCAGCTCGAGATCGAACGGGAAGCCCTGAAGAAGGAGAGTGATCATCTCTCTGAAGAGAGGCTCCAAAGCGTGGAACAGGAGATCGCCGATCTCACCGAGGAAATCGACGCCCTGACCGCTCGCTGGAACCTGGAGAAGGAGGTGATCACCACCATCCAGTCGATCAAGGAGGAGATGGAGGAGACCCGCGCCGCCGCCGAACGAGCGGAGCGAGAGGGAGATCTGGCCAAGGCGGCCGAGCTCCGATATGGGACCCTCGGCGCACTCCAGACCCAACTCGAGGAGAAGGAGGCCGAGTTAGGCCATCTTCACGAGCAGGGAAGGATGCTCTCCGAGGAGGTGACCGAACAGGATGTCGCCGAGGTGGTGGCCCGCTGGACCGGAATCCCGGTCTCGCGGTTGATGGAGGGCGAGACCCAGAAGCTGATCCGGCTCGAGGAGGAGCTGCACAGGAGGGTGGTCGGCCAGCATCACGCTGTGACCGCGGTAGCCAACTCGGTCCGCAGGAGCCGCGCCGGTCTCTCCGACCCCCACCGGCCTTCAGGCTCGTTCCTGTTTCTCGGTCCCACCGGTGTTGGCAAGACCGAACTGGCCCGATCTCTCGCCGACTTCCTCTTCGACGACGAGAGGGCGATGGTCCGCATCGACATGTCGGAGTACATGGAGAAGTTCTCGGTGAGCCGCCTGATCGGTGCTCCCCCCGGTTACGTGGGCTACGACGAGGGTGGCCAGCTCACCGAAGCGGTGCGCCGTCGCCCCTACTCGGTGCTCCTGCTCGACGAGGTGGAGAAGGCGCATCCCGACGTGTTCAACGTCCTGCTGCAACTTCTCGACGATGGTCGGCTCACCGACGGCCAGGGCCGGACCGTCGACTTCAGCAATGTGGTTCTGATCATGACGTCCAATCTCGGCTCGGAGAACATCCAGTCGGATCTGTCGCCCGAGGTGATAGAGGAACGGGTGATGTCGGCGGTGCGGGCCCATTTCCGACCGGAGTTCCTCAACCGCATCGACGAGGTGATCGTGTTCGACCGGCTCACCCCCGAGGACCTGCGTCAGATCGTCGAGATCCAGTTGGAATCGCTGCACCGCAGGCTCGCCGAGCGGAGAATCGAGCTCTCGGTCTCCGAGGAGGCGCTCGATTTGCTCGCGCAGAAGGGATTCGACCCGGTCTATGGAGCCCGGCCTTTGAAGCGGACCATCCAGCGTGAGCTCGCCGACCCGCTGGCGTTGCGCCTCCTCTCAGGTGAATTCGGCGAAGGCGACACCGTGAAGGTCACCGTCGAGGACGGCGAGGTCAGGATCGACTGAGAGGCTGAGACGAGAGGGCCCAGATGGTCACCGCTGCGGCCGCGGCCAGATGCCAGAGTCCATGCGGTTGGAGCATCGAGTCGGGATCACACCAGGGCCAGTCGGTGGCGCCGAGCCGACCAATGCCTCCACCCACCGCGAGCAACACAACGGCTGCCCAGGTGCCGGGGGATCGATCCGTCCGCAGCACGGAGATCACGGCGAAGATGCTCAGAGCGACCGCCACCGGATCGGCTGCTGCTGGAAAGAGCCCAAAGAACACGCCGATTGTGAGCAAGCCGGGGATTCGGGACCACCTCTCCCGTCCTGACCGGTCTGCTGCCACCACCAACAGCAGCCAGGCGAGGGTGACATCGTGGGCCCATTCGCTGCCCCTAGACATCGGTCCGTGGAAGAGGAATGACCCGATCCCGGTGGCGATCAGGGCGATCCCCACCCAGCGACGCTCGGGTCGACGAGTCATCACGACGATCCCCGCCACCACAAGCGCCAGCGTCGTCAGCGAGTTGATCGGCTGTCGGAGGAGCCCAACCCCGATCGACTCGCAGTCGGCGGCCGCACCCATCCGGGCACGGTAACGACGACTTGGTCAGAAGGGCTGGGCGCTGAGACCAACCAGCGCGGACGATGCCCTGTCTCCGCTCTCTCCGACCGGTGTCAGCTGAGCCCGGCCCGTTGGGCCGCCGGGGATCTCCAATTCGACGACCAGCGCCTTTCCTGCGACGGCGGTGCCGCGCAGTACCTCGAGAAAGCCCCGCCAGGTGCCCATCTCGGGATCGGTCTCCAGGGTGGCCATTCCGGTCGTCAATAGGATGCCGTCACCACCGAGCACCCGAACCGGGCCCTGATAGGAGTCTGACATCGCTTCAGCGCTCCTCGTCGAACAGCGATCGAACCTGGCTGCGCAGGATCAGCTCGTGACGGTTGGAGCGACGGACTTCTTCGATCCGATGCTCCATATCCTCCTCGAGGTCGTCCAGCTTGTCGCGGAGTCGGTCGACCTTCCTCTTCAGCACCCGATTCTCCTCTTGGAGTGCGAGCACCCGGCGCACTCCCTCCAGGTTGAGGCCCTGACTGGTCAACTCCTGGATCAACTGGAGTCGCTCGATGTCCTCCCGCGAGTAGCGACGGGTGCCACCGGGCGTCCGGAAGGGATCGATCAGGCCCCTACGCTCGTATATCCGGAGGGTTTGAGGGTGCATCCCGGCGAGCTCCGCCGCCACCGAGATCACAAACACCGCCCTGGTCGATTCGTTCATCAGGTCACCATCATCTCAGATGGGAGCGCACGTCGTCGGTCTCGTATTGGGCAAGGTCTTCGATGAGTTGCTTCTCTTCCTTGCCCACCTTGGTGGGCACCGCGACCTGAACCGTCACCAACAGGTCCCCCGCCCGTCCCCGCTCGGGAACGACGCCTTTGCCTCTGACCCGGAAGGTCTTTCCCGATGGCGTCCCCGCGGGGACCTTGAGCTTGACCACCCCGTTCAGCGTCGGCACTTCGAGCTTGGTGCCGAGCACCGCCTCGGTGTAGGTGATGGGGACGGACAGGGTCAGGTCGTTGCCTTTGCGCCCAAAGGTGCGGCTGGGTGCCACTCTGACGCGTACCAGGAGATCTCCGGGTGGCCCGCCGTTGCGACCTGGGGCTCCCTTGGCGGGAAGGCGAAGAGTGTTGCCATCCTGGACCCCGGCGGGGATACGCACCCTGACTTCCCGGGTCCTGGCCTCGGTTCCTGTGCCTCGGCACACCGTGCACGGTGTTTCGATGATGCGCCCTGACCCGCGGCATTGGGGACAGGGCTGGGAGAACGAGAAGAACCCCTGATTCTGGGCGACGACCCCGCGGCCCCCGCAGGTGGGACAGGTGGTGACCTGGGTCCCAGGCTCGGCACCTGAGCCTCCGCAATGTGAGCATGGGGTGGCGCCCCTCACTTTGACCGTGGTGGTCACACCGGCGGCGGCATCCTCGAAGCTGATGCTGAGATCGGCCTGGACGTCGGCGCCTCGGGCCGGGCCGGTTCTCGAGCCCGAGCCGAAGCCAAACAAGTCTCCCAGGCCACCCATCCCCCCAAGGAGGTCGGAGAGGTCCTCTACCCGGACCTGTTGGCCGCCGAACCCTCCGGCATTGGGCCCGAATCCGGAGTAGCCGCCGGAAGCCACCAACCGTCGCACCTGGTCGTATTCCTTGCGTTGCTCGACGTTGGAGAGGGTGGCGTAGGCCTCAGAGATCTCCTTGAACTTCTCCTCTGCCGCGTCATCGCCCGGGTTGGCGTCGGGGTGATAGGTCTGCGCCAGTTTGCGGTAGGCCTTCTTGATCTCGTCAGCGTTCGATTCGGGGGCTACTCCGAGGATCGCGTAGAAGTCCTTTTCCACCCAGTCCCGGTTCATCGCGCGGATTCCAGGGCGACGAGGGCGGCGCGCAGCACCTTCCCTCCGAGCCGGTACCCGCGTCGCAACTCCTGGGCCACGACGAACGGCCCGTTGCCCTCGGGGGCCCCTACCGGCTCATGGATCGCAGGATCGAACGGCTCGCCGACGGCTGGGACCAGCTCGAGGCCCTCCTGTTCCAGGGCCTTGAGCAACTGCTCCCGGGTCCCGAGCATCCCCGCCAGCAGCCGTTGCTCACCATCGGTCACGGCCTCGATGGCCAGGGCCGCGTCGAAGGAGTCGAGCACCGGCAACAACCCTCTGACCACCCGCTCGGCCGCATGGTCGATGGTCGCCGACTGCTCGCGCAGCGCCCGCTTGCGGAAGTTGTCGAAGTCGGCCGCAACCCGTTTCAGGTCATCGAGATAGGAGGTTGCCTCCTCACGCGACTCGTCGAGAAGGGACAGGAGCAACTTGACGGCCTCGTCCTTGTCCTCGGGAAGGTCGATTCCGAGCGCGGCCGCACCCGGCAGCGCAGGAACCACTTCCGCCTCCACAACTTCCGGCTCTAGCTCACTCATCGTCCTCGATGATCTCTGCTTCGACTACGTCGTCATCCTCGGAGCCGATCTCCTCGGCCTGGCCGGCGGACCCGGCCTGCTGATAGAGACGGGTGGCCATGGCTTGACTCGCCGAGATCAGGCTGTCCATGCGGGAGCGGATCTCGGAAGTTTCGGTCGTTTCGTCGGCGATGGCCTCCTTTAGCTCAGCCAGTGCCGAGGCGATCCCGGATTTCTCCTCATCGGTCATTTGTTCGCCCTGCTCCTCGACCAGCTTGTCGGTCTGGTGGATCAGTTGATCTGCCTGATTTCGGGTCTCGACCGCCTCCCGGCGCTTGGCGTCCTCCTCGGCGTAGGCCTCGGCGTCCTTGATCATCCGATCGATCTCGCCTTCGGCGAGTGCCGAACCGCCGGTGATCGTCATCGCCTGCTCCTTGCTGGTGGCCAGGTCCTTGGCGGTCACGTTGACGATCCCGTTGGCGTCGATGTCGAATGCAACCTCGATCTGGGGAACCCCCATGGGGGCCGGTGGGATCCCGGTCAGCCGGAACTTGCCCAGGCTCTTGTTGTCATTGGCCATGGTGCGCTCACCCTGGAGGACGTGGATCTCGACCTCGGGCTGGTTGTTCTCTGCGGTGGTGAAGATCTCCGACCGTTTGGTGGGGATGGTGGTGTTGCGCTCGATCATCCGCGTCATGACCCCGCCCTTGGTCTCGATACCGAGGGTGAGGGGTGTCACGTCGAGGAGAAGGATGTCCTTCACGTCTCCCTTGAGGACCCCGGCCTGGATCGCGGCTCCGGCGGCCACGACTTCGTCGGGGTTGACCCCGCGATGGGGATCCTTGCCGCTGAGGCCCTTGACCAATTCTTGCACTGCCGGCATCCGGGTCGATCCTCCGACCAGGACCAGGTGCTCGATGTCGCTGACCGCAATTGCCGCGTCCTTGATTGCCTGCTGGAACGGACGCTTGGTCCTCTCCAGTAACTCTTCGGTGAGCTTTTGGAACTCGGACCGGGTCAGCTTGCGCTGGAGATGCAGCGGGCCTTCGGAGGTGGCGGTGATGAACGGAAGGTTGACTTCGGTCTCGACGACGGTCGACAACTCGATCTTCGCCTTCTCCGCAGCTTCCTTGAGACGCTGCAAGGCCATTCGGTCCTTGGAGAGGTCGACACCATGGTCGTTTTTGAATCCTTCGACTAGCCAGTCGATGACCTTCTGGTCCCAATCGTCACCACCCAGGTAGGTGTCACCTGAGGTCGCCTTGACCTCGAAGACGCCGTCTCCGATCTCGAGCACCGAGACATCGAACGTGCCTCCACCCAGGTCGAACACCAGGATCGTCTGGTCGGTTTCCTTGTCCAACCCATAGGCCAGAGCGGCCGCCGTCGGCTCGTTGATGATGCGGAGCACGTTGAACCCCGCGATCTGGCCGGCCTCGGTTGTGGCCTGTCTCTGGGCGTCGTTGAAGTAGGCGGGAACGGTGATCACCGCGTCGGTGATCTTGTCTCCGAGATAGGACTCGGCATCCCGCTTCAGCTTCATCAGGATGCGGGCCGAGATCTCTTGGGCGGTCAAGCTCTTGCCGTCGACCTCGATCGACCAGTCGGTTCCCATGTGTCGTTTGACGGAACGGACGGTCTGGTCGGGGTTGGTGATCGATTGGCGCTTGGCGACTTCGCCCACGAGCACCTCG
>DATDPT010000184.1:0-8013 GCA_035292605.1 Acidimicrobiia bacterium
TGCCCCGCGCCTCGGCGAGGCCTGGGGTGGCGAGATCTGGCTGAAACGTGAGGATCTGGCCCACACCGGGGCGCACAAGATCAACAATGCGGTGGGCCAGGCCTTGTTGGCGAAGGAGATGGGAGCGGGGCGGGTCATCGCCGAGACGGGAGCCGGTCAGCACGGGGTGGCCACGGCCGCTGCCTGTGCCCGAATCGGCCTCGACTGCACGGTGTACATGGGCACGGTCGACATCGAGCGCCAGGCTCCAAACGTAGAGCGAATGCGGTTGCTCGGTGCCCGGGTGGAACCGGTGACCTCCGGAGACGCAACCCTGCGGGCTGCCATCAACGAGGCGCTGCGCGACTGGGTGAGCGACCCGGGCGACACCTACTACCTGCTCGGCTCCGCGGTCGGCCCTCATCCCTATCCGTGGCTCGTGCGACGCTTGCAGTCGGTGATCGGTCACGAGGCCAGACGTCAGATCCTCGAGCTCCGTGGCTCGCTGCCGGATGCTGCCTTTGCCTGCGTGGGTGGTGGCTCCAATGCCATCGGCTTGTTTCACCCCTTCCTCGACGACCCGGTGCGCCTGGTCGGGGTCGAAGCAGGTGGCAGGGGGCCGGGATTGGGCCAGAACGCAGCGAGCATCGGGCGAGGCAGCCCGGGAGTCCTCCACGGCAGCTTCTCTTTTCTTCTCCAGGACGCCGACGGTCAAATCCAGGAGACTCATTCGGTCTCAGCCGGCCTCGACTATCCCGGGGTGGGCCCGGAGCACGCGTGGCTGGCGGCCACCGGGCGTGCCCTGTATGTGGAGGCTTCCGACGACGAGGCGTTGTCGGCACTGGACGAGCTCGGGCGCTACGAGGGGATTCTCCCGGCACTGGAGTCGAGTCACGCTCTGGCCGCGGTCCGCAGATGGCTGGTGGACAGCCCAGGCTCGGTGGTGCTGGTTGGCCTTTCCGGTCGCGGGGACAAGGACATCGACATTCTGAGAGGGTTGAGCCGATGACGACTGCCCTCACCGGCGCCACCCTCCTCGAGGAGCAACTCCAGGGGGAGGACCCGGCGATCGTTCCCTACTTGACCGCCGGTTTCCCGACGATGAACCGGTTTGTCGAGGCCTTGGTCGAGGTAGCGGCGATCTCGGAGGCAGTGGAGATCGGCATCCCCTTCAGTGATCCGATGGCTGATGGAGCGACGATTCAGGAGTCGAGCCGGATCGCCCTCGAAGGGGGAGCGACTCTCAGGGCCGTGATGTCGGCCTTGGAGGCCCTGCCTCCCCTCCAGGTTCCTCTTGTGGTCATGAGCTATTTGAATCCGCTCATGGCGTACGGGTATCAAGAGCTCTTCTCACGGCTGGCGAGGGTGGGTGTCGCCGGACTCGTGGTGCCCGATCTCCCCCTCGAGGAGTCCGGAGAGGTGAAGAGTGCAGCCGGGGCTTCCGGTATCGGGTTGGTGCAGCTGGTTACGCCCGTCACCGATGACGACCGGCTGCGACGTCTCGGGGCTGCTTCGGAGGGATTCACCTATGCGGTCACCATGACCGGGACCACTGGTGGCTCGACCTCGGTTGGTCCCGAGGTGGGCGGGTACCTGGATCGAGTGCGGAGGGCATCGCTGGTACCGGTGTTGGCCGGGTTCGGGGTGAGGAGCGCCGATCAGGTCCGCTCGCTGGTGCCGCACTGTGCCGGCGTGATCGTTGGGAGTGCCCTCGTCGAAGTGGTGAGCAGGGGCGACGACCCAGTCGCCTTCCTCGAGGGACTGCGGCCTTGATCGCCACCCTCACCGCCGATTGCACCCTCGCCCAGAAGGCGGCGATTCTCCGTTTCATCGAGGGTTATGGGCTCCGGGTCCATGTCGGTGAGGCAGGGTCCACGACCGTGGTCAGCGTCATCGGCGACTACGAGCCGGGCATGGCTGAATCGATAAGCGCCCTGGTCGGGGTTGCTTCGGTCAGCACCGAAGCCCCCCTCTACCCGTTCGTGGCTCGGGAGGCTCGCAATGCACCCACCATGGTGAGGGTCGGAGACGTGGTGGTTGGCGGCTCCGAGGTCGTGGTCATCGCTGGGCCCTGCTCCGTGGAATCGGAGGCCCAGATCGAGAGGATCGCCAGCGGCGTGGCGAAGAACGGAGCGGTGCTGCTGCGCGGCGGAGCCTTCAAACCGAGGACGTCTCCCTACAGCTTCCAGGGGCTAGGCGAGGAAGGCCTGGAGTTGCTGGCTGCTGCCCGTGAGGCAACCGGGCTGGGGGTGGTCTCGGAGTGTGTCGCCCCGGAAGACGTGCCGCTCTTGAATCGATACGTCGACATGCTTCAGGTTGGCAGCCGCAACATGCAGAACTTCCGGTTGCTGTCGGCGGTGGGTGAGCAGCCCAAGCCGGTGCTGCTCAAGAGGGGAATGATGTCGACAATCGAAGAACTGTTGCTGGCCGCGGAGTACATCGTCGGCTCAGGCAATCCCCGGGTGATCCTCTGCGAGCGCGGGATCCGCTCGTTCGACACCGCGACGAGGGGGATCCTCGATATCGGCGCCGTTCCGGTTCTCAAGGAGCGCACCCATCTCCCGGTGATCATCGACCCCAGTCATGCCGCGGGCCGCCGGTCCCTGGTGCCCAGCCTCGCGGCGGCCGGGATCGCTGCAGGCGCCGACGGCCTCATCATCGAGGTCCACGACCGACCGGAGGAGGCGCTCAGCGACGGGCCGCAGAGCCTGACCCTCGAAGGCTTTGCCGAGACGATGGAGACGGTTTCGGCGATCGCAAACGCGCTAGGCCGATCCGTAGCAACGTTGTAGTCCGTTATCGCGTGACGAGAGCCCCCTCCGTCGCCTCCGGCGACACCTCCCCCAACGTCGCTGCCGCTCCTGGGGGAGGAAACTATGGCGTCGACTCTGTCGACACTTCTTTGAACATCTCGCCGATAGCGGCCACGCTGCCCAGCACCCCGCTGGTGTCGAGGGGAAGGAAGATCTTGGTCGCCCGGCCGTCGGCTACTCGCTGCAGCGTCTCGAGGTAACGGATCGCGATCAGGTCAGGGGTCGGGTTTCCGCTGTGGATGGCCGCAAACACCCGCTCGATGGCCTGGCCTTCACCTTCTGCCACCGTGAGCTTCTGGTACTTCTCGGCGTCGGCAACCCGCTTGATCGCCTCGGCTTGGCCGTCCGCCTCCAACACCTGGCTCTCCTTGTGGCCCTCTGCGTTGAGGATGGCGGCCCGCTTGAGGCCTTCTGCTTCCGTGACCGCAGCACGACGGTCACGTTCCGCCTTCATCTGACGGTGCATCGCGTCTGTGACGTCCGTCGGCGGTTCGATTCGCTGGATCTCGACCCGAACCACCCGCACTCCCCATTTATCGGTGGCGTCGTCGAGGATCTGGCGCAGCTTGGCGTTGATCACCTCGCGAGAGGTGAGGGCAGAGTCGAGGTCGAGGTCCCCGACCACGTTTCTGAGGTTGGTCTGCGCCAACTTGGTCACGGCCAGCATGAAGTTCCCAACGTTGTATTCGAGCTTCACCGGGTCGGTCGCTTCGTAGTAGATGACCGCATCGACGGTGACGACCACGTTGTCCTTGGTGATCACCTCTTGGGGGGGCACGTCGATCACCCGCTCTCGCATGTCGACCTTGGTCAATCTCTTCACGAACGGGAGCACCCAGCGCAACCCGGAGTCCACCGTCCGCTGGTACCTCCCCAGGAACTCGATGAGCCCTTTCTCGAATGGCCTGACCACCTTGAAGCCGGCCGCGGCGATGAGTATCAACACCAGCGCCAGGACGGCGAACAGGATTACCACTGCCTCCATGTCTCTTCCTTTCCTATTCTTCGAAACTCAGTCGTGTTCCACCGGTTCGACCACGAACCGGGCCCCCCGCACCTCGCCAACGACGATTCGAGCGTCCTTGGGTATTGGTTGCGTGGCGGTCGCCCGCCATTCCTCGGTGGCGACCTTGACCATCCCCGCCCCGGAGTCGGGATCGATTGCCTCGAGGACGATGCCCTCCAGACCCACCCAACGGTTCGCCCCGACCTTGGGCTGCTCCGCTTCATCCTGACGGGTTATGAATCGTCGCAGATAGGCAAGCGAGACGATCGAGACACCGAAAAAGACCAGCCACTGGGCGAGAACCGCAGTCCCTGCCCAGGCCAGGATGGCCGCCGAGGCGGCCCCGATGGCGAAGGGGAGGAGAAAGAACCCGGCGGTGAAGATCTCGCCGATTCCCATCACAATGGCGAAGATCGTCCACAACCAACGCCATAAATCGTTGTCCACGTCGTTACCTCCTTGTGCGGCCACGGCGACGGCGGCGATCACCGCCCCCAAACCAATCGTGTAGAAGACCAGGTCTCGCCGGCTCCTACGCGCCCTGTCGGCATCCCCGGACTGGACCTCCTGCCAGCTCGCCGTCGACCTTCGGTGGGTGCGATAGGCCGATGCCCAGTTCTCGGCGAAATAGGCAGGATCGGGGCCGACCACGTCGTTCATGGTACGACCGTCCCCGGCGGCATCGGCGAGGTGCTGTTCCAATTCCGAGCGCATCTCGAGGATCGCCGGGCGGGGAACACCGGTTTCCCTCCAGTAACGCTCGATCTCGTCGAGGACCATGCCGCGTTCAATCATGGTCGGAGCCATTGAGGACGCCGTCGACGGCATCACGGAACCCGGTCCAGTCGTTACGCCATTGTGCGAGGCTGCTGCGGCCCCGATTCGACATCCGGTAGTACTTGCGAGCCGGGCCCTCGGAGCTTTGAACCAGGTAACTCTCGATCATGCCCTGTCTCTGAAGACGGGAGAGCAACGGGTAGACCGAGCCTTCACTGGCCAGATCGAGGCCGCGGTCCCTCAACTTCTTCACCATCTCATAACCGTATGACGCTTCTTCGTCGATGATCGACATGAGACACATGTCAAGGACTCCATGGAGGAGTTGCGTGCTTCGGTCTTGTCCGGTACTGCTCAGTACCATGCGTTAAACAGTACCTGGCTGAACCGAAGTGGTCAAGACACGCTGCCGTTATGATCCGTCTGGAACCCGAAAGTCGAGAGGATGAATCCGGAGAAGCTCACCGCCCGAAGCCGGGAGGCCCTCCTCTCTGCATCGCAGGCGGCCAGGGACCACAACCACGGCTCGATCCAGCCGGCGCATCTCGCACTAGCCCTGCTCGGCCAATCCGAGGGCATCGTCTATCCGGTCCTCGACCGTCTCGGTTTGCGACCGATGGAGCTGCGTCGGTCGATCGAGGAGGTCCTGGATCGAGAGCCGAAGGTGTACGGGGACAGCGAGGTGAGTGCCTCCGCGGATCTCAACCGCGTCCTCACCAATGCCGACCGTCATCAGGCGAATCTGCGCGACGACTACCTCTCTGTCGAGCATCTGCTGCTCGCGCTGGCCGAGGACACCGGGCCCACCGGGGAAGCTTTGAGAGGGGGAGGGCTCAACTCGACCGCGATCCTCGAGGCATTGCAGACCCTGAGGGGAAACCAGCGGGTCACCACCGATGATCCCGAGTCGACTTTCAATGCCCTCGAGCAATACGGGCGTGATCTCACCGCCGAGGCTCGCAAAGGTGGGCTCGACCCGGTCATCGGGAGGGATGACGAGATCCGGAGGGTGATCCAGGTGCTTTCCCGCCGCACCAAGAACAACCCGGTTCTGATCGGAGAGCCCGGGGTGGGCAAGACCGCCATCGTTGAAGGGTTGGCCCGGAGGATCGCCGACGGCGACGTCCCCGAAGGCCTCAAGACCAAGCGAATCGTCTCCCTGGACCTGGGCTCCATGGTGGCGGGGGCCAAATATCGAGGCGAGTTCGAGGAGCGGCTCAAGGCAGTTCTCCAAGAGATCAAGGCGGCCGAGGGGGAGATCATCACCTTTCTCGACGAGCTCCACACCCTGGTTGGTGCCGGGGCAGCCGAGGGCGCCATGGATGCATCGAACATGTTGAAACCGATGCTGGCTCGAGGCGAGCTCCGTCTCATCGGCGCCACCACGCTCGACGAGTACCGCAAGCACATCGAGAAGGATGCCGCCCTGGAGCGGAGGTTCCAGCCGGTGATGGTCGAGGCCCCGTCGGTGGAGGAGACGATCGGGATCCTCCGCGGCCTGAAGGAGAGATACGAGGTCCATCACGGGGTTCGGATCACGGATTCCGCGCTGGTAGCCGCGGCGGTCCTCTCCGATCGATACATCCCGGCTCGATTCCTGCCTGACAAGGCCATCGACCTGATCGACGAGTCCGCCAGCCGGCTTCGCATCGAGATCGACTCCATGCCCGAGGAGATCGATGAGTTGACCCGGCGCCGGATCCAGCTCGAGATCGAACGGGAAGCCCTGAAGAAGGAGAGCGATCATCTCTCTGAAGAGAGGCTCCAAAGCGTGGAACAGGAGATCGCCGATCTCACCGAGGAAATCGACGCCCTGACCGCTCGCTGGAACCTGGGGAAGGAGGTGATCACCTCGATCCAGTCGATCAAGGAGGAGATGGAGGAGACCCGCGCCGCCGCCGAACGAGCGGAGCGGGAGGGAGATCTGGCCAAGGCGGCCGAGCTTCGCTATGGGACCCTCGGCGCGCTCCAGACCCAACTCGAGGAGAAGGAGACCGAGCTGGCGCGTCTCCACGAGCAGGGAAGGATGCTGTCCGAGGAGGTGACCGAGCAAGACGTAGCCGAGGTAGTAGCTCGTTGGACCGGGATCCCGGTTTCGAGATTGATGGAGGGTGAGACCCAGAAGCTGATCCGGCTCGAGGAAGAGCTGCATCGGAGGGTTGTCGGTCAGCATCACGCCGTCACCGCCGTGGCCAACTCGGTCCGCAGAAGCCGCGCCGGCCTCTCCGATCCGAACCGCCCTTCCGGGTCTTTCCTCTTCCTGGGGCCCACCGGTGTGGGCAAGACCGAACTTGCTCGAGCCCTGGCCGAATTCCTCTTCGATGACGAGAGGGCGATGGTTCGCATCGACATGTCGGAGTACATGGAGAAGTTCTCGGTCAGCCGTCTCATCGGCGCCCCACCCGGCTACGTCGGGTACGACGAAGGTGGCCAGCTCACCGAGGCGGTGCGCCGGCGGCCCTACTCGGTGTTGTTGCTCGACGAGGTGGAAAAGGCGCACTCCGATGTTTTCAACGTCCTTCTGCAACTTCTCGACGATGGGCGGCTGACTGACGGTCATGGCCGCACTGTGGACTTCACCAACGTGGTTCTGATCATGACCTCCAATCTCGGCTCGGAGAACATCCAGTCCGACCTGTCGCCTGAGGTAATCGAGGAGCGGGTGATGTCGGCGGTGCGGGCCCATTTCCGACCGGAGTTCCTCAACCGCATCGACGAGGTGATCGTGTTCGACCGGCTCACCCCCGAGGACCTGCGCCAGATCGTCGAGATCCAATTGGAGTCCTTGCACCAGCGGCTTGCCGAGCGCAGGATCGAGCTCGTGGTGTCCGAGGAGGCGCTCGACCAGCTCGCCGAGAAAGGGTTCGATGCGGTGTATGGAGCCCGGCCTTTGAAGCGGACCATCCAGCGTGAGCTCGCCGACCCGCTGGCGCTGCGCCTGCTCTCAGGTGAGTTCAGCGAAGGCGACACCGTGAAGGTCACCGTCGAGAACGGCGAGATCAGGATCGACTGAGAGGCTGAGACGAGAGGGCCCAGACGGCCACCGCCGCGGCCGCGGCCAGATGCCAAAGTCCATGCGGTTGAAGCATTGAGTCGGGGTCACACCAGGGCCAGTCGGTGGCGCCGAGCCGACCAATGCCTCCACCCGCCGCCAGCAGCACAACGGCTGCCCAGGTGCCGGCCGATCGATCCGCCCTCAGGACCGAGATCATGGCAACGACGGTCAGAGCCACCGCCACCGGATCGGCCGCTGCAGGGAGGAGCCCAAAGAACACACCGATTGTGAGCAAGCCGGGGATCCGGGACCACTTCTTCCATCGTGACCGGTCTGCCGCCACCACCAACAGCAGCCAGGCGAGGGTGACATCGTGGGCCCATTCGCTGCCCCCGGGCATCGGTCCGTGGAAGAGAAACGACCCGATCCCGGTGGCGATCAGG
>DATDPT010000185.1:0-6197 GCA_035292605.1 Acidimicrobiia bacterium
GCATGGGCGATCACCGCCAGATCGGTAGCGACGAAGCTGGCGACTCCGTCGAGAACGGTGATCACATCGACCCGGTCGCCGACCACGATCCCGGCGCCCGCCGCATGCTCGATGGCGATGGGAATGCTCATCGCTCGATGACCGTCCTCGACACCGGCGTCGACCAGAGCCGCAGCATCGATGAGACCGCCCGACGGAATCGATCGGGCGAAGATCCTTCCCTCCATCTCGGTGAGGTCGTCTTCGACCAAGAGAGACTCCACCGCCTCGAAGTCGGCGGCCACAGGAACAAACCTCAACACCTCGGTGGTGAGGACCGACCCCTCCGCGATCGGTTCGGCGGCAACTGCGACTTGGACCTCCGCATCGCGGTTTTGGAGGGCCAGGTAGTTCAGTCCGAAGGCCAGGAACACCGTGACGGCGATCAGGATGTGCGACAGTGAAGGTCGACGACGCACCGGTTTGGCCGGTGGTGAAGAGGTGCCCGCTTCCCTCGATATGACAGAGGGACCCGATGCCACGGGACGACAACCTATCTTCGCGGTGACACCCGATGTCGAGAGCGCGAAAAGACATGGATGAACAAGAGAATCCTGATCCCGAGTTGGAGTCGGTGCTGCGCGAGGCGGGCCGGGAGATGATCGAGAAGGCGGCCGAGGACGAGCGCCTGACCGAGCTGCTGCGCCGCCGCCGATTGGAGATGGCCGACCTGGCGCTGGAGTGGGTCCATCGCGGGCAGCGGGTACGAGCCGAGGCCGGCACCCAGACCTTCTCCGGCGAGGTCGTGTTCGCCGGGACCGACTATGTGACCATTGAGCGAATCGAGGATCAGGTAGCGCTGCGTCTGGACCGGGCCACCTGGACCCTGGAGCCCGATCATGGCGGAGGTCACGAGCAAACCGGCGCCGCCACCAGTCTCAAGGCCCGGCTGTCGGAATTGGCCGCCAGCGGGGAGACGGTTCGCTTGGTAGTCGCCGAAGGCCGAGCCCTGGTCGGGTCGGTGGCGGTGGTGGCGGCCGATCAAGTCGAAGTTCGCCAGGACCATCTCACGGTGCTGGTGCCCACCGACCTGATCCTGGCGGTGATCACCTCTCGGGCTCCGCGCTGACGCCGGCCTATTCACGGTCACCCCACCGACAGTACGGCCCGGCAAGCTTGGAGATAAGGGGGTCGATAATGGGCCCCGTCTTGCAGGTTCCAACATCGCTGCGTCGTCCGCTGGAGGGACTGAGAGAGCGGATCGTGTCATCCGCCACCTCGCCGTTCGCCCACGCCGCCTATCCGCTGGAGCACAGCCTCGACTACCGGGGTGACCCCGGGCTACTGGGCCCGGGCTCGGTGTCATGGCTGGTGCTGGCCGACGTTGCGACCTTCGTCGGGGGGATCCGGGCGCTGCTCCTCCAGGCGGCGCATCCAGAAGTTGTGGCCGGGGTCGGCGATCACTCCCGTTATCGGGAGGATCCCCTGGGACGCCTCTCCCGGACCTCCGCCTACGTCACCGCCACCACCTACGGGGCCATGCCCGAGGTCGAAGCCGCGGTGACCCAGGTGCGCCGCATCCACCGGGTGGTCTCCGGGGTGTCGAGCCGGGGCCTGCCCTATGACGCCACCGATCCCGGCTACTCGGCCTGGGTCCACAACGCGTTGACCGATTCCTTCCTGGTCGCCCATCAGACCTATGGGGAGCACAAGCTCTCCCCCGCGCAACGGGATCTCTTCGTCCTCGAACAAACTCGGGTGGGGGCCCTTCTCGGCTCGGACCCGATGCCGACCTCGGCGGATGAGTTGTCGGCGTGGATCGGGCTCCATCCCGATCTGGCCACCTCTCCCGAGATGGACGAGGCCGTCCGGTTTCTGGGCGACCCGCCGTTGGACCCCGGTCTAAAGATCGGATACAAGGTGCTGTTGGAGGCGGCGGTGGCGACGCTGCCTCGACGGCTGCTGTCGATCCTCGGCTTGACCAGGACACCTGGGGCGGTGAGCGCCGGTCGGGTGGCGGTGAGTGGTCTGCGCTGGGCACTTGGCTACTCGCCGTCGTGGAAACTGGCGCTGATCCGGGCCGGCTCACCGGTTCCCGAAGGCCGTTTCAAGCAGAAGATGGCTATCGAGCGCTGACCCGAAGCCACTCGATAGGGTCTCAGCAGAAGATCGAAGGAGGCCCTCATGGCAGACAACGAGATCACGGTCGACGAGTTCGTGAACACCAGAGTCCTGCCCGAGTTCCGACCAGTGGTGCAGATGCTGCGAAGGCTGATGCGAGAGAACGCCCCCGACGCCCGGGAGTTCATGAGCTACGGCATCCCCAACTACAAAGGCAATCGCGGGCTGGCGGTGATCAGCCCGACCAAGAACGACATCACCTTTGCCTTCTCCAGGGGCGCCGACTTCGACGACCCATACGGCCTGCTCCAGGGTGTGGGACACGTCTCCAAGCACATCAAGCTCAAAGCCGTGGACGACGTCCCCGAGGAGGTCCTGGTCTACTACATCAACCAGGCTCTGGAGCTCGACGTCTGATCCGTGGCTCGACTCCGCCGGCCGGCTCGTCGCTGGCTGGGACGACGACCTCTAGAGCCGGGCCTCGGTGCCATCGACATCGGCGATCACCGGATGAGAGCGGACGAAGGCGAAGATCTCATCCCGGAAGAACTTGAAAGTGCGGCCCCCGGGGAGCTTGTAGGCCGGCAACCGCCCCTCCCGGGCGTAACGCCTGACCATCTGGACGTTCATGCCCAACAGCTCCGCCACTTGGGCTGCATCGAGGATCGGGGGCAGGTCCTCGCTCACCATGTCGTTCTCGTCGTCACTCGGTGTGAGCGTACGTGATGTCGGAGCTCGTTAGAACAAGTTCGTCGAGGCGGAAGAAGCGGGACGCCGCCAGGACGCGTTTCGTATGCTGCCTCGGTGCAGTCACCACCCAGCCTCGAATTGACCCCGGCCGCGATCTCAGTTGAAGGGAACCCGAGCCGGCTGGACGTCGCGATGGGCGTCCTGTCGGTCCTGTTGGTCGGCGGGTTCTTCATCGATCTCTGGGCTCATTCCCACGGACGGGTCGACGATTCGTTCTTCACGCCATGGCACGGCTTGCTCTACGCGTCCGCCGGGCTCTTTGGCGGGGTGTTGTTGGCGATCGCCCTCAGCGGGCGACGCGCCGGGGCCGGATGGGGCAACGCCCTTCCGTCCGGCTACGGCCTGTCCCTGATCGGGGCGGGCTTGTTTCTGGCAGCGGGTATAGCCGACCTGGCATGGCATGAGGTCTTTGGGATCGAGACGGACGTCGACGCCCTGCTCAGCCCAACCCACCTTGCCCTGGCGACCAGCGGGTTGATGATGGTCTTCGGCCCGGTGCGCTCAGCCTGGGTCAAAGGCGCTCCCACCTCTTTCCCCGGTTTCCTGCCATGGGTGGCCGGACTCACCATGGGTCTGGCGATTCTCGGTGCCTTCACCGAGTATGCCCACTCCGCCATCGACACCTGGCCCGAGGAGGTGACCAGCTTCGATGCGAGCCGATCGGACCTTCTCCTCGTGTCGGTGGATGATGGGAGCCAGACCCGGATCTCGGTCGAAGGGTCGGATCAGGTGTGGATGCCCGACTACGCACCGGACGGCCGCATCGTCGCCAGCGTGGTGACCGGTGAGGTGGGCCGTCTGGTTGTGATGGATGCTGACGGCACGGATCAGCGGGTGGTGCACGAAGATGCCGCCGTCTTTCATCACGCCGAATGGTCGCCGGACGGCTCACAGATCGCATTCACGGCGGAGGTGGATGACAACGCGGAGATCCTGGTAGTTCCTGGCGAAGGAGGCGATGCCATCCGACTGACCGATGACCCCGCCACCGATTGGGGACCATCCTGGTCACCCGACGGATCCGAGATCGTCTTCACCTCGGACCGCGACGGCGATCCCGACTTGTACGTGATGCCGTCGACGGGTGGGGAGCCGGTCCAAGTCACGAACGCACCGGGCACGGAGGCCGGCCCTGCCTGGTCGCCCGACGGGGCGTGGATCGCGTTCGACACCGACGAGGCCGGCAACGCCGACATCGCCCTGATTCATCCCGACGGGACTGGATTCACCGCCCTGACCTCCGAACCTGCCTACGACTCCGCCCCCTCATGGTCGCCCGACGGAGCACGGATCTCGTTCTCCAGCGATCGGAGTGAGGAAGCCGACCTCTACGTCATGGAGGCCGACGGGACAGACGTCCGCAATCTCACAAAGCATCCAGGAGGGCATGAGGGGTGGGCAGGCTCAAGTTGGTCGAGCGACGCCACGACCATCGCCACCAATGAGTCGGGGCACACTCCTTTCTGGATCGAGCCCTATGTCCGTCAGGCGATGGGAGCTGCCGCCCTCCTGATCCAGGCCGCCCTCATCAGCGGCTTCATCCTGCTCGTGCTCCGCCATGGTCGGCTGCCGTTCGGAGCCATCACCCTCATCATCGGGATCAGCGGTGCTTTGATGACCGTGATCAGCGACAGCTACTGGTACATCGCCGTCGCCTTCCTTGCCGGGATCGTCGGAGACTTGATCGCGGTGCTGTCCAAGCCATCCATAGAGAGACCGAGGTCGATCCGTACCGTCGCCTTCCTCGTTCCTGCGGTCTGGTATGCCATCTATCTGGTCGCCCTTGCCGTCTGGGGCGAGGGCATCGGCTGGTCGGTCCACATGGCGATCGGAGCGCCGTTCCTGGCGGGAGCCGTCGGGCTTCTGCTCAGCTTCTTGGCGTTTCCCGGGACCGGGCGCGAGAGCGGGATCATGGCTGTGTGAACCTCTGGTGACCGGACCGGGCCGGCCGCATGCCCAGGAGCAGGGCCACCCCAACCAGGGCGCCAACCGCATTGGCCACCAGGTCGAGGGCGTTGTTGGCGTAGTCACCGACACTGACATCACTCAGCGTCGAGCCGATCAGCTCTGCGATCTCGACCACGGCGCCACCACCCATCGTCACCAGGAAGGTGAGGAAGACCAGGCCGCCATGGTGATACCCCTCTCCGGCCCAGCGCTCCATGGCCGACCAGGCGATGAAGACACCCACGCCGGCCGCCGCGGCATGGAAGAACTTGTCGTACCGAATTGGGCCGAGGAACTCGGCCATGTAGAGGGATTGGCCGTCGATCAGGAGCACCCCGCCCAACATGTTTCCCAGCCCCACCAGGGAGATCCCCCAAAGCACGGAGGTCGGGAATCGGGCCCAGCGGTGGATGACGGCAAAGACCACCAGGAGAAGCAGGTTGACCCCGGTGTAGATGTTGGTGAGCGGGCTGTCGACCGACTGCCCATAGAGGAAGAGGGCAACCATGTAACCGGCCGTGAGCAGAAGTACCCATCGCATCGGCCCAGGCTGGCAGCGCCGGACGCCACAGGGCAAGTGCGAGCTCAGTCAGGACGGGATCGGGTAATAGTGTGCAATCCGATGGAAGAGCCAGTAAAGCCCGACGCAATCGAATCAAGCCCCCCTAGAGCCGAGGAGGGGCCTCCTGTCTCCCAGCCCACCAAGCTGATCCGAATCGCCTCCATGACCAGAGCGATGCTGGAGGAGGTTCGTCAGGCCCCGCTAGACGAAAGCGGTCGCAAGCGTCTTGCCGCAGTGCACGAGCGCTCTCTCGACGAGCTGCGTGAGGTGTTGTCCCAGGAGCTGCTCGAAGAGTTCAACGAGATAATGGTGCCCCTCGACGAGGCGGTCACCGAAGCCGAGATCCGGATCGCACAGGCGCAGCTGATCGGCTGGTTGGAAGGGCTGTTCCACGGGATCCAGGCCTCGTTGTGGTCCCAACAGATGGCGGCACAGACCCAGCTGGCGGAGATGCAGAAACGAGCCCTGCTCCCTCCGGGGGCGACCCCCCCGACAGACGACTCCTCCGGGCTCTATCTGTAGGGAAGGCCACCCCTTTTCGGGTGTTCCTCAACCGACCTTGCGTTCGCGTACGGCCCGCTCCCGGCGGACCCGCCGCCGCTCTCGCTCGCTGAGCCCGCCCCAGATGCCGAACTTCTCACCCATGTCGACCGCGTAGTCGAGACACTCGACCCTCACCTCACAAGAGGCACATATCGCCTTGGCCTTGCGAGTCGAGGCTCCCCGCTCGGGGAAGAAGAGATCTGCGTCCGCCCCCCGGCAGTTGGCATAGTCCTGCCAGGACAGCTCGCCCACCGCTAGCGCTTCGATGAGCTTGCTCTTCATCAGGGACTCCTCA
>DATDPT010000186.1:0-11230 GCA_035292605.1 Acidimicrobiia bacterium
CATTCACGGTTACGAATCGACCGGCACCGTGGTCGAGGTCCACGTCGACGATGGGCCGTTCCTCGTCGACTCGATCACCGCCGAGCTCCAAGCTCACGGTCTGGCGGTGGTGCGGGTCTTTCATCCGATCATAGGAACGCGCCGGGACGAAGCCGGCCACCTGGTCTCGGTCCAGCCGGCGGGTCGATCAGAGACCCGCGAATCGGTCCAGCACTACGTACTCGACCGTCTCCTCGACCCGGCTGACCTCCCGGCGTTGGTAGTGCGACTGGAGGAGGTCCTCGCCGACGTGCTGTCGGCGGTAAGGGACTTCTCCGCCATGATCGAGGCCACCGGTCGGATGGCTGGGCTGGCCCAAAAGGGAAAGGACCACTATTCGGACCTCGAAGTGGATGAGGCCAGGTCCTTCCTGGAGTGGCTTCGCGAGGACAACTTCGTGTTTCTCGGCTACCGGGAGTATCGGATAGTCGACACTCCTAGTGGCTCGGCGCTGGAAGCAGTGGGGGACTCTGGTCTCGGCATACTCTCCGATCCCCGGCGCTCCAAAGCATCCGAACCGGTCCCTCTGGCCACACTCCCAGCCGAATTGAGCGCCCGCTACGAGCAGGGTGACCTGCTCGTCATATCCAAGACGAACCGGTTCTCGTCGGTGCACCGCCGAGTCAAGATGGACTACGTGGGAGTCCGCATCGTGGGCTCCCGGGGTGAGACCGTGGGCGAGGCCCGGCTGCTCGGCCTTTTCACCTCCAAGGCCTACATGGAGAGCGTTTCCCGGATACCGGTCCTCCGTCAGAAACTGGCCGAGATCGCCTCGAGTGAAGAACTCGTCGAGGGCTCACACGACCACAAGGCCATCGTCGCCCTGATCGAGGGCTTTCCCAAGGACGAGCTGTTCGGGTTGCCCACCGTCGATCTTCGCCGGGTGCTGATGGCGCTGCTCGCATTGCAGGAACGGGCCCAGGTTCGACTCTTCGTCCGCCGCGACCTCCTCGACCGTGGCGTGAGGATCCTGGTGGCGATGCCTCCGGACCGCTATTCCTCCGATCTCGGACGGCGCCTCCAAGACCTCTTCCTCGAGCGCTTCGGCGGAACCACGGTCGACTACAACCTGATCCTGGGCCGCAGCAACATCGCTCGTCTCCATTTCATCGTGTGGGTCCCGGAGGGCCAAATCCCCGACGTGAACTTCGAGGAGCTCGACGCCGAGGTCATGGTCCTCACCCGCTCCTGGTCGGAGCGTGTGGCCGAGGAGTTGGCGATCCGCCACGGCCATGACGAGGCCCGGGAGATGGTCGCTCGCTGGGCTTCCCGTTTGCCCGCCTACTACACGGCTTCTACCCAGCTGACGGTGGCGGCCGGCGACATCGAACGCCTCGACCAGTTGATGCAGGGCCGAGACCGATCTCTGGTCGGGCTCCAGAACGAGGCCGAGGGGCCCGACATCTTGACACGAGTCACCCTGTACGAGCTCAAGGGCAAGCGACCGTTGTCCGAGCTGATACCGGCCCTGGAAGACATGGGGATGAAGGTGGTCGAGGAGGCGCCAACCCGTCTCTCGGACAGCGACAACCTGTTCATCCACGACTTCGGGGTTCTCGACTCCCACGACTCCCTGGTCGATCTCGCCGCCGCCGGTGAGAGGGTCGCCCAGACCCTGGCTGCGGTGTGGGAGGGCACGGCTGAAAGTGACTCGTTGAACCGGCTGGTGCTGGCGGCCGGCCTCGACCACCACCAGGTGGCCGTCCTCCGCGCCTATCAGACCTATTGGCGGCGAGTCAGCTTGATCTTCACGGTCAACTACGTCAACGACACCCTTGTTTCGCATCCCGAAATCACCGCCAAACTGATCCGACTCTTCGAGTTGCGATTCGATCCCGCTTCCGACGGTCGCGGCTATGAGGAGCTGCACGACGAGGTGGTGGAGGGCCTCGACGCCGTACCGTCGCTCGACCAGGATCGCATCCTGCGTGGTTTTCTCCGCCTGATCGAAGCCACCGTCCGCACCAATGCATATCGGTCTGACCGGCGGTCCCTGGCCTTCAAGGTCCGCGCCGATGACGTTCCCGACATGCCCTCGCCCCGGCCCCATGTGGAGGTGTTCGTGATCGGGGACGAGGTGGAGGGAATCCATCTCCGGGCGGGACCGCGGGCCCGCGGAGGCATCCGCTTCTCGGAGCGGCGGGAGGATTACCGCACCGAGGTCCTCGACTTGATGAAGGCCCAGATCACCAAGAACGCCATCATCGTTCCCACCGGAGCCAAGGGAGGCTTTGTCCTGCGGCGGACTCCCGCCGACTCGGAGGCGACGGAGGAGGCGGTGCGGTCTGCCTACGAGATCTTCATCCGCGGGCTCCTCGACGTCACCGACAACCTGGTCGAAGGCGAGGCAGTGCATCCGGACGCCGTCCGGGTGCACGACGACGCCGACCCCTATCTGGTGGTGGCAGCCGACAAGGGCACGGCCCGGTTCTCCGACCTCGCCAATCGGATCGCCCAGGAGTATGGCTTCTGGCTCGATGATGCCTTTGCCTCAGGTGGTGCCACCGGCTACGACCACAAGGGGCTCGGCATCACCGCCCGAGGGGCGTGGAAGTCGCTGGAGCGTCATTTCCTCCAGGACGGGATCGACCCTCACCGGCAGGCTTTCACGGCCGTGGGCATCGGCGACATGTCGGGTGACGTGTTCGGGAACGGCATGTTGGGATCGGAGACCATCAGGCTGGTGGCCGCCTTCGATCACCGTCATGTCTTCTTGGATCCCACCCCTGACCCGGTGGTGTCGTTTCGGGAGCGGAGGAGGCTTTTGGGTCTCCCCCGCTCGAGCTGGAACGACTACGACCGAGACCTGATCTCGGAAGGGGGTGGTGTCTACTCGCGGACGGCGAAGCAGATAGAGATCTCCGAGCCGGCACGGGCGGCGCTGGGGACGGACCTCGCGGCCGTCACCCCGGCCGAGCTGATACGGATCATCCTCCGCGCACCCGTGGATCTGGTCTGGAACGGGGGGATCGGGACCTATGTCAAGGCGACCGAGGAGACCCACGACGAAGTGGGGGACCGGACCAACGACCCGGTGCGGGTCGACGGGTCCGAGCTGCGCGCCCGGGTGGTCGTGGAAGGAGGGAACCTGGGCTTCACCCAGCGGGGGCGGATCGAGTACGCCCGGGCGGGCGGGAAGATCAACACCGATTTCATCGACAATTCCGCCGGCGTCAACTGCTCTGACCGGGAGGTCAACCTGAAGATCCTCCTCCGTCTCGCCGAGCAGCGAGGAGAGACCGGGCACCCCGAGAGCGACGAGCTCATGGCGGGGGAGGCGGAGAACGTGGTGGAGGCAG
The DNA here is from genome assembly GCA_035292605.1 of Acidimicrobiia bacterium. Classification (GTDB taxonomy): domain Bacteria; phylum Actinomycetota; class Acidimicrobiia; order Spongiisociales; family ZC4RG35; genus JALYNX01. Next base: position 3,339 of record DATDPT010000186.1, read on the forward strand.
TCCTCCATGACAGTCTCGAGCAGGCCCAGTCGCTGGTCCGCGAAGAGCTGGTTTCCGTGGACCGGATGGACGCCTATGAGCAGCTCATGGCGTCTTTGGAGGAGCAGGGGATGCTGGACCGGAGACTGGAGTGGCTCCCGTCTACCCAGGAGATGACAGATCGGGCCCGGGCCGAGACGGGGCTGAGTCGGCCGGAGTTGGCGGTGCTGCTGGCCTACGCCAAACGGAGCCTGGCCGAGGCGGTGCTGTCGTCGGATCTCCCCGACTCCACCTCGATGCTCGGCGATCTGATCGGGTACTTCCCAGGGGAGATCTCAAAACGCTTCGGTCATCTGATATGGGACCATCCTCTCCGTCGTGAGCTGATCGCCACCATCGTCGCCAACGACGTCGTGGACTCCCAGGGACCCACGTTCGTGTCCCGCCTCGTTGCCCGCAGCGGGGCCGAGGTGGCTGCTGTGGTGACAGCCTTCCGTACCGCTCGTGACCTCGTCGGCGGTGTCGAGCGACGGCGAGCCGTGGAGTCGCTTTTCGGGTCGGTCGACTTCCAGATCTGGAACGAGATGATGGCTGCCGACGATCGGCTGGTGGCCACTTTGACCCGGTGGTACCTGACTCGTGCTCCGAGCCGGCCTCAGGATCTCGCGGAGGTTGGAGCAGCCGAGGAATTCGACCGACTGGAGAAGGAGGCGGGAGAGTGGGGCTCGCTCGAATGGCGGCGAGAGAGAGGCCTCCGAATCGACCGTCTGAAATCGGCGGGGGCGCCGCCCGCACTTGCCATCCGGGCCGTGGCGGCCTTCGACCTGGTCCATGCCCCTGACATCTTCGAGGTGACCCGATCGACAGGCCGCTCCCGGGTCGACGTCGGCCGTGTGTTCCACCGCCTCGGCCGGACCCTCGGGTTGGACGACTTGGAAAAGGTGCTGACGAACCTGAAGCTGGCCGACCCTTGGCAGCGGTGGGCTCTGGAGAACATCGAAGACGACCTCCTCGCAGTTCGCCGCTCGTTGGCGGAACGGGCCCTGACCGGAGCGGAGGGAGAGTCGGTCGACGCAGCGGTCGAGCAGTTCTTGGCTCAAAGAGCCGATGCAGTTGCCCGAGTGGTCGAAATGGCCCGGTCACTGGAATCCGCCTCGGTCATCGACCCCGCCCCCCTGATGGTGGCGGTGCGCCAGATCCAGGCCCTGGCCGGCTCATAGACTTCTCCGATGAACGGCCCCTCATGGTTGAGGTTCTGGTCGGCTGCCTCCTGGAGAGAGTGGGGGGAGGCGCGGCCCCTGTGGCGGGATTACACCAGCGAGTCGCGCAGACTGGCCACTGAGATCTCGAGTGCGGAGGGTCGCCTCACCTCGAGTCAGGCCGAGCTGATCGGGGTCGACCGGCAAACGGCTGAGACGGGCCTCGAAGAGAGCCGTGCGGCTCGGGAGTCCCTCGTCAAGCCGCCGCGCCCTTTCTCGCCGGCCTGGGTTCCCGGCACCTTGCTGGTGGGGCTGTTGGTTTTTGTGGTCCCGCTCGGTGATGCTCCGTCCGATGTCGATCCGATCGCCTCCGCCACCACCCTCGCTCCGACTACCACCTCCGAGGCAACGACCAGCACCGTCGTCACCACGACGACGTCGAGGCCATCCACCACAACTGTCGTCACTTTCCCCCAGTCGGATGTGTTGCTGGCAGCACCTGTTGACGGGCCTTCCGGTGATCCGGGGGCTCCCCTGGCTTCGGACGCCGAGCCCGTCACAGTGTTGTCGATCACCGACGGCGACACCCTTGACGTGCGGAACGCGGGTGGGAGCAGCGCCGAGGTCAGGTTGATCGGGATCAACACCCCGGAGGCCAACGAATGCTTCAGTGAGGAGGCGACTCAGGTCCTGGGGGTCTTGGCTCCGATCGGGAGTCGGATCGGGATGACCAGCGACGTGTCTGATGTAGACCAGTTCGACCGGCTGCTCCGCTATCTCTGGTTCGGCGGAATGTCGGTGAACGAGGAGTCGGTGCGCAGGGGTGCGGCGATTTCGCGTCGCTATGCACCGGACACCGCGATGGCAACCCGGTTGGAGGCAGCCCAGGCAGAGGCCAAGGAGGCCGGGCTGGGTCTGTGGGCGCCAGAGGCGTGTGGTCCCCGGGCCGATGCCGATCTCAGCGTCATCGCCGTGGAGTACGACGCACCGGGCAACGACAACGAGAACCTGAACGAGGAGTGGATCCGGATCCGCAACGACGGCGACAACCTGGTCGACATGACCGGGTGGACGATCAAGGATGAGTCCGCCTCCAACCGGTTCGAGTTTCCGGCCCTGTTCGCCATGGCTCCTGGGGAATCGGTCACGATCTACTCGGGATGTGGCGACGACTTCGGCGCCTTCCTCTACTGGTGTAGTGCCGATTCCGCGGTGTGGAACAACGACGGGGACACGGTGTTCCTCCTCGACCCCAGCGGCAACAACCACACCACCCGCAGCTACGTGGGGGTCACCACCACCACGCAGGCACCGACGACAACGGAGGGGAGCTCGGGCGGCGACGGCAACTGTGACCCGAGCTACCCCGACGTGTGCATTGCTTCACCGCCACCCGATCTCAACTGCGGCGACGTGCCCTACAACAACATCCGGGTGGTGGGCTCGGACCCCCACGGTTTCGACGGCAACGACAACGACGGCTTGGGGTGCGAGTCGTGAGGGCAAATGGGTGGGAAGCTAGGGGATATGCACAGTCTGGTCTCGATTCAATGCCCTGAAGCAGGGCCGCCAGTCATTTAATTGCAAGGTCAGCCATGTTATTGCAAGTTCAGTCACAAGGTAGTTGCAATTCCTCTAAGTTGTTGTAACCTTCCGTGTCGAAAGTTGTAATGACAGGGAGTTGTTTGAATGGCACCTGCAATCGAGATTGACGACGAGGTATACAAGCGGCTGAAGGACGAAGCGGAGCCGTTCGTCGACACGCCTAATTCTGTCTTGCGCAGGCTGCTCGGGCTCCAGACCGAACGCGCCGAGTTCGCACAGGAGCTGATTCCAACTCGCTCCGATGGTGCCGAGCTGCGAATCGGGCGAAAGATGGCCAAGCGCAAGGGTTCTCGTGGACGGAGGGACGAACAGGGAAGCCGTCGGGTCCCGGCCGGGTCGATCCTCCCTGAGAGTGAGTATGAACTGCCTCTACTCGAGGCACTCATCGATGCCGGAGGGCAGGCGCCGTCAAAGGAGGTGACCGAAGCGGTGGGCCGGAAGCTTGCAGGCCGACTCACCGACTTGGACCGCGAACCACTGAAATCGGGCGGCATCCGGTGGGAGAACCGAATCCAGTTCGTTCGGCTCAAGATGATCGAACGTGGTCTGATGATTAGGGATACGCCTCGCGGAATCTGGGCGATTTCCGACGATGGCCGGCGCCAACTTGAGTTGAGCCAATGAAGAGCAAGCCGAGAGGTGCGTCGGTGGATACGGCCGACCTCTGTCTGAGTCTGATGCGAGCCGACCATGAGGACGAAGTGGTCGAGCTGCTCACGGAGGCGGGCTATTGGGAAGACCCGACTGTGTGGCGTCACCTCGGTGACATGGAGAACAACTTCAGCTCCGTCGGCAACCAGCAAAGTGAGCCGATAGCGGCGCTTGTCGAGAAGATCGTCAATGGCGTCGATGCACGGCTTATGAACGCCTGTCACGAGGCGGGCATCGACCCAGAGGCAGTAACAGCGCCAGGCTCGATCCGCGAGGCGGTTTCTCGATTCTTCGAAGGCCATACGCAGGTTCAGTCTGACCGCCACGGGAGGATTGCTGAGTGGACGGAACGACAAGGAACGGCGGAAGGGCGTTTCCTCACGCTCTCGGCCACTGGGGAGATGCCCGAAATGGGTAGGCCGGGCCTCTCGAGGCCCAGCCTGTCGATCGCTGATCAGGGTGAGGGGCAGACTCCTGGCAGCTTCCCGACGACTTTCATGTCCCTGTCTCGAAGCAACAAGCTCCGAATCCACTTTGTGCAGGGCAAGTTCAACATGGGCGGCACAGGCGCATTGAACTTCTGCAGTGAGCGTCACCGGTTTCAACTCATCGTTTCCAAACGGAACCCGAGACTGTTGCCAGGCGATGCAAGCCAACGCGATCGCGAATGGGGGTTGACCATCGTTCGGAGACAGGCTGGGGAGGGCGGCGCGCGCAGCTCAGTGTTCACCTACCTCGCTCCAGTCGGCGCAACGGGCGATGTCGCTGGTGAGGTGCTGTCGTTTGATCGGGCGAGATGGCCTATTTTCCCCGAAGACCCGAAGCTCAAGGATCAGGGCGCCGACGAGTACTCCAGAGATGCGCCACACGGAACGCTCGTCAAGCTTTACGAGTACGACTGGCAGGGCGGTAAGTCAAACATTGTGCGGTCAGGCGAAGGGCTCCTCCGGCGCATTGATTTGGCGCTGCCGGAGCTCGCACTTCCGGTTCGGCTCTTTGAATGTCGGCGATACAGGGGCGGACCGGCCAGCTTCTCGACGAACGCTCTCGGCCTCGTTGCTCGCTTGGACAAGGACAAGGCGGACAACCTCGAGCCAGAGTTTCCGGTTGGAGCGAACATCGCGCTCGACGGGAAGCACATTGCCGTGCGTGTTTACGCGTTCAAGGCCGGCAAGGCGAAGGAGTATCGGCAGAGTCGCTACGGCGTGGTGTTCTCCGTCAATGGTCAGATGCACGCCGCCTTCCCAACGGATTTCTTCGGGAGGAAGGCTGTGAACCTTGGCTACATCGCGGACTCCCTTCTGGTCGTTATCGACTGCAGCAACATCGACGAGCTGATGCGTGAAGACCTGTTCATGAACAGCCGCGATCGACTTCGAGATAAGCCCCTTGCTCGGCGACTCGAGGAGGAGTTACAGCGATACCTTCGGGAGGAATCGGCCCTTCGAGCGCTGCAGAACAAGCGGCGGGCAGAGAGGACGGCCGACCGACTGAAGGATGACAAGCCCCTGGCTGACGTCCTTCAGAGTCTGCTCAAGAGTAATCCTCTTCTATCTCGACTCTTCCAACATGGGCTGCGCCTGTCGGCTCCCTTTCCGCCGGCCGTCGGATCGGGGCATGGGCAGGCAGCGACTTTCAAGGGCCGGAAGTACCCAACCTTCTTCCGGTTCAAGGGTCGCGAGTCCGCCGAGGAGCTTACGCGCGATGCCAACCTAGGTTCACGGTTGAGAATCGCGTTCGAAACGGACGCGTTGGACGACTATTTCATCCGCGAAAACTCGCCCGGTGCGTGGCGAGTCCGGGTTGGGCTCGAGGAGGATTGGCTCGATGTGCCGGACTGGACCTCAACCGGGCCGCGGTCTGGCATTGCACAGCTTTGGTTGAACACGCTACCAATGGGTGCGACTGTTGGTGACGTCTACGAGTACCTCGTGGAGGTCACCGACGACAGCCGAGTGGACTCCATCGAGAACCGACTTTTCGTCACGGTTGCTCGGCAGGCTGCAAATGGAGGCGGCGAGGGATCCCGGAGCGCCGGTGGAAACAAGGGGAAAGGAAACCTAGGTGGGGCGAGTCAGTTTGCACTTCCCCCGATCACGCCGGTACACGAGGTCGACTGGGAACAGCACGGGATGGATGAGGGGACCGCTCTCAAAGTCGAACTCGCAGATTCCGTCGAGGGAAACGGTGACGGAAGCGAGGTCTACGATTTCTTCGTCAACGTCGACAACCGCTACCTGCGTGTCGCGCAGAAAGAGGCGCGGGTCGACGCTGGCTTGCTTGAGAAGCAATTCCTATACGGCATGGTCCTAGTAGGACTGGCGCTCCTGCAGGAACAGCAGGAGCGCGCAAAGCGCCGTTCGTCGGAGTTCGACAGAGCTGAGGCAGATCGAAATGAGAACCCCAACGAGTTCATTGCAATCGCGACAAGAGCGCTCGCTCCGATTTTCCTCCCCATGTTGGAGTCGATCGGTGGCCTTGCACTCGAAGAGATTGACTGAGTTGACTCAGCTTTCACCAGCTCGGGCGAGCTGGTGAAAGAGGACGACTTCGCGGGATGTGTGGGGCGCTGAGCCCTTTAGCGTCTTCGCTTCCGTCCACCAGCGCCGTCCCGGAACCGCCCGCCATAACCGACCGTCCTCGGCGGTAGCGACGGCAGCGACCTCAAATTCCTCGAAGCCCGCATCGCACATCGCATCGAGATACCGGGTCAGTTGGGTTTCTGGCTGGCTGAACCCGACCATCTGGACAACAAGGGTTTCGGGTCCAACGATCCTGGCAAGGTCCCGAAAGGCATCGGCCAAGCGACCAAAATACACGTCGAGTGTCGGCTCTGCGCGAGCTGCCATCGTGTAGTGCGCAAGGCCGTTTCCGTCTCGCGTGTCCGCGATCCAATACGGAGCGGAGATCTCGTGTCTCCCTCGTAGCTTCCAACGGTGATAGTTGACGTAGACGCCCGGATATGGTGGTGAGGTGAGGACCAGCGATGGCACGGCATGGTCCGTCTTCAGGAGTTTGTCCGCCAAACCGGGCAGGCCTGCATCGATGACAACCGGTGTCGATCGACCCTTAATCTCAGTAGCAAAGTCTTGCATTGCCCGCAACATCGCGACGCCGTTCGCTTTCAACCCCTCCCGAAACTCCGGCACCGAAGGGATCGATCTCCGCATGTCGAGAGCCCACTGGGCCGTTCGAAGCACGATGCATCGACAGAACATTTCGGCCCGCGCCGGCTTCGTGGGGATGGCAGTGATGGCGAGGCCGACGAGCTTCCGGACACGCCATGTATCGGGGGAATCGAGGCCTTTGAAGTAACCTTCGGCATTCCATTCATTGAATGACGGCTCCGGTCGGTTGACTCTGACGTTGGCATCGAGGTCGGTAAGCCAGGCCTCGACCGCGTTTGAATCTGAGCGGGCAAGAGGAGACGTCTTGACCCTGGTCACAAAGGTGGCAAGGGGATTGAGGTCCGCCCCGATCGTCGCTCGCCCGAGGCGCATACCCTCGACCAAGGTCGTGCCCCCGCCTACGAACGGGTCCAGAACAGTGTCCCCGGGGAGAGAGAAATGCTCGATTGCGGCGGCCGCAAAACGCGGGGAGAAGCGCGCGGGGTATCGATAGAACTCGTGGGGCGATCCCGTCCGTCGAGTTCCCAATGACACCGGAGCACGGTCCAGAGTCGCCTCCAGGAACCCTTCGAGCACGGTGGGGGTCGGGTTCATAGGGAAATCCCTTCGTTGGCGCGTGCCGACACGAGCGAGTGCGCTTCCGACCAGACCCCAGCGGCTGAAGGCCCCGCGACTGGGCGTGGGGATTCGGAAAACGTATGACCAACGGCACCACCGCGTTGTCTCGATACCTCCGGCAATAGCGCCATCTCGGATGGATCGGGCTTACCGTTCACGTCGTGATCGTACGGTTGGCGAGTGACAGCAGTGGGGACCTCCGCACACACGTCAAGTTCGAGCAAGCGCTTCCCTGATGTTCGTCTTCATCCAGCCGTCGAGGTCCTCCCCCTCGAACAGACTGACCTTTGTTCCACGTCGGCTGGTCTGTAGATCTTTGTGGAAGCCCCGACGACGAGGTCGTCACATTTGCATCCTGCCCTCGAACCACTGGGTCGAAGGGTCGACCAATAGTCAGATCAGGAGACCCGTCCAGCAAGCATGATTCGGCACTCCGGCGACGACGGCGAAACAACCAAACAGCCCTTCCCTCCGAGGTTCGTTAGCTCAGCTACACCCGGTTGTATCTCCGCAAGTCAGGCACACATAGCAGCTGCCGTTTCTAATGGTCATATGACCGCAGTTGGAGCAGACCGGGGCGTCACCCATGTTCTCCTTGAGGGCTGAGTCGACTAGGGCGGCGCTGCCGGCGATCACCGTCTCGGTCACGGATTCGACCACGGTGCCCCCTCCGGCCCTGCGGGCCACCTCCCCCAACGTCGCTTCGCTCCTG
>DATDPT010000187.1:0-8478 GCA_035292605.1 Acidimicrobiia bacterium
CATGGTTGCCGCGTGCATCAACGCCGAGACCGGAGTCGGGCCGGCCATGGCGTCAGGCAGCCAGATGTGCAACGGGAACTGGGCGCTCTTGCCCATTGCCCCCAGGAAGAGGAGCAGACCGCCAACCACCGCCACTGACGACAGCGTCTCGAGGTGCTCGGCGGCAGCCAGGTTGATCGCCCCGAAGTCGAAGCTGCCAACCGCGAGAGCGACAATGATCGCTCCCAGGGTCAGCCCGACATCGCCCACCCTGTTGACGAGGAATGCCTTGTTGCCCGCTCTCACGTTGTCGAGGTCCTCCCAATAGAACCCGATCAACAGGTAGGAGGCGAGTCCGACCCCTTCCCACCCGATGATCAGTTGGATCAGGTTGGGGGCGCCCACCAACAAGAGCATCGAACCGGCGAACAGCGAGAAGGCGGCGAAGAACCAGGGAACTCTGACGTCACCGTGCATGTATCCGACCGCATAGATGAAGACGAGCAGGCCGATGAGATTGACCAGGAAGAACATCATGATCGAGAGGCCGTCGACCACCCATCCCAGTTCGAAGACGATCTCTTTGCCGGCCACAGTGCCGATCCGGGCGATCTCGAAGGTGGTTTTGGCGAGGACTCCCTCGGTCATGTTGAGCACGAAGAGGACCGTGGCCCAGACGGTGTTGATGGCCAGGGCCCCGATGGCGATCTCGGCGCCCTGTCGCCTCATCCGCTTGCCGAAAGCCATGATCAAGAGGAAGGCGACCAAGGGCAGGATCAGCATGATCCCGGCGGTGTCGACCCAGAACCCGCCGGTGATTCCGGCCTCGACGACGTGCTCGGCCTCGGTAGCCAGGACTAGAGGTGCCATCCTCACCATCTCAACAAGCTCAGGTCGTCGACATTCGCCGAGCGGCGGTTACGGAAGATCATGATGACGATGGCCAGCCCGATCCCCACCTCGGCCGCGGCCACGGTTATCACAAAGATAGAGAAGACCTGGCCGACGGCCAGCTCGGAGCGCAACACCGACTCGAAGGCGACCAGGTTGATGTTGACCGCGTTCAACATCAGCTCCACCGAGAGCAGGATCAGAACCAGGTTGCGCCGCACCAACAGGCCATAGATCCCCAAGGCGAAGAGGGCAGCGGCCAGGATGAGGAACTGGTTCAAGAGCATCGTCGGCCCGTCCTCACGCGAGAGTCCTTTCTTCTTCCTCAGCGGGAGTCAGGTCACGGCGGGCGATGGTGATCCCACCGATCAAGGCGGCGAGCAGAACGAAAGAGACGACTTCGAAAGGCACCACGAACCGTCCCATGAGTGCGGTGCCGATGACCTCGGTGTCGGTTCCCTGGCCAGGGTTGCTCACGGCCCTGGTGCCGAATGCCTCCAATGAGACCCACGTCATGAGTGCAAAAGTCGTCACCGAGAGAATCGCAGGCCAGATCTTGCGATCACCATCGAGGCTCTCGTCGTATCCGGTAGGAGCCCGAGTGATCATGATTCCGAACAAGAAGAGGACGATCACCGCCCCGATGTAGACCAGCACCAGGACCCAGGCAACGAACTCGGCTGACAGGATCAGGAACAGCCCTGCACTGCCGGCCAGGGTTGCCACCAGGAAGAGGGCAGCGTGGACCACGTTCTTGGCGGTGACCACCCGAAATGCTGAAACGAGCACCGCCAGGGCCACGATGGCGAACACCCAGTTGACGGGCTCGGAAATCCAGTCCGACACGGTCATGCCGACCACCTCCCCATGCCTCGCCAGATCCGGCCGACCGGCGTCTGTTCGCCCCGAGGAGTGAACTCCGATGGCGGGCACCCTCCACGCCCTCGAGGGTTGCTGAGGGGCGAAGTCGGCCGGAAATTGGAGCTGCTCATGTCTCCAACGCCGGGTTGTCGGGGACTGTCGTCAGCCAATCCTGAAGACGGTCCATGTCGTGCATCATGTCGCCCATCTGGACCTCGGAGTACTCGTATTCGGGCGACCAGAACAGTGCATCGAACGGGCACACCTCGACACAGATCCCGCAGTACATGCAAAGGGCGTAGTCGATGTCGAATCGATCGAGGGTGGCACGGACCTTGATCCGCCCGCCCGGTGTCGACGGTGGCTGCTCCTCCTTGTGACCCTCGATGTAGATGCACCAGTCGGGACAGGAGCGGGCACAGAGCATGCATACCGTGCATGCCTCCTGATCGAGGGCGATCACGCCACGCGACCTCGGGACCGGCGTCTCTTTCACCTTGGGGTAGTTGACCGTGGCCAGATGGGTCTTGGGGAGGAAGATGGTCTTGAACATCGTGGACAGGGTCACCCAGAGCCCCTTGGCCATGCCGCTCCCTGGCACCTTCCGAGCTGTGGCGGTGTCGGGCATCAGAGGAACACCTTGAACGTTGCGGTGATCGCGATGTTGAGAAGAGCCAGCGGGATCAGCCACTTCCAGGCCAGGCTTTGCAGCTGGTCTTCGCGGAATCTGGGAAAGGTCCAGCGGAACCAGATCATGGCGAAGACGAGCAGGAAGACTTTGACTATCAGGATCACCGGGCCGGCGAACTCGAGGGCCGACTCGGGGATGCCGGGGAGCCAGTAGCCACCCAGGAAGAGGGTGACAGCGATCGCCGACATCGTGAACATGCTGGCGAACTCGGCAAGGAAGAAGAACAAGAACCGGAAGCCGGAGTACTCGGTGAGATATCCCATGACCAGCTCTGACTCGGCGATGGGCATGTCGAACGGGGTGCGGTTCAGCTCGGCGAGCGCGGCGATCATGAAGATGATGAAGCCGACGAATTGGAGGATGACAAAGGGGTATCCGGCTTCGATCTGCGCCCGGACGATCCCTTCCATGCTCATCGTCCCCGCCAGAATCACCGATCCGACTACAGCCAGGATGAGAGGGAGCTCATAGGCGATGAGCTGGCCGGCAGCCCGGATGCCGCCCATCAGCGAATACTTGTTGGCCGACGACCATCCCGCCATCAGGACCCCGATCGTCGTCAACGACGATATGGCGAGGGCGAAGAAGATTCCCACCGAAAGGTCCCTGAAGATCAGTCCGGGTCCGAAGGGAACCACCACGAACAGGGACACGGTCCCCACCAGCACCAACACCGGCGCGAGCTTGAACACCGGCCGATCGGCCTGCTCGGGGATCAAGTCCTCCTTCTGGAAGAACTTGACGCCATCGGCGATGAGCTGTGCCCATCCCCACCGACCACCGGCGAAATAGGGACCGACCCTCGCCTGCATCTTGGCGGAGAGCTTCAACTCTGCGAAGCCGATCACCATCCCGATCAAGGGAATCATCACGGCGACGAGCAGCAATTTCCCGGCCAGGGAGACGTAGAAGTTGGAGAAGAGATCGGTCAGAAACGAGGTCACCTGTCGACGTCTCCCAGGACGAAGTCGAGACTCCCCAGGATCGCGATTATGTCGGGCACCAGGACCCCTTCGAGGATCCAGGGGAGGATCGAGATGTTGGAGAAGCTGGCCGAGCGGATCTTCAGCCGGTAGGGGCCCTGGCCGCCATCGGAGACGAGGTAGTAACCCATCTCACCTTTGGGATTCTCGGCCCGCACATAAGTCTCGCCTTTGGGCACCTTGATCACCTTGGGGACCTTGGCCTGCAACGGGCCTGACGGAATCCCGTCGATGGCCTGTTGGATGATTCGGGCCGACTGCCGAATCTCGGCGAGACGCACCGACCACCGGTCCCAGCAGTCACCGTTCTGCCCCACCGGGATTTCGAAGTCGAACCGGTCGTAGGGGAGATAGCTCTCCACCTTGCGAAGGTCGAAAGCCACCCCCGAGGCCCGAAGGTTGGGCCCGGAGACACCATAGGAAGCGGCGACATCGACCGGGAGCAGCCCGACGCCTTTGGTCCGGGCGAGGATGATCTCGTTGCCGGCCACCAGCCATTCGATCTCATCGGCGACTCCCAGCACGTGGTCCACCGCGTCCCTGGTCTCGGCGAGGAACCCTGCGGGGAGGTCCTGAACCAGCTTGCGGGTTTGCGAGCCGGAGCCGTAGGCGGGTTTCACCCCGCCGATCCGATTGAAGTTCGGATGAAAGCGGCCACCGGTCACACCCTCCAGGAGGTCGAGGATCCGCTCCCGCTCGCGCAGTGCGAAGAAGAGAGGGGTGGCGGCTCCGAGCTCCAACGGGTAAGAGGCCATGAAGACCAGATGTGAGGAGATACGGGCCATCTCGGTGAGGATCAGCCGGATGTACTGGGCGCGCTCCGGCACCTCGAGCTGCATCAGCTTCTCGGCGGCCACTATGAACGGCACCTCGTTGGCGTAGCCCGATACCCAATCGATGCGATTGACCAGCGTTGTGATCTGGGGATAGGTCCGGACCTCGGACAACTTCTCGTAGCCACGATGCATGTATCCGATCACCGGGTGCACGTCGAAAGCGCGCTCCCCGTCGACCCTCGCCACCAGACGGAGAACCCCGTGCGTGGACGGGTGTTGAGGTCCGATGTTGAGCGTCATGTCCGAGGTCTCCAGTGACACCGAAACCGAGGTCTCCGAGAGGTGACGGACCAGGTCCTGATCGGCGACCACGTCAGGCCTCCGGGTTCTCTTCGGATGGCTCGGTGGGCTCAGCGGCGGATCCCGGCATTCCCTCCACGTCCACCATTCCCGGCCATGGCTTCACCTCACGACTCAGCAACGGATAGCTCTTGCGGAGGGGGTTACCAATGAATGAATCGACCAGATAGAGATGAGTGAGATCCGGGTGACCCTCGAAGCGGATCCCGAACATCTCTGCGGCCTCTCGCTCGTGCCAGTTGGCCCCCGGATAGACCTCGACGAGACTGGCGATCACCGGATCGTCCTTGGAGAGATCCGCCGTGAACGTGACCCGTTTTCCCTCGCTGATGTCGGCGACCGTGGTCAACATCTCGAATCGATCCACTATCTCACCGCCCGGAGGATCCCCAACCGCAACATCGGTGGTCCAGTCGACTGCCGACAGCCAGGAGAAGAAAACAAGCCCGAGATCGTCCCGGGCTTGGCGATGGGTCTCCACCCAGCGTTCAGCCGGGACTTTCACCTTCACGGTGTCAAAGGTGATCTCACCGACGCCGCCGACTGTCTCCGCCACCCGATCGGCGAACTCCTGCAGAGGATGAACCGTGGACTCGGTGTCAGACGGGCTCGAGGTCACGCTGGTTCCACTTCTCTTTGATGTCCTCGCCCTGGATCTTCTTTTGAAGGAGGACGATCCCATCCATCAACGCCTCGGGGCGGGGCGGGCAGCCCGGGACGTAAACATCGACGGGGATCACCTGATCCACCCCCTTGGTGACCGAGTACGAGTCCCAGTAGGGGCCGCCACAATTGGCACAGGAACCCATCGAGATCACGTATTTCGGCTCCGGCATCTGGTCATAGAGACGACGCACCGAAGGCGCCATCTTGTCGGTCACGGTGCCGGCCACCACCATCAAGTCTGCCTGCCTCGGGGAGGCCGGCAACGGGATGATCCCGAACCTCATGAAGTCATAACGCGGCCCTGACGCCGCCATCATCTCGATGGCACAGCAGGCCAGCCCGAACTGGAACATCCAGAGGGAGTATTTCCTCGACCAGTTCAGCAGCCAGGTCACCGGCTTTGGCATGCCGAACTTCTGGGCTACTCCCACCGCAGGACTCCCTTGCGGACGGCATAGACCAGGCCCAAGACCAGGATGACGATGAAGATCAGCATCTCGACCAGCCCGAAGACCCCGAGGCGCTCGAGGATGATGGCCCAGGGGAAGATGAAGACCGCCTCGACGTCGAAGATGATGAACAGCAGGCCGTACACGTAGTAACGGACGTAGGTCTGGCTCCATCCCACACCCACTGGGTCGACCCCGCATTCGTAGGTCATCTCTTTGGCCGACGTCGGGTTGGTGGGCCGGAGGACCGAGGCCACGCCCAACATGGCCATCACCAGGATCACACCCAGCGCGGCAAATGCGCCGACCGTCAGATAGCTCTCGAAGTACGGAGTCATGCCCTTTTTCTGTCGAGGTTGCGACCGGCGGCGAGTATACGCAGGGCGGCTAGAACCCCGAAGTCAGGCGCAAAAAGGGGTTTCGAGGTGGCCGGCGCCACATCGAAACCCCCTTCATGTTTCGTAATTGGGTTGCACAGGTCCGGATATGACCCCTGGTGATCCCAATTAGAGGGGGGTCAGCTACCGGGGAGGAAATCCCAGGCGGCTTCGTCTTCGTCACCCCAGGAGACGGGGATCGAAACCACATCCGAGGGCTCGCCGTTCTCGGGTGAGTGCCAGAAAACCCTCACCGTCACCTGGGTCGCCCCGAAGTCGAAGTCGTCGATATTGAAACTGAAGCCTCCCCAGCAGCCCGTCCCACAGGTTGCGGTGGTGAAGTCCTCGTACACGACGTTTCCGTCGATATCGACCAACTCCAGGCTCACCGTCGCCTCGAAGACATTGGCAAAACCGGACACCACCAGGGGCTCATCAGCCACCCCGGATGCGGGGCTGTCGACGATCACCGAGTTGAGCTGGTCCAGGAACGAGTCTCGGGCCAGGAACTCACTGATGTCGAGACCCTCGCTACCGAACGCAGTAACCGGCTGACCCCCCACCGTGAACATAACTCCCTCGATCTCACCGAAATTGGTTGCCGTGAAGATCAACTGGTTGAGCATGGTGAAATCGGCCAGCAACCCACCGGCTCCGTCCACGAAGGCCTCGTTCATCTCCACAATCATCAAGTGATTGTCTGAGGCATCCACGCTCAGTACCTCGACCTCATCAGGGATGGTCGTCTCAAACCCTGGCGGGGGAACGAGATCGTCGTTGGTGAGCAGTTGAAGGGCGAGAAGCTCAGCCCGTTCTCCCTCGGGGCCAACTGCGATGGTCTGGAACGGAACAACCGCTGGATTGCTTGTGAAGGAGTTTTCTGGTGACTGGACAAGGAAGACGATCACCTCCTGTGCCTCGGCCGACGTGGTCGTGGTGGTCTCCGACGAGGTGGTGGTCGTCGCCTCCGCCTGCGTGCTCGAGGTCACGCTCGGCTCGCTCGACGAAGGCACTGTCGAGGTTGTCGTGGTTGCCACGGGGCCGACCTCGCCGCCACCCCGACTCAACAACAATGGAATGGCAGCCAGGATCAGCACGATCGCGGCCGCACCGGCGAACATCAGGACAGGACTTCTTTTCGCACTGTTTGGTTGGGTCACGGTGACCTCCTCTGGGAAGGGCGGTGGCTCTGGGGACATGGCCACCAGCCGGTCGGCGAGTTCTTTCATTCTCTGGTCGTCGTATCCGCTCATGACAGCCACTCCTTGAGATGCTTCCGGGCTCGAGCGAGGTGACGCTTCACCGCACCCGCGGTGACACCCATTTGTCTTGCGACTGTTTCGACCGGGAGATCAGCCCAGTAGGTGAGGAGAACGGCTGCCCTCTGTTGCATCGAGAGCCGTTCCACCGCCCTCAGGACATCGATGTCGACCTCCTGAGGCGAAGTTGCCTCGGCGGCCGCCGTCTTCAGCTCTCTGAGACGTCGGGAGAGGGTGCTCCGGTGGTGATCTGTGGCCACGCTGAGCACCGCTCGATAGAGATAGGCCCTTTGGTTGGTCACCTCGGGCCACCTCCTGGACGAAAAGGCCTTCAAACAAGCATCGGTCACCACGTCTGCAGCGTCAAAGGGCCCCACCAGGCCAGTCGCGTACCTGGTGAGCTCGACGGCGTATGACCGATATACCTGCTCGTTGTCCATCACACCTGTGGCGGTGATCATGCACGTGAGACGGAGCCAACCGACGGATTGGGTGACAGGCCGGCCATCGCTGGTTGCCTGCGGTCGCAATAGCCTGCCTGGGTGATGATCAACCCCGACTACACCGGAGGTGGCCTGGCCAATCTGGTGACATACTTGGAGAGTCGTCTCACCGGTCACGATCTCGGTGTCTCTCTTCGCTCCGACCTGACCGCTGCGATTCCCGACGCCCGCACCTACGTCATGCTCCTGGTCGACGGTTTGGGACTGGTTCAGCTCGGTCATCCCGCGGCAAAGGCGATGAGTGATGCCAACCGCGGAACGCTCCACGCCCCGTTTCCAACTACCACCAGCGTCTCTCTGGCCACGGTGGCCACGGGTTTGCCCCCGTCCCAACACGGGCTGGTGTCTCATCTCGCCTGGATCGAGGAGGCGGGCGCGGTGGTCAACACCTTGAAATGGGTAGATCTGGCAGGTCTTCCGGTGGTCCACCCTTACGCCTCGGTGCTGCCCGAGCCCAATCTCTGGGAACGACTGCGCGCCTCGGGTGTCGAGCCGATCACCGTCCAACCCGGGACGTTCGAAGGCAGCCCTTTGTCCCGTCTCCTCTATCGGGGAGCTCGGTTCGAAGCCACCTGGGACACCTCCGACCTGATCGACGCCACCGTGCAGCTGGCGGGAGCGGGGAGGCGGTTCATCTTCACCTATGTGTGGCAGGTCGATTTCGCGGCCCACGTCAACGGCCT
>DATDPT010000188.1:0-7720 GCA_035292605.1 Acidimicrobiia bacterium
TGGTCCGACCATGGACGTTGCCAGCCAGGTCTATCAGGAATTGGCTGACGCCGGGATCGAGGTGCTTCTCGACGACCGTGACGAGCGTCCCGGGGTGAAATTCGCCGATTCGGAGCTGATCGGCATCCCCTATCGGGTGACTGTGGGCCCCCGTGGAGTGTCCCACGGCGCGGTGGAGCTGACATCTCGTCGGGGAATGACGAAATCAGACGTCGAACTCAGCGACGTGGTGAGCATGGTCAGGAGCACCATCGAGTTCGAGCGCTTCGGGACCCAGCCGACACCCTTATAATCAGATCCGACAACAGGACGCTTTTTGGATCAGGTGGGCGCCTTTGGTACCCACCTGAATTGTTGTGGAGTGACACAAGTGACAACAGTGGCTGACATCTGGCCGGTGGTCGAGAATTACCTGACTGCCGAACATCTGGAGCTCGACGATGTCGAGCTGTCTGGCCGCGGACAGGGGCGCGTGCTCCGGATCGTGGTCGACGGCGAAGATGTCGATGTCGAGCGGCTGGCCGAAGTCTCACGTGGGGTTTCCCGTCTCTTGGACCATGCGACGGAGCTCAACGACCCCTACCAACTCGAAGTCACCTCACCGGGCCTGGAGAGAAAGCTCCGCCGTCCCAGCCACTATCTGAAGTCGCTGGGCCGGGAGGTCGTCGCCAAGGTTGCTTCCGAGGGAGGTAAGACCACAGTCAGGGGTGTGATCGCCGATGCCGGCGAGACCTCTTTCACCGTGGAGGCCGAAGGCGAGAGTCAGATTGTCAACTATGAGGACGTACTCACCGCGAACACGGTGTTCAGGTGGGAAAAGGCCCCGAAACCGGGCCACTGAAGGAGAATAATGAAGCTCGACACGATGATGGAGGCGATCGAAGTCCTCGCCCGGGAGAGGGGCGTGGCGATCGACACCATCCTCGACGCCTTTGCCAACGCCTTGGTGGCCGCCTACAAGCGGAGCCCTGGGGCGGCGGAAGAGGCGCGGGTCACCATCGACCCCGACTCTGGCGAGGTGACCGTGTATGCCCAGGAGCTGGACGAAGAGGGGAATGTGGTCTCCGAATGGGAGGACACCCCCGAAGGTGAGGCGTTCGGGCGGATCGCGGCCCAGTCTTTCAAGCAGGTGATGCAGCACAAGCTGCGTGAAGCGAAGCGAGAGCACGTCTACGAGATGTACGAAGGTCGCGAGGGCGATCTGGTCACCGGCCTTGTCCAACAGGTCGACTACCGGTCTGTCATCCTCGATCTCGGGGATGCCGAGGCAATCCTCCCCGGCTCGGAGCGGATCCCGTTCGAGCGCCTGGAGCGGGGGAATCGGGTCAAGGCCCTGATCCTCGAGGTCCGCAACGAGGCCAAGGGAGCCCAGATCGTGGTTTCCAGGAGTCATCCCGACCTGGTGCGCCGACTCCTCGAGCTCGAAGTGCCGGAGTTGACGGATGGCACGGTGGAGATCGTCAACATCGCCCGCGAGCCCGGGCACCGGACCAAGATCGCCGTTGTCTCACATGACCCCAACGTCGACCCCAAGGGAGCATGTGTGGGCGCTCGCGGCTCACGGGTGCGTCAGGTGGTCAACGAGCTGAGGGGGGAGAAGGTGGACGTCGTCCAGTGGCGTGACGACATCGGCCAGTTCATCGCTGAGGCGCTGGGCCCGGCCAAGGTCAAAGAGGTCCACATCAACGAGGCCGACAAGACCGCGGACGTGGTCGTCTCCGAGCACCAGCTTTCTCTCGCCATCGGCAAAGAAGGTCAGAATGCCCGTCTGGCGGCCCGACTTTCCGGTTACAAGGTCGACATTCGCTCCGATAACGAGGGAGTGGAGCCGGAGGGTGAAACCGTGGTCGAAGCGCCGGTCGAGCCCGTGGAGGATGCTGTCAGCGAGGCAACCGAGGAAGCGGCCGTCGAAGAGCCGGTCGAGGACGTAGTCACCGAGACAGCAACGGAGGGCGTCGTCGAAGCAAGCGACGACGAGGACATGGTCATCGAGACAGACGACGAAAGCGAATGAAGAGGGCTGAATCGTGAGGGTTTATGAATTGGCCCGAGATCTTGGTGTTGACTCGAAGGTGGTTCTCGAGCAGGCCCAGGCTCTCGGACTCGATGTGAAGACGGCGTCGTCGGGTTTGGATGAAGACGCGGCCGAGCTGCTCCGGCTCGCCGTGGCCGGCGACGAGCCGGAGGCAATAGAGCTCGAACCCGTCTCGGCACCGGTCGAAGAGGAAGAGGCCGAAACAGAGGCCCAGGTCGGACTGGCAAGCCTGAAGGAGGGCGCTTCAGTAACGGAGTTCGCCGAAGCCCTCGGTGTGCCTTCCAGTGAGATCGTGAAAACCCTCCTGCTCCGCGGCCTGCCAGTGGGAGCCGGCCAACCCATGCCGACGAACCTCATGGAGGAGATCGCCGAGTCCTATGGGTTCATGGTGGACGTCGAATCCCCGGTTCCGGCTCCGGTCGTCTCGGGCCGCCCTCAGCACGTGGACAGCGACAAGGATCTGAGGCCGAGGCCACCGGTGGTGACGGTGATGGGTCACGTCGACCATGGGAAGACGACTCTTCTCGACAAGATTCGCAAGACGAGCGTTGTCGAGGGGGAGCTCGGTGGGATCACCCAACACATCGGTGCATATCAGGTGGAGGTGAACGGTCACCCGGTCACCTTCATTGACACCCCAGGTCATGAGGCCTTCACCGCTCTCCGAGCCCGAGGGGCCAACATCACAGACATCGTGGTGTTGGTGGTTGCCGCCAACGACGGTGTGATGCCCCAGACGGTCGAGGCCATCTCCCACGCCAAAGCGGCCGGTGTCAAGACCGTGGTCGCTATCAACAAGATCGATGTGCCGGGGGCCGACCCGACTCGGGTTAGGACCGAGCTCACCGAGCACAACGTCATCACCGAGGAGCTGGGCGGAGATGTGCCCAGCGTCGAGGTGTCTGCACTCAACGGCAACGGTGTCGAAGACCTGCTCGAGGTGATCGACCTGATCGCCCAACTCGATGAATACAAGGCCAACCCCGATGCCTCAGCCTCGGGTGTGGTCGTCGAGGCCCGATACGAAACGGGAAGGGGCGCGGTCGCCACCGTGATCATCCAGAGGGGCACTCTCCATCAGGGCGACTCCTTCGTCGCCGGCGCCGTCGCCGGGCGAGCCCGCGGCCTCATGGACGAGGACGGGAAGCCGTTGAAGTCCGCAGGGCCCTCCGACCCGGTGCAGATCATGGGTTGGGATGATGTTCCTGTCGCCGGCGACTACTTCGAAGCGGTGGAGTCAGATCGTGAGGCGCGTCGTCTCGCCACGGAGCGCGGGCAAGAGTTGAAGATGGCGAACCAGGCCGTCCCGTCTGCCCGTGACAGGCTGCAGAGCCTGCTCGATCAGCTCCGAACCGACGAGGCCCACCTCAATCTCATCGTAAAGGCCGATGCCCAGGGCTCCTTGGAGGCCTTGCGCGAGTCGATCGTCAGGATCGAGCGTGAGGGCGGCCGGATCCAGATAGTCCATGGCGCCGTGGGGGGCATCAATGAGAACGACGTCACCCTTGCCGACGTCACCGAGTCGGTCATTGTCGGCTTCAACGTGCGTCCCGAGCCAAAGGCCCGCAAGGCCGCCGAACAGGCCGGGATCGAGATCCGCACCTACGGGATCATCTACGAGATGTTGGACGACATCGAGTTGCTACTGGTCGGCCAGCTGGCCCCGGAGGAGCACGAGCAGGTCCTCGGAACCGCCGAGGTTCGGGCCATCTTCAAGGTCCCTCGGGCGGGGACGGTTGCCGGGTGCTATGTGGTGGAAGGTGTGATCCAGCGTGGCGCCCGGGCGAGACTGCTCCGTGACGGGATCATCATCCACGACGGAGCCATCTCGTCGTTGAAGCGCTTCAAGGACGACGTTCGAGAGGTGGCAGCCGGCTTCGAGTGCGGTATGAGCTTCGAGAACTACAACGACGTCAAGGAGGGCGACAGCATCGAGGCCTATCTGATCCGCGAGGTTGCCCGGACCTGATGCGCACCGCGGCCCTCAGGGTCGAATTGCATCTGCCCAGCCCTCAGTCGCTCAAGGCAAAACGAGCGATTCTGCGCCCCGTCATCGAAGGCATGAAACGGCTGGGATCGTTCAGTGTGGCCGAGGTCGATCATCACGACCGATGGCAAAGGGCGGCTCTGGGTGTGGCGATCGTGACCCGTGACGGCGAGGGCCTTGCAGCGCAGATCGCGAAGCTTCGTCGCTACCTTGACACGCGACTGGAAGTCGAGGTGCTCGACATCCACATCAGCGAGTTGGAGGATCCGGTATGAGGGAGACCAGCCCACGAATGCTCAAGGTCAACTCCACTCTCCGGGAGGTCCTTGCCGAGGAAGTGGAGAGGATGAACGACCATCGTCTCGAGATGGTGTCTATCACCGCCGTTGACACCAGCCTCAACCTGCGCTCGGCAATTGTCTATGTCGACGTTCTCGGTGCCGACGCCCAGCAAGCCGCGTTGATTGCATTGCGCAAGGCCTCACCGCGTCTGCAATCGGCGATCGGTCGCCAGGTTCGAATGAAGTACACGCCCACACTCGAATTCGTCATCGACCCCGGGGTGATCGGCGGCGACCGCATCGAGACCATCCTCAGGGCACTGCGTGACGAGGGTGGCGAGGCCGAATGATCGACCATGCGATCCTGGAGTCGGCCGCTGCGGTGATCGCTCCCGCGGAGACCCTGGCACTCGCCTGTCACATCGGGCCGGATGGCGACGCCTTGGGCTCGATGCTCGGTCTCGGGATCGCGGCGGAAAATGCGGGAAAAGAAGTGGTCGCCAGCTTCGGGGAGCCGTTCATGGTGCCCGCCAGCCTTGCCTTCCTTCCCGCCGCCCATCTGATCCCACCAGGAGAGTTCCCTGCCCAACCGCCGGTCATGGTCGTTTTCGACGCCGGATCGCTGGATCGTCTTGGCGAGTTGGCGGTCAATGCCTCGAACGCCGGGACGACCATCGTCATCGATCACCACGTCACCAACGGCGGATTTGGCGACGTCGCCGTGGTGGATGGCGAGGCGGCCGCGACTGGAGAGCTGGTCGCCTACCTGCTCAAGGTGCTCGGCTGGCCATTGACCCCCGAGATCGCCACCTGTCTACATACGGCTCTGGTGACCGACACTGGTCGATTCCAGTACCCCAACACCCGTCCCTCGACGTTGAGGTTGGCGGCAGGGCTGGTGGCGGCCGGCGCCCAACCTTCCGAAATCAGCCGTCACGTCTACGAGGAGGCGCCGTTCGGGTACCTGAAGGCGGCCGGAGCCGCTTTGAGTCGTGCCGAGCTCGATGAGGAGAAGAGTCTGGTCACCGCGGTGATCACCGAGGCCGACCTCGATGAGGCCGGAATCGATTGGGGCGACATCGACAACCTGGTCAACACGGTCAGGCTCGCGGTCGAAGCCGATGTGGCGGTCCTGGCCAAGGTTCATGCCGATGGCAGAGTGAAGCTCAGCCTGCGATCGAGGGGGAACACCGACGTCGGCTCGCTCGCAGCCGAAATGGGCGGGGGTGGTCACCGGCTCGCATCAGGTGTCACCTATGTGGGCGACGTGAAGGACGCTCTCGACGAAGTGCGAAAGCGAATCGAGGACTTCCGGTGACCAAGGGCTTCCTGGTGGTCGACAAGCCCGGGGGCGTCACCTCGAACGCAGTCATCGGCCGGGTGCGCCGGGCCACCGGAATCAAGAAGGTGGGACATACCGGCACGCTCGATCCTCTCGCCACCGGGGCGCTAGTGATCGCGGTGGGCCCGGTCACCAGGCTGATCCGCTTCATCCAGGAGCAGCCCAAGGAATACCTGGCGACCGCCCAATTCGGAGTGGCCACAGACACCCTCGATGCCGACGGAGCGGTCTTGGAGCGCGAGCCGATGGAGTTCAGCGATGCGGAGTTGGAGATCGCCTCGAGGAGATTTGTCGGGACGATCCACCAGGTGCCTCCGATGGTCTCCGCCCTCAAACACGAAGGCCGCCGTCTCTACGAGCTGGCGCGCCGGGGAGAAGTGGTCGAGCGAGCGGCCCGTCCGGTGGAGGTGTTCGAGCTGGAGATCCTCTCGGTTGGCCCCGGCCCCTATCCCGAGGTCGAGTTCCGGGTGGTCTGTGGCAAGGGGACCTACGTGCGATCCCTGGCCGCGGACATGGCATCCGTGCTCGGAGGCTCGGCGCATCTGAGCGCACTCCGGCGCACTCGTATCGGCTCGTTGGAGGTGGACGTCCACGGAGTTGCCCTGGACGATCTCGAGGGATGGGAGGAGCGCCTGCTCACTCCATCTGAGGCGCTGGGGGATCTGCCCGCGATCACCGTGGGGCCGGAGACCGCGCAGGGGGTCAGTAACGGCGTGCGCTTTGTCGGTGGCGAGCTGGTCGACGCCCCCGACGGCGCGATTCGGGTGCTCGATGATGCCGGCGAGCTGCTCGCCATCTACCGGCGCAGCGGAGAACAGGCAATCCCCGAGGTGGTCCTCGCTTCATGAGAGTGCTGATGAGTCCGTGGACGACCTGGGAGCCGCAGCCGTCGCCGACGGCGGTGACGGTGGGAGTGTTCGACGGTGTCCACCTGGGTCATCGCACCTTGATCGACCGGTTGGAGGCGACTGGCTATGTACCGACCGTTCTCACCTTCGATCCTCACCCGGCCGAGGTTCTGTCCCCCGGTTTCCATCCTCGACTGATAACGACGATCGAGGAGAGACTCGACCTGTTCGCCGGGGCAGGGGTCGAGCTGGTGGGCGTGCTGGATCTGGCAGAGATTCGCCATCTGCAGCCAGAGGAGTTCGTGAATGAGGTCCTGGAACAGCGGCTCGCGATGGCGGCGATGGTTATGGGAACCGATTTTCATTTCGGCAGGGATCGCGCAGGAGATGTCAACTACCTGCGTCACGCCGGTGACCGCAAGGGGTTCAAGGTGGATGTCGTGGAGTTGCAGGAGGTGGATGGCGTCATCTCGTCTTCTGAGATTCGGGCTCTGATCGAGACGGGGGAGGTGAGCGCCGCGGCGAGCCTGCTCGGGTCACGTTTTCGGTTGTCCAATGTGGTGGTCCATGGCGACAATAGGGGCCGGGAGATCGGGTTCCCCACCGCCAACCTCCAACCGCCGGAGCGCAAGGTGATCCCGGGGCACGGGGTTTATGCCGCCTTCGCTCTGCTTCGCAGCGAGCGACACCAGGCGGCCGTGAATGTTGGAGTTCGCCCGACATTCGGGCAGAGCGACCTCGTGGTCGAGGCATATCTGCTCGATTTCAACGATGACTGTTACGGAGAGACAATGACCCTCGAATTCGTGGAGAGACTTCGCCCCGAGCTGAAGTTCGCCGAGGTATCCGAGTTGGTCGAGCAGATGAGCGTCGATGTCACCATGGTCCGTGAGCTACTCGCCGGTGTGAGCGGGGAGCCTCGAGGTGCCTGAACGCGGCCGTCATCGCATCCCGGTAGGGATGCCGGTGGTGATGAAAGCCGGCTCCTCGAGCCTGGTACAGCAATCCGGGGAGCTCGACCTCGAAGCCCTGGCTCGCACCGCCGACCTCGTCGCCGGGATGTGGAGGGAGGGGTACCCGACTCTCCTGGTGTCCTCAGGGGCGGTGGCAGCGGGACTGCCGGTGCTCGGGCTGGACCGCAGACCGAAGGACGTGCCCGGCCTCCAGGTCGCCGCCGCCGTTGGCCAGGGCAGGCTCATGGAGCGCTATTCGGCGTTGTTCGGCGAA
>DATDPT010000189.1:0-3779 GCA_035292605.1 Acidimicrobiia bacterium
CGGGCGGCCGGGGACCGTTCGTCTGGCGAGCAACTCATCGAGGATGGCGGCAGCGACGGCGATGGCGGCGGGTTTGGCCATCGGCTCCCGATCGAGGGCGGCCGTGAGATCCACGCCATGGACCACGGCTTCGACGACGCGGCTGGTGACGAACTCGTCGAGTCTCATCAGGGCGTAATAGCCCGAGCCCACCGTGTCCGGAGGCGTCGCTCGCGCCTCTTCGATCGTTTTCGAAAACGTCTCGTGTAAGACGTCGGGCATGTCGGCAGGCGTCTTCCCCTCGACCATCGTGAAGGCGTAGTCGTAAACCACGGGCGCCACCTCGGATCTGGGGAAGATGAAGAAGCTGACTCGGTCCCTCCCTGGCTGACCGTCGGACTGGTTGGCGATCAGCATCCGGGTGAGGCCGATGGAGATGTCGAAATGTCCTGCGAGCTCGAATATGGTCCAATGCGGCTGCGCCGGATCGAGGGGAACCAGCTTGGTAGGAGTCTCCCATTCGGCCTCGGTGAGAGCTCGGAAAGCGTCCTCGATACTTTGGAGCTCGGTCTCCAGGGTGTCGACCACATCAGAGTACGAGTCAATCACTTCAACCTCCAGGGGTCAGTTGGCCGATTCTTGCATGCACCGGAATCCGAGTGACGTCTCGTAATTCTTGAACGGACGATTGCGAGCTGATCGACAAACCTGGGCTCAGTCGACTCCAGCAGCCCAACGGATTGCGTTCCCTAACAGGGTGCGGAACGTCGGCTCGGAGTAACTCTCGAGAGGATGGCCCCTTGCGGTGTAGAACGAACGCCCGCCGTCGAACTCCTGAGCCCATGTGATCGGATGGTTCCCACCCATAGTTCCCCCTTCGTAGGTGGTCTCATCCAAGGCGGCCAGCACCGTCACCTCGGCTCCAGGGGCGTTTCTGAAGTTGTACCACTCGTCGAACAGCTCGGACTCGACCGGAAGCCCTTGCATCGTCGGATGATCCGGTTCGACCACATGGACCGTTGCCGGCTGGGGAGCGGGGTGACCGTCGAAATAGGCCCCGACCAAATCGCCGTACCAGGGCCATTCGTACTCTGTGTCGGTGGCGGAGTGGATCCCTACGAAGCCATTCCCTGATTGGATGAAGTTCTTCATCGCCTGCTCCTGAGTGGGATCGAGGATGTCCCCGGTAGTGCTGAGGAAGACGACCACCTCGTAATCGGCGAGTCCGGATTCAGTGAACACCGAGGCGTCATCGGTGGCGGTGACGACAAACCCGTGCTCCTCACCCAGTGCGTTGATGGCCTCGATTCCGGCGGGGATCGAATCGTGCCGAAACCCCGCCGTCTTGTGAAACACCAACACCTGCATGGGGCTGGCCGTGGTGGTGGTTGTGGCTTGCGAAGGGGACGTCGTCGCTACGGGTGTGCTCAGCGAAGTGGAGCTGACCGACGCCGGTGTTGATTGGATGGCAGGCTCGGAGCAGGCGAGCAGACCTGCAACGACGACGCCGATGATCAGCGAGTGCCGCACGCCCGGAACCGTAGACCTCAGTCGGCGCTTGCTGCGATGACAGTTGACAGACGCAAGAAACTATTGGACACGATCCGTGTCCAAGCATTACGTTAGGTGGTCTTGGGAGGGCGACCATCTGGTCGTCGACTTTGCCGGAGCCGTTTGAGAAAGACCGGAGGCGGTTGAATGACTCAAAGACTGCGGCAGGTTCGTCTCTGGGGAACTGAAAAGCTGAAGGTCGTCGACCTCGAGCTGTTGAGCCCGGTCCTCCCCGAAGACCCTCCTGTCGTCACAAACCAACTCAGTTTCGATCTCCTCATCGACCTCACCTCGGATGAAGCCGGGGGCGAAGACCGGCGACTGCCAGGGGTCCGACGTCGGCTTCAGACCGCTCCCCGCTGGCAGCTGGCGGTCAAAAGAGCGATCGACATCGTCGGGGCCACCATGATATTGATCCTAGTGTCGCCGGTCATGCTGTTGACCGCTCTGGCCATAGTGGTCACCTCGCGAGGCCCGGTCTTGTACGGCCAGGACCGGGTCGGGTATATGGGTCAAAGGTTCCGGTTCCTCAAGTTCCGCTCCATGTGTCACGACGCTGAGGCCCGCAAGAACGAAATTCTCGATCGGAACCATCACGTGTCCGGACCCATCTTCAAGGTTCGGGACGATCCGCGCATGACACCGGTCGGGAAGATCATCCGACGGTTGAGCATCGACGAGTTGCCCCAGTTCCTTCACGTGATCCAAGGGACGATGAGCCTGGTCGGTCCCAGACCCCTTCCATTCGAGGATGTCGTGGCGCAGATACCCGAGGACCATCTCAATGACCAGAGCATGTACACCACCTGGGATTTGCAGAGGCTCACGACCAAACCTGGCCTCACCTGCATCTGGCAGGTCAGTGGCCGCTCCGAGCTCGACTATGACACCTGGTTGAAGATGGACATCGAGTACATCGAGAACTGGAGTCTCTGGCTCGACCTGAAGCTGCTCGCCCAAACCGTTCCGGCCGTCCTATCGGGTCGGGGGGCGTACTGAGAGCGAGCGACCCGACATCCACGCCGGTGCCGTCAGGGAACTCTGTCGTGTGTCACGTCTTCGACAAGTTGCCGGACCGGATCGACGTCAAATGGGGGACCCCAGGGTATTGCCGCCTCGAACACCCGAACCCGATTGGCCAATGCACCCGTATTCATGAACTGACTCCGCACCACATCTGTCCTTTTCCATCCTGGAACCCGGGCGAATGCCAGAAGCCGGGGCATGGCCTGGGATGCCGTGATGGCCTGAACTTCCAGCCTCTCGATATCCCGCGACGGTCTCGGGATCACCACCCCGGCAATCTGAGTGAGGTTGGGGCAGCCGGGCGGTGCCACAGCGACCCGACCGTCGACCGTTTCCCATGAATGGGGTCGGGTGGGGAATACATCAAGGATCGAGGAAGCCTGTTGCCGCAACCGGACGTGGGAGGCGCCGGGAACGGCGTGGGGTTGGTCTGACAACTCCACCACCAGGAGATCGTCGGTGATCAAGCGCGCGCCCACAGCGCATGCCATTGCGGCACACGTGGACTTTCCCATTCCGGAGATACCGGCGAAGACAACGGCTCGGCCGTTAGCTTCCACCGCACTCGCATGAAGGACGCAGCGGCCCAGCATGCTCAAGTAAACCGCCAGCACGGTGCCCGGGAGGAGAATGGAGAGAAACCGGGGATCGGTGGTCTCAGCGGAGTGGCTGATGATCGTCTGCGTTTCGTGATTGATCAGGAAGTCGGCGAGCAGTGGGAACCGCACCAAGAGTCCTTCGTGGGTCTCAACGACCGTATAACCACGTCGGCCCCCGAGCACCAGCTCGGCTACCACCTCACCCTCAGGAATCTCGTCCGGTATCTCACGAGCTTCCCCGATGCGGATCCAAAGGTCGGGTGGCTGATGATCGACTGTCGGCTCGTCGAGAGCCAACTCCGAACTCAGCTTCAATCCATGGAGCAAATAGGTGGTGGGGCTCATCGCCAACACGTCAATAGCGGAAAGGGGAGATCGGACGGCGTCTATAGGGTTGGTGTTTGATGGACGAGTTCTACCGGATGACAGCACTCGAGGTCGCCGCCGGTTGGGTGGCGGGTTACGAGAAAGCCGACGAGCGTGCAACGGACGCCGGGGCCGATCCCCTCGCTGTCCTGGAAAAACTCCTTTTGCCCGCACTGGAAAGTCCCCCGTGCTTCGTCGAGTTCTCGGGTGGGAGAGACTCTTCCGCCCTCCTGGCAGTCGCAGTCGACGTGGCCCGCC
>DATDPT010000190.1:0-19323 GCA_035292605.1 Acidimicrobiia bacterium
TCGAGGGAGCGGGTTCCGTAAGGGGCTCGGCCCTGGTCGGCGAGGTACAGCAGATCTGCCCCGGGCAGCTCACGCCGGATGTGGGAGAGGACCCCGAGCCCTCCGACACCGGAGTCGAACACGCCGATCATGAGAGCTATCTCAGCAGGCCTCGGCCCGGCTCACTGGTAGCGTCGGCAATGCGGGTCACAGCCGATCGATCCCCCCGAGGCTCTCGGGGTTTTCCAGACTCGATAGGTCCCCCGGTTCGTGGCCAAGCGCCAGCGCCTTTACGACCCGACGCATGATCTTTGCCGAACGGGTGCGTGGGAGGTCGCTCACCCAGCGGATGGCCATGGGTCGGAAGCTCTTCCCGAGGGTTTCGACGAGCGCCCCTTCGATCTGCGAAGTGAGACGGTCATCCGGCTCGACACCGCTCGCCGCCACCAGGTAGAGGGCGATCGCCTCCCCTTTGACCTCGTCGGGAACCCCGATCGCGGCCGCCATCACCACTTGCGGGAAGGCGACCGCCACCGATTCGATCTCGGCGGGGCCGATCCGCTTTCCGGCGATGTTCAGGGTGTCGTCTGATCGACCGTGGAGGTACCAAAAGCCGTCGTCGTCGATCGAGGCCCAATCGCCATGAACCCAAGTCTCCGGGAACCTCTCCCAATAGGTGGCTAGATACCTCTCCGGCTCGTTCCAGAAGCCTCTGGTCCTCCCCGGCCACGACCCGCGAACCACCAGCTCACCGACCTCGCCCCGGACCGGTCGGCCCTCGGCGTCATAGACGTCGGCGTCGATCCCGAGCGATGGGCCGCCAAGCGAGGTGGGCTTGATTCCCTGGAGGAGGTTCACCGAGAGCAGACAAGCCCCGATCTCGGTCCCGCCCGAGATGTTGACGATGGGGCGGGTCTCACCGCCGATGTCCCTGAACAGCCACCACCAGGGATCGGGATTCCACGGCTCTCCGGTGGAGCCAAATGTCCTCAGCCTCGACAGGTCATGTCGGTGGGCGTGTTCGGCGCCATGCCGCTGGAGAGAGCGGATCAAGGTGGGGGAGATGCCGAGAAAGGTCAGACCCAGCTCCGAGGCGACTTGCCAGATGCGGTCCGGACCCGGGAAGTCGGGAGCCCCGTCGTAGGTGGCAACCGCGGCGCCGTTGGCCAGGCCGGCCACGACGATCCAGGGGCCCATGATCCATCCCATGTCGGTGGCCCACATCACGACGTCTTCGCGATGGAAGTCGAACTGGAATGCGCCTTCGGCAGCCACCTGCACCCCGAGCCCGCCGTGGACGTGAACCGCCCCTTTGGGGGGTCCGGTCGTCCCCGACGTGTAGGCGATGAGCATCGGGTCCTCGGCGGCGGTGGGGACGACAGGATTCGGCTCGACGCCATCCAACGCCTCGCCCCACCAGAGATCGCGGCCCTCCCTCATCGGAGTCGGGCCGCGTTCGGAGTAATCGACCACCAACAGGCGGTCGATCCCGCCGGCAAGCTCGACCGCCCGGTCGGCCATCTCCTTCATCTCGACAAGGCCACCCCGGCGCAGGAACCCGTTGGCGCAGATCAGGACCTTGGGTTTTGGGTCCCGGAGCCGGTTGGCGACTGCCTCGGCCCCGAAGCCGGAGAAGACCGGGATGAAGACGGCTCCGATCCTGGCCACGGCGAGCAAAGCCACCACCGCCTCCGCCGACATCGGCAGGAAGACCGCAACCGCATCGCCTCTCCCCACTCCGAGCCGGTGCAGAGCACCGGCCAGGCTCGCGACTTCGTCACGTAGCCTGCCGAAGCTCAACTCCCGGGTCTCACCAGCCTCCTTCTGGGCGCGAAGGGCGAGACGCTGCGGCGCCTCGTCTGCCCAGCGGTCGACACAGGCGCGGCTGATGTTGAAGAGCGAGCCTGGGAACCAGGTGGCCCACGGGGTTCCCCTCGACGTGTCCAGGATCGCCCGCCATGGCTTGTCGAAAGGGAGACCCAGATACCTCACGACCGATTCCCAGAACCACTCCGGGTCCTCTATCGACCGTCGTCGCAAGTGGTCGAGGCCTGAGAGCCCGTGTTCCGCGATGAACCTGGCAGTGTGTGTGGCGGCGGCCCGATCAGGGCTCGGCCGCCAGGCGATCTCGAACTGCTCCATCACCCTCCTCAACCGGTGGGGGGAGGCTAGGAGCCATCGTGATGGCCCGCGGCCGCGTACGCTGCCCTGCTATGGCTTCGTCAACGACTGGGGAGGACAGCCGGCGTTTTCGTCGGCGGACGCTGGTCGTGGCGGGGGTGCTGGTGGCCACTGCCGCCGTGTTTTGGCTGGTCTTTCGGCTCAGGAACATCCTCTTCATGGTGTTCGTCGCGGTGTTCGTGGCCGTGGCGATCGAACCTCCGGTTCATTACCTCGAGAAACGAGGCTGGAGACGGGGCGCCGCCACCGGAGTCGTCTTCCTGGCTGCCTTCGCCCTCGTGGTCGTGTTCCTGGTCGCATTGGTTCCCCTGTTCGTGGAGCAGGTCAATCAGTTCGTGACCGCCGTCCCCGGGTACGTGGAGACCGTGGCGCAGTTCCTGGAGGACACATTTGGGGTGCAACTCTCTGATCTCGAGATCGCCCAGGAAGGGCAGAATCTGGCCGACATCGTCGGCACTGCTGGGGGGACCCTGGTCGGCGGAGTCATCGGGCTGACGACTGGCGTCTTCAGCATCCTTTTCTTCGCCTCCACCGTGGCCATCTTCTCGTTCTACATGGTCGCCGAGTTGCCGAAGCTCCAGCACACCGTCCTCTCCTTCATGCCGGCGGAGCAACAACGGGATGCACTGCATGTATGGGACATCGCCGTGGAGAAGATGGGCGGCTACATCTACTCGCGCCTCATCCTGGCGATTCTGAGCGGTCTCCTCTCCGCAGTCGTGCTGACCCTTCTCGACGTTCCCTTCGCCTTCTCGCTGGGGATCTGGGTCGGAGTGCTCAGCCAGTTCATACCCGTCATCGGCACCTATCTGGCCGCCGTCCTCCCCGCCGTGGTTGCCTTCTCGGCCAACGGTCCGAGGAACGCGTTGTGGGTGATCGTCTACTTCATCGCCTATCAGCAACTCGAGAACTACCTGGTTGCGCCGCGGATCACCCGCAGGACGATGCAGATCCATCCCGCGGTTTCGATTGCAGCCATCCTCATCGGAGGGTCGTTGTTGGGGGGAATCGGGATCGTTTTGGCTCTGCCGATGACCGGGATCATCCAAGCGCTGATCTCGGAGTCGTCTACATATCGCCACGAGGTGATCTCCGGGGTGGCGGAGCCGGCTCCCGATACCTGACGCGGGTCGGGGCGCCGATCCTTGGTCTTGGGTCGGACCTGTTTTACCTTTAGCCCGACCAGGACTCATTCCCGAGGGCTTTTCGTGCGATTGGCGAACCTCCTCGACTGAGCGCCAGGCCGGAAGCGTCGATCAAGTCATATGGAGGAAAGCCGGTGCGAGCCGCACCCACGCGACCCATTGTCCGATGGGCAAGTCTCCTCATGGTGCTCGTCTTGGTCATGGTGGCTTGTGACGGGTCGGCCGAAGTGACGACCACGTTGAGTC
The DNA here is from genome assembly GCA_035292605.1 of Acidimicrobiia bacterium. Taxonomy (GTDB): domain Bacteria; phylum Actinomycetota; class Acidimicrobiia; order Spongiisociales; family ZC4RG35; genus JALYNX01. The sequence goes on from DATDPT010000190.1 coordinate 3,552, forward strand.
AACCTGCGACCACCACGAGTGCTCCCGTGACCACCACCACCCAGCCTCGGGAGTGCCCCGACGTCTTTTGTGTCAGGTACCACATCCATCCGGATGCAGCCTGGGCGGACGGGACACCGGTCACCTCGAGAGACTTCGTCTTCACCGTGGAGACGATCACCGACGCCGGCCTCGACATCACCTCGACCGCCCGTGCCGGATACGACCTGATCACCGGCTATGAGTCAGTGGACGACAAGACATTCCTCGCCATCTTCAGTGAGGTCTACGCACCCTGGAAGAGCCTCTTCGAAGTGGTGCTTCCGGCACATGAGTTGGAGGGAAAGGCATTTGGAACCGTTTGGGATGACGGGATCACCCTCGGCTCGGGCCCCTTCGTCTTCAGCGAGTGGATACCGGGGGAGCGAATCGTCCTCGCCCGCAACCCTGACTACTGGGCGTCGCGGGACCGCGGCTCCGGCGCAGCCCTGGGTGACGTTCAGACCGTCAGCATCGTCTTCCTTCCCGGCAGCGAGGCCCAGGTTCGCGCTCTCCGAAACGAGGAGATCGACATGTTCTATCCCGAGCCCCAGATCTCTATGGTTGAAGAGGTGACGTCCATGAGCGACGTCGCCTCGCAGGCGGGTCTCGGCAGGATTTGGGAGCAAATCGACTTCAACCACGATGATCCGCTGCTCTCCCAGGAGTTCATTCGCCGGGTGTTTGCGATGGCCATCGATCGCGAAGCGGTCATGGAGGAAGTGGTACGCCCGATCGCAGCCGACGCGGTTCCCCTCGGCAACACCGTTTGGATGGTGGGGAGCCCCTATTACGAGGACCATTTCTCCCAGTACTCCTTCGACACGGCCGGGGCCGAGCAGCTCTTGCTCGACAATGGCTGTATCGAGGGAGAGGACGGCATCTACGTATGCCAGGGACAGCGGCTTTCGTTCCGTTGGGCTACCACCGCCGGCCTCGAAGGACGGGAGACATTGTTCGACCTGGCTCAGGCCAGCCTGGCCGAGATCGGGATCGAGGTGACGGCGGATTTCGGGCCCGCCACGCGTCTCTTTGCCAACGAGTTCATCTATGGCGACTCATCGGTGTGGCAGATCCTCAATTTCGCCTGGTTCGGCGCCCCGGATCCGTACGGGCGCAACACCGTCTACTACTGCGAAGGTGAGGCTCCCAGCGGTTTCGGAGACCTCAACGTCAACCGGTATTGCAGCGATGAGATCGAGTCCCTCATCCGCCAGACCGAGGTAGAGGTGGACGAATCAGCGCGCGCCGAGCTCTACAACCAGGCCGACTCCATCTATCTCGAGGATGTCGCTTCGATTCCCCTGTATCAGAAACCGACTTTCTTTGCCTGGAATGCGGTGATCACCGGTCCGGAGGACAACCCGACCCAGACCGGCCCGTTCTGGAACATCGCGACCTGGTCGGGCAAGGAGGAAGTGATCTTCGCGGTCGATCAGGAGCCGGCTTCGTTGAACACGCTCGAACCCGATGGAGGTCTGTTCGCTGTCGATCTGGTGACCACCGCCGTACTGGAGGGCGCCTTCACGGTGGCGCCCGATTACACCTACGTACCCCAACTCATCGAGAGTTTCGAGGTGATTGTCTCTTAGAGTTGACCGGCCCCTCAAAGCCTCGGGGCGACCGGATATAGGCCTCACGAGATCGGTATGCTCCGACGATCGAAGGACTTCCTGACTCGGAGGAGTGAATGACGCACGAAGCTGTCCTGGATGAGCGCGCGGCCATCGATGCCGAGGTTGAAGGCAAGACCATCATCGACTACCTCGACCGCAACGCCGAGCGGTATGGAGACCAGCCCGCAATCCATTGGAAAGAGGACGGTGAGTGGGCCAACCTGACCTGGAAGGGATACCGGAGCGCAGTACACGATGCGGCTGCCGGTCTTCAGTCTCTGGGGGTCGAGGAAGGCCAGTTCGTGGCAATCATGGCCGGGAACCGACCCGAGCATGTCATCGCCGACTACGCAGCCATCCACTCCGGGGCCACCGGCGTGACCATCTACTCCACCCTGGTCGCAAACCAGATCCAGTACATCGCTGAGAACTGCCACGCCACGGTGGCGATTCTCGAAGACCTCGATTTCATGAAGCGCTGGGAGGAGATTCGGTCGGAGCTTCCCGATCTTCGTTACGTCGTGTTGATGTCGGGCGCCGAGAACTACGACACGGCCGATTGGGTCCTGAGCTGGAAGGAGCTGATCGCTCGGGGCAAGCAGCGTCTGATGGAGGATCCGGAGTCGGTCAATCGGGTGGCCGATCGAATGACCCCGGAGTCACTGGCGACCCTCATCTACACCTCGGGGACCACCGGGACCCCCAAGGGCGTCATGATCAGCCACCGCAACGTGGTTTGGACGGCGGAATGCCTGCGGCGGGCGGCCAACATCGATCTCGGGCCGCGCATGGTGTCCTATCTCCCGCTGGCCCATATCGCCGAGCGCCTGGCCACCCACTACCTGTGCACCTACATGGCTGGACAGGTCTGGTTCTGCCCCAACATGACCGGTGTCCTGGAATACATCCAGGAAGCCCGACCCACCATCTTCTTCGGTGTCCCCCGGGTATACGAGAAGTTCCATTCTCGCTTGGCCGCCCGTTTCGAGGGGGCGCACGGGATCCAGAAGAGGTTGCTCGATCTCGCACTCGCCTTCAATCGGAAGCGGGTCGACGCCGAGGCCGAGGGCAGGTCCGGACCGATGCTTGCCGGTGTGCTCGACTCGGTGGTGCTGTCCAAGGTCCGTCATGGGCTGGGGATGGACGCAGTCGACCTCGCCATCACCGCGGCGGCTCCGATCAACTCGGAGTTGATCACCTTCTTCCACACCATCGGGATCCCCTTGTTCGAGCTATACGGGATGTCCGAGACAACCGGACCGGCCACCACCAATCTCCCGGGAGCCAACAAGACCGGCTCAGTGGGCCCGGCCCTCCCCGGCGTGGAGGTCGACCTCGCCGAGGATGGTGAGGTCCTGATGCGTGGGGGCGTCATAACCCAGGGCTACTACATGCTGCCCGAGGCCACCGAGGAGTCTTTCGACTCCGAAGGCTGGTTGCACTCGGGGGATCTGGGCCGGCTCGATGACGACGGCTATCTCTGGATCGTCGGGCGCAAGAAGGAGATCATCATCACCGCCGCCGGGAAGAACATCGCTCCCGCCAAGCTGGAGACGGCGTTGGGCAATCACCCGATCATCTCCAAGGCATGCATCATCGGTGACAACCGCAAGTTCCTGACCGTCGTGATCGCACTCGACCACGAGGAGGCCCCGGCGTGGGCAGAGGCCCACGGGCTGGAGTATCGGGACCTGGCTACCTTCTCGCAGCTTCCCGAGGTGCTTGCCGAGGTGGACAAGGCGGTGAAAGAGGCCAACGAGAAGGTCTCGAGCGTGGAGCAGATCAAGAAGTGGATCGTCGTGCCCGATGAATGGACACCCGACTCGGGAGAGGTGACCCCCTCGCTCAAGCTCAAGCGGCGAGTGGTCGTCGAGAAGTACGCAGACGAGATCGACGCCCTCTACGCCGGCGTCTGAGCGTGCCCATCACCTTTGATGGCCGGGTGGCGGTGGTGACCGGCGCCGGTGGCGGGCTGGGCCGGGAATACGCTCTGGAACTCGGCCGGCGCGGGGCCCGGGTCGTCGTGAATGATCTGGGCGGCGCCGTCGACGGCACCGGCGCATCGAGAGCCGCCGCCGACGTGGTGGTCGACGAGATCAGGGGCAACGGAGGCGAGGCCGTTCCCAACTACGACTCGGTGTCCACCCGTGAGGGGGGAGCCGCCATCGTCCAATGCGCCCTGGACACCTTCGGGACCTTGGACATCGTGATCAACAACGCCGGGATTCTGCGCGACCACTCCTTCGCCAACATGACGTTTGACGAGGTGGATGCCGTCATCGACGTCCACCTCCGGGGTGCCTTCCATGTGTCGCAACCTGCCTTTGTCGTCATGAAGGAGAAGGGCTATGGCCGCTTCGTCCACACCACCTCGGCCTCCGGGCTGTTCGGCAACTTCGGCCAGGCGAATTACGGCGCGGCCAAGGCCGGCATCATGGGATTGTCGAACGTCCTCGCCATCGAAGGTATGAAGTACAACGTGAAGTCCAATGCGGTGGCTCCCATCGCACGGACCCGCATGACCGAGGATGTGCTCGGGCCGTTCGCCGACATGGTGGACCCCAAGCAGGTCATGCCGATGGTGGTCTATCTGTGCTCCGAAGCAAACGAGTACACCCATGAGATCTTCACCGCGGGTGGGGGGAGGTACGGCCGGATATTCGTCGGCACCAATCGAGGTTGGTTCGCCGGCCAGCGCGCAGTCCCCGAGGTCGAGCAGCTCGCGACCCACATCGAAGAAGTCCGTGACATCTCACAGGTCGAAGTGCCGCTCAGCAACAACGAGGAGATCATGCTTCTCGCCCAGATGCTGGCCGGCTGAGCAATGCCCATCGATGTCGAGAAAGCCCTGGGAGCCTCCCTACCCGGTTCCACCTACAGCTGGACCGAAGACGACGTCATTCTGTATCACTTGGGCATTGGGGCGGGCGTTCCGCCCACCGATGCAGGCGAGCTTCGCTACGTCTACGAAGGGGATCTTCAGGTCCTCCCCACCTACGGGACCATCCCGCCATTCGGGGTGATGATGAGCCTGGGCGCCGTCGACGGCCTCGAGCTCGATCTGGCCTCGGTTCTCCACGGCGAGCACGAATTGGAGATCCATCGTCTCATCCCGACCTCGGGGACCGTGATCCAGGAAGGAAGGGTGACCGGAATCTACGACAAGGGCCGGGGCGCTCTGGTCGTGCTGGAGGTCGAGTCGAGGCTGGAGAACACGGGTGAGTTGCTCTTCACCAATCGTCCTTCGATCTACCTGCGTGGGGAGGGCGGCTTTGGAGGGGACAGCGGGCCGCCGTCTGGGCACGAGGCGCCGGCCCGCGAGCCCGATCAGGTAGTCGACACCATGACCCTGCCCCAACAGGCTCTGCTGTATCGGATCTCCTCCGGGGACAAGAACCCACTGCACGCCGACCCCGGGTTCGCTGCTTTCGCCGGCTTCGACCGCCCGATCCTCCATGGTCTGTGCACCTTCGGGGTCGTCGGCAAGGCTGTGGTGGACCACGCCCTCGAGGGGCGACCCGAGCTGATGGCCTCCTACCGGGCCAGGTTCTCGGGCGTGGTCTTCCCCGGGGAGACGATCAGGACCTCGATCTGGGACGAGGAAACCCACCTCGTGGTCGCCGCAGATTCATTGGAGCGGGGGACAGAGGTCATCTCGAACGGGGTCGTGACCCGAAGGCCGTAGAGGCCGACTCAGGCCGTTATCTCGACCGGGGTCCCGATCGGGACCATCTCGTGGAGCCTGGTGATCACGTCGTTGGGGACCCGGACACAGCCGAGTGAGGCTGCGTTCCCGATCGAGCCGGGCCGGTTGGTGCCATGGATGCCGATGATCCCGTCCCCGCCGTTGTAGTCGGTGATCGTGTCGGAGCGTGCCGAGAGGCCAAACGCGTGGGGGCCCCACGGACTTGCGGGGTTGTCAAGCGTGACACTGTCGGTGATGAAGAACTCACCCTCCGGAGTCGGGTTGCGTTGACTGCCGACGGCAACCGAGGTGGTCAGGATTTCCCTTCCGTCCTCGAAGTAGGTGAGGGTGCGCTCTGAAAGGTCGATCTCGACCTTGCCTTCGACCATGTAGAGCATCAGGTCTCTGGATTTGATCCATCCCTCGCTCCCGTTGGGGCGAATCGGCAATCTCACCCGCGCCCATCCGTCAACCGGACCTTCGACAACCTCGAGCACGGTCACCGTCCCCAGGATGGTGGTGTGGGGCATGGTGAGCGTGGCCTCTGTCGACTGTCGCGTCTCGTAGATCTCGGTGTCACCGACGGTCATGGCCACCAAGGTTCTGTGCGCGGGCAGCGATTCTGCGCTCAAACCGCCGAAGGTCGGCTCAGGCCGGGGCAGCGTTGTTGATGGTGCCGCCGGTGCGGTCGGTGCCGGGGTCACCGTTGTGGAGGGGGCGGCAACAGGCTCGACCACCTGTGCCACCTCGGCTGGATTGCCACATCCAGCGACAAACAGGGCGAGAGCCAATGCGAGCGAAGCCCGGCGCATCATCACAATGGTATCGGCCGATCCGGATCGGACCTTGGGCCGGATCTGGGCGGGAATCCGGGAGCCGGCGATTTCTCTAGCCTCGGCGGCTGATGCAACGTGTTTACGTGTCTGCCTTCGTCCCGGAGGACATCGTCGGGCCTCTGAGATCGGCGGCGGCAGTCGGGATGTGGGAAGGCGGAGGGCCGGCACCCAGAGAGGTGATGCTCCAACAGGTGGTCGACTGCGTGGGCTTGCTTTCAATGCTCGTGGACACGATCGACACCGAACTGCTGGACACCGCACCGAGACTGCGCGTGATCTCACAGATGTCGGTCGGGCTCGACAACGTGGACTTGGAGGCATGTGCCGTTCGCGGCATTCGCGTTGGCCACACGCCCGACGTCCTGACAGAGACGGTGGCCGACACCGCCTTTGCACTGATGGCGGCGGTGGTGCGGAGAATCCTGGAAGGTGCCGCGATCGTCCGTGAGAATCGGTGGGGGATCTGGGACCCATGGGCCAATCTGGGTGACGATCTCCACGGTTCGACTTTGGGGATTGTGGGGATGGGTCGGATCGGCCAGGCCATCGCACGCCGCGCTGCTGGCTTCGCCATGAACGTGGTCTACAGCTCACCTTCGGACAAGCGTCTCCCCGACGCCACCCACCTCGCAATTGACGAGCTCCTCGGTATGGCGGACCTGGTTGTGCTGGCTGCACCATTGACTCCGGGAACCAGGCATCTGATCGGGGCCGCCCAGTTGGGCTCGATGAAAGACAGCTCCTACCTCATCAACGTGGCCCGTGGTGGCCTGGTGGACACCGCGGCCCTGGTCGACGCCTTGCAGCGAGGCGCGATCCGAGGAGCCGCGCTGGATGTCACCGATCCCGAGCCACTTCCACCCGGTCATCCGCTCCTCGCGATGGAGAACTGCCTGATCGTCCCCCACATCGGGAGCGCTTCGATCAATACCCGGAGGGCGATGGCCCGGCTGGCTGTCGACAACCTGATCACCGGACTGGGCGGAGGCACGATGGCGGCTCCGTTCAGAACCGGATCGGTTGGGCCCGATGCATGATTACCCTCAGCAAGCCCTTCTAGCCTCTGGTCAGATCCCCATGGTCGAATTGCCAAACGCCGCCTCAGTCGAGCACAACCCGAGTCAGGAACGTCTCAGGGAGCTGGCGCTTGCCTCGATGCCCAGGCTCACGCTCACCCAGTTCGGGAACCTCAATTACGAGGCCGAGGTCACGGCGCGACTGAAGAACTCCACCTTTTTCGTTGCGGACGAAGAGATCAATCAGAACCGGATCTCTCGGGCGGAAGCGGAGGAATGGGCCCGGCTTCAGGATGCCCACGTAGGCGGGAAGGCGATGCTGTTGATCGAGGGCTACATCGGCCCCGATCCCGCCTTTCGCACCGGCGCCAGGCTGTTCATCGAGGCCGGCCAGCCCAACATCGCAGGCATGCAGGCCCATCTCTTCTTTCCCCCGGATGAGTCGTGGCGCCCGCACTTCACGGTCATCTACACCCCGACTCTCCCCGCACCGGGCAAACCCGACGATCGCCTGATCCTGGTCGACCTGGAGAACTGGGTGACCCGGGTCTTCGGCTCCGACTACTTCGGAGAGTCGAAGATGGGTGGGCTACGCATGTGGAATCGGTCGGTGTACGACCAGGGCGGGCTCGCCCTCCATGCCGGTCTCAAGACCTACCCGGCGTCCTCGACGAGGACCGGTGTTGAGGAGTCGATGCTGATCATCGGGCTGTCCGGGACCGGGAAGACCACTACCACTTTCCGGCAACAGGCCGGTTCATTGCCGGTTCAGGACGATTTCGTCGCCCTCATGCCCGGTGGGGTGATCCACACCACCGAGGCCGGTTGTTTCGCCAAGACCTATGGCCTCGACCCCGAGGACGAGCCCACCATCTACGGCGGGACCACCAGTACCGACGCCTGGCTCGAGAACGTGTCCGTGGGGCCCGACGGGGTGGTCGATTTCTTCGATACCCGCTACACCGCCAACGGGCGCTCCACCTTCCCCCTCCAGCACATCAGGCATCGCGATCCGAGTGGCGTCCCGCCGGCCCGTTATCTCCTCGTCCTCAATCGGTCCGAACATGTCATCCCAGGCGTCTCCCGGCTCAGGCGGGAACAGATTGCGGCCTTCTTCATGCTGGGCGAGACCAAGGGGACCTCCGCGGGCGGGACGGCGGAGGCCGGCAAGAGCCTTCGGGTGCCCGGCACCAACCCGTTCTTCTTCAATGACGACTCATGGCAGGGGAATCGACTGCTCGAGATCCTGGCCACGACTCCCGACCTCGAGGCCTTCGTCCTCAACACCGGCCGGGTGGGCGGGGAAGGGGATGGCTCCAAGAAGGTGGGCATCGCCGCCTCCTCGGCGATGGTGCAGGGGATCGTGGAGGGGACGATCGAGTGGGAGATCGACCCCGACTTCGGTTACGAGGTGGCCGTATCGGTACCCGGGGTCGACGACCCTGATCTCCTTCGGCCCAGGCTCCTCTACCAGAGTCTCGGCCGGGGACAGGAATACAGGACGATCGTGGAGCGACTGAAGGCCGAGCGGGTCGCCTTTCTCACCGGATATCGGGGCCTCGACCCTGAGATCCTGGCCGGTCTCCACGGCTGAGGATTCTCAGCCCTCCTCGGGGAAGATGACCAGGAGACATCCTGTCACCAACCAGATGTCGGCCACTGGGGCCCGCATCACGTTGCTGACGCCACGCGTCGACCCCGGCTCGAGGCTGGAATCGGTCAGATCCCACTTCAGGCCCCTGGTGTTGATCCCCTCCACCCCGCCACCCACCGGGAGCAGCGTCACCGTGGCCCCGATGTCGCCGTGGACCTGGCGCCTTTGCCTGACCACGTGACTTCGACTGCGACTCGAGACCCAATCGATTTCCTCGACAACGCTCCAGCGGTCCGAGCAGATGAGCCCCGCGGTGGCCAACTCGTGGTCATGGCGGCCACCGGTGCCGCCCACGATGACCAGCCGGCCCGGGTCCTCCCTGATCGCGAGCTCGAAAGCGAGATCGAGGTCGGTCTGATCTTTGTCGACCGGGTATCGCTCGACGATCACGTGGTCGGGGAGGGGGGAGGTGATGATCGAGTCCATGTCTCCCACGACCACGTCGACCCGATAGCCGAGGGAGATCGCCGCTTCGTAGCCGCTGTCGGCCGCCACCACCAGGTCGGGCACCGGCAGCTCCTGGGCGAGCTCGGGGCGGAGATGGTCCCCTCCGGCGAAGATGAGGATCGTGTCCATCGAGAATGACAAAATCGCCTTACGCGCGTATTCGCGGGTAAGACTTAACCTTCAAGTAGAGGTTGATAGTGGAGTAGTCGTTGGCGGGCTGAAGAAACCCGCTGATCCGCCGGTCACCTTCCCGTCCCCATCTTCGTTTTGGCGCGGAGATCTGGACCTTGGGGTCCAGATCTCCGCGCCAAAACGAAGGGACCGCGATCATTCGATCACCACCTCCAGGAGAGCTTCGGCCTTGCGAAGACTGCTTTCCACGTCATCGGGTGTGGTGGCACGGGCATAGACAAAGCCGAGATACCGATCGCCTTCCGGGGGTGGCTCGAGATGCCGGCCCGGTCGGACGGTGACGTCCATCCCGGTCACGTACGGCAATTGGCGCACCGCTTCGGTGTTGCGAATCTCGACGAATCGCCCCTCCTCAGGGATCGGGATCATCAGCACCCCGCTGGCCACCCCCTCGCGCCGCAACTCTGGTTTGTCCATTCCGAGGGCATTGCGAAGGATCAGTGTCTCCAGAGTCGTCCCCATGAGCCCGAAGTTGAGGCTCTTCGAGCACAAACCGCCGATGGAGCGGGCAGCAACCTCGATCACCCTTACCTGGGCTCCCCCCACCATGAGCTCGATGTGGACCGGGCCATGGGTGATGCCGATCGCGTCGAGGGCGGCTTGTGCCACACGTTCACATTCGTAGGCCGTCGCGGCGGGGAGACGGGACGGTGTGATCAGGATCGTCTCCGGGAAGAAGGGGCCCTCACCGGAGTCCGGCTTGTCGAAGATGGCGAGGACCGTCAACACGCCGTCGCTGACCAGTCCTTCGACTGCCACCTCGGTCCCGGGCATGTACGACTCCATCACCACCTTCGCCGACTCGCCCACGATTCGACGCAGGCGAAGCAACCGGGGCAGCAGGTCCTCCTCGCGATCAACCCTCATCACACCCTGACCGGCGGCCCGGTCCACCGGCTTGATCACCAATGGGTAACCGATGGCCGCCGCCTCCTTGTTGACGTCGTCATCGGGCTCGATCACTGCGAACCGGGGCTGGGGCACCTCTGCCGCCGCTAGCGCCCGCCGTTGCGACGCTTTGTTTCTGGTGGCTGCCGCCGCCTCAGGCGGGTTTGATCGCAAGCCGAGGGTCTGGCCGGTGAGGGCGGCGACGACCACCCCGGCGTCGTCGGCTGCCACCACCCCGTCGATCCCGACTCGGTCACCGAAGGAAACGATGGTCTCTGCGGCCTGGGCCGGGTCGGTGCAATCGATCTGCAGATACCCGTCGCCCATCTCGATCGGCGGGGGGGCCTCCGACGCGACGACCAGACCCACACCGAGGGCCTCGGCCGCGGCCACGAAGTCGGCTGCCCGGTAGGTGGTGCTGGGGAGGACGACTACAGCGGTCGGCATGGGCTTTCTCGTGGCGGCCATTACCATCCTCGCAGATGTCCGAACCCACCGTGATCAGCATTGCGCCCGATGCCCTCGAAATGATCCTGCAGCTGCGGGACCAGGAGCCGGGAGAGGGCGAGTTCTCGCTCTCCATCGAGGTGACCGGTTTCCGTGGCCCCCAATTCACCTATGAGCTGGCCTTCGTTGCCCTGGCCGACAAGAAGGAGGGCTGGGTGGTGGAGCGTCATGGCGATCTCGCGGTGATCTTCCCCGAGGCCGACATCCCCAAGCTCGAGGGTGCCTCGCTCGACCTGACCGACCAGGGCTTGGCGATGAACAACCCGAACAGCCCGTCGTCGCCGGCGATGTCGGGGGTCCACGGTGACCTGACCGGTCCGCTGGTCGATCAGGTGCAACAGGTCCTCAACGAGCAAGTCAACCCGGCGATCGCGGCACACGGAGGCGGCGCCGAATTGGTCTCGGTGGACGGGACCATCGCCTATCTTCGGTTGTACGGGGGTTGTCAGGGATGTGGCCTGGCCCAGGTCACACTCAAGCAGGGGATCGAGCGCACACTCCTCGAAGCCATCCCCGAGCTGACCCAGGTCGTCGACGTCACCGATCACGCCTCGGGTGAGAATCCGTATATCGAGAGTCAGAAGAAGTAGCCAGCCGATCTCGTGGAGGAGGCATCTTGAGCGGACCGGTTCAACCGCTCGACGCCACGGTCGAGCAAGGGCCGCTGACCCACATCGAGGTCAGGGAAGGCCGGACTGCCTTTGTGGGGGCGACGACGGTGTCCCGGGTGTTGCCCACCAAGGGCCGGCGCACGGTCGGTCCCTGGTGCTTTGTCGACCTGATCCTCCCCCCGGATTTCGAGGATCCGCATCCGCTCGAGATCGGCCCCCATCCCCACACCGGCCTGGCCACAGTCACCTGGCTCTTGGAGGGGTCAGCCCTCCACAGCGACTCACTCGGGAGCGAGCAGCCGATCCGCCCCGGCCAGCTCAATCTGATGACGGCGGGCCGCGGCATCGCCCATGCCGAGTTGGGCACCACAACCGGGATCCATGGGGTTCAGATGTGGCTGGCCCAGCCCGAGGAGACCCGGCACGGTGAATCCCGGTTCCAGCACGTCCCCGACTTGCCGGTCGTCGACTTTGCGACGGCCGAGGCCACAGTGATGGTGGGCACACTCGACGGAGCGGTGTCGCCGGCCGAGGTTGATACCAAGATGGTGGGAGCGGACATCAGGGCGCGGCCGGGCCGTCTCGATATCCCGGCCCAACCCGACTTCGAGTATGCGGTGGTCCCGATCGACCGCCGGCTCAAGGTGGCTGACGACATCGTCGAGCCGGGATGGCTGGCCCTGGTGCCACCCGGTGCAGAGGCGGTGCCGGTGGAGATCGCAGCCGATACCGCGAGGTTTCTGCTCCTCGGCGGCCAGCCCCTGGGGGAGCCGATCGAGATGTGGTGGAACTTCGTGGCGCGATCCAAGGAGGAGATAACCGCAGCGTGGCGGGCGTGGCAGGCTCACGACGAGGACTGGTTCGGCCCGGTTCCTTCCAAACTGTCGCGCATCGACGCCCCGATGCCACCGTGGCTTCCGGCGCACTGAGCGTCCGGCCATCGTGGGATTCAGTCGGGAGGAACTGAGGTCCTTCGAGGGGAAGACGGTCCCTGATGAACTCGCGGAGGCGGAAGCGGCCACAGCCCCTTTGGCCGGGCGACTCCGAGTTGCTTGATCTCGTTGTTGGAGTGGGTTGCAGAGTTACACACGCGTAGTTAGTCTGCTACGAGAGATGCAGCAAGGATCAAGCTGCGTCGTGTTGAAAGCGAAGGTAACGCAGATGGAGAAGGGTGATTTCGATCAGACTGTGAAAATGTTGCGTGAGATAAACGGCATAATCACGGAACTTGATCCCGCGATCCGGGAGCAGGCATTCGACCTCCTTCGTCCGTATGTAGATTCGAAGGCTGCGAAGATCACACCGAAGCCGACCGACTCCGATGAAACCAACGGCGGCTCAACGAGTGAGGGCTATCCCCTGATCAGTGAGGAGAACGCGGCCTCGTTTCTGTCGGAGCACGCGGTTGGCAAGCCGTCCGACAACGTGAAGGCCATCGGCGCATTGATCTTCAGCGAATTCGGGTCTTCACAGTTCACACCAGCGGACGTGAATGGCATCGCCGACGAAATGGGCGTCATGGTCCCCGACCGGGTCGACGTGACCTTGCAGGGTGCTGCTCACAACAAGAATCGCCTCTTCACCAAGGTGCGGTCGGGTGTCTACAAGCCCACGATTCACGGGCAGAAGTACTTTCAAGAGTTCTACGGCGTCGCAAAGGGCACTCGGAAGATGTCTGGCGGGGGTGATTGATGACGACCCTCGTGGAGTTTCTCGCCCCGGTGAAGGAAGGTCCGAATCGGGATCGTGTACTGGCCACGATGCACTACTACTCGGTCAAGGATGGCATTACCGAGATGCAGCCGGTCGAGATTCGAGATCGACTGGTCGCCGCCCGGATTCCAAGGGCAAGGAACTTAAACGTGTCCTCGGTGTTGGCACGGTCCGGCCACCTCGTGGATCGAGCTGAATCGGGATACGGTTACTGGTTCCTCACTGGCTCGGGGCGAAGATACGTTGAGGAGGAACTTCGCCTGTCACTGGACGGGCAGCGGACCGCGGATACCTCACCAGCCACCCCAACCACAAAGTCGCTACACGACCTGGTCGAGAACCTCGAAGACGACCTGGTGCGGGAATACCTCGAAGAGGCCGTCTGGTGTTTACAGGTCCGCGCGTTCAGAGCCGGCATCGTGTTCGTCTGGACCGGAGCGATCCGTACGCTCGAAGAGCAAGCGTCGGCTGCCCATTCCAGGAACGACATCACGCAGGCTCTTCAAAAGCACGACCCCAATGCAAGGACCATCAAAAGAGTTAGCGATTTCGCCCATGTGCAGGACTCGAAAGAGCTTCTTGCGTTCGAGGAGCTCGGTCTGGTGGATAAGGCTGAACGGCAGACGCTCGAGGAAGCACTCGGTTTGAGAAACAAATGTGGCCACCCGACCACGTATAAGCCGGGCGAGGCGAAGGTAGCCGCCTTCATCGAGGACGTGATCGGCATCGTGTTCTCCTGACAAGGAGAACCTCGGGAATCCTCACTTTCAAGGACGGAACCGGGAGCCCCGTGCCGTGCGTTCCCCAGTCGGGTTCCGGGCATATGGGAGGGCACGGGGTTCAACATCCGGCAGGCTAAAGCAGACGTGCAGCACCGCGCCGGCGGGCGAGGTGTCGCCCTGGGCGTCCGGGCTAAGTGCTAGCTCGCCTGAGCATCGACTACTTCCACTGGTGGAAAGGCGAGCGTCTGGAGTTCCTTCTGGCTGACGCCGAGTTCCTCGGCTTGGAGCATGGTCGCCCGGTAGATGGCGGCAAGGGCCTCTCGATGCACGTCCTCGGCGTGCTCGTACTTGCGCCGTTTCTCGATGACTCGCCTTAGTCGGCTCTTCAGGTTCCTCTCGTCGATCGAGACCTGCGGCTGACTCACTCCGTCCCCTTTCTTCGTGAGAGCTATTGCGATCTCGTCCTGAGTCAGGACCCTCTGACCGCCCCATCCGAGTCGGGTTGCGAGGATGAAACGGTCTCTATTGGTCAGGTTCACGCCCAGCGCTTGTTCGACAAGATTGCGAAGCGGCCAGGCACCGTACGGGTCACCCATATGAACAAACCTCCTAATGCGTATTAGTGCCTCGCGGTTATACGATACATCTAGTGTGCCGTCAAGAGTGTTTCGGCCTATCTCCGTGATCCGATCTACGCCCCAGGGGAGCGCCCGGTCACTACGGGCGGGGCGAATCAGCAAGGGTCAAGCGCTCGGCGCGCCGGAGGTCACAGATAGTTGTCGGTCGAGGAGGTCCGCTGATCGACCGTTCGACGACCCTGGAGCGTTCTGAACTAGACCGCAGGCCGGTTCGGGCATCAGGACAGGGAGATCTATCTTCGTGTGAATGGGATTCACTCGGGAACAGCTCGAGGCTTTCAAAGGGACCACCCTCCCGGACCTGCTCGGGCCCGATATCCGGCTCCTCTTCGTGGGCATAAACCCCGGGCTGTGGACCGCGGCCACCCAGACCCATTTCTGCCACCCCTCGAATCGGTTCTATCCGGCGCTGCGCAGGGCGGGTCTGATCGATCTCGACATCGACACCGATGTCGGGATGACCGATGCCCAACGCGCCGAGTTCCTGGCCCGGGGGATGGGCGTGACCAATCTGGTCTCGAGGGCGAGTGCTCGAGCCTCTGAGATCACCGCCGGAGAGTTGCGGGATGGTGGTGACCGGCTCCTGGCCACCATCGCCACCCTGCGCCCAGCGGTAGTGGCGATTGCGGGTGTGACCGCCTATCGCACCGCGTTCGGCCAGCCCAATGCTTCTCTGGGTCGCCAGGAGCCCGATGTCTCCGCGTCTCAGATCTGGGCCGTTCCCAATCCGTCCGGTCTCAATGCCCATGAGACGATTGACTCCCTGGCCCGCTGGTTGGGAGATGTGGGCACGGTGGCGGGCCTCCTGTGAGCGAGCCCAGCCCACGCCAGGTGCTCTACGCGATGGTGGCCGGAGGTTTCTTCATAATCGTCCTGGTCTTGATCGTGGGCGAGGCCGTTGCCGGTGTGGTCCCGATCACTTGGACCGTGGCCATGGGCGTCCTTTGGCTGATACTCGCCCTCTGGTCGGCCTTCAACTGGAAACAGACTTTCCGTGTGTTGCTGTTCTCCATCGGGTTATTCCTGTTCTGGGCCTTGGCAACGGTTGCGATAGCCGAAAGCTGACCGGAAAACCGGGCAGGCCGGAAAAACGGGAAGGTCTGGTCACGGGGGACCTGTCGTTTAGCATCACCCTGCGTGACGAGTGGGGTATCTGCTCAGGAGTCATCGACAACGGAGACGATCAGGAGGATCGGCCCTCCGCTCGTTGTCGCGTCCATCCTTGGCTC
>DATDPT010000191.1:0-10942 GCA_035292605.1 Acidimicrobiia bacterium
GAGGCGGACCACATCACCCCGTGGCATGAGGGGGGCCCGACAAGCGCGGACAATTGCCAGATGTTGTGTTTGGAGGACAACCGCCGAAAGGGAGGCAAGTAGCCCCCGCCACGGCGGCGACCTCCGATCGGCCTGCCAGGCGTCGGGGAGAGCGGAGTTTCGACCGTAACTGGTGAGCCTCGGTGTCTTGGTCGGCGTCTACAGGATTCCGCTTCGGAACTGGGAGCCGTCATGCGGGTGGTGAGCCACCTCAGGGCATGATCCGATAGGCCCATGACGAACCTCCCACTCGCCTGGTCTGAAGGGATTCGACGGATGAGGGTTCTGTGTCGGTTTCGCTTGGCGACGAGTCCGGTCGAAGCGGCGGGGGAGCCTTCTTCTCAGTCCTCGCTCTAGGCCTCCTTTGCGGCGGGCATGGGACCAACGACGGGTTCGGTAGCGGTCGTCCGAAAACCTCGTCAGTCACCCGCTGCGCCCCACTAGCGCCCCACGGAGAGCGAAACATGGCATGTCAGACGGGACCAGACGGGAACAGCCACAGGTATACATCGGTCAACTAGTACCTGAAGAAACTAAGTGGGCCCACGTGGACTTGAACCACGGACCTCATCCTTATCAGGGATGCGCTCTAACCGGGCTGAGCTATGGGCCCTCGACTTGCTGCGCCGGGTGACCGGCCGGAGTCGGGAATTGTAACCCTGTGTCTGACTCACCCAACCTCGGGTTACGGGCTACAGCTCCCTGATCCGGCCGGCCAGGAAGCGGCGTTCGGGTTCTTGTTGCGCCAGGTCGAGGGCCTGTTGGTATGCAGTTCGTGCCTCGTCGTTCCGTCCCATCTGGCGGAGCAGGTCGGCGCGGGCGGCGTGTGCCAGGTGATAGGTCTGGAGCTCACCAGAGCCCAGGAGGTCATCGACCATGGCGAGCCCGGCCTCGGGGCCACGGCTCATCGAGACCGCCACCGCCCGGTTCAACTCCACCACCGGTGATGGATCGGCCTGAAGCAACAGGTCGTAGAGACTCACAATACGGTCCCAGTCGGTGTCGGCGGCGGTGGTGGACCGAGCGTGCTCGGCGGCGATCGCCGCCTGCAGGGCATAGGTCCCCAAAGCCGGTGCAGACATCGCCGTCTCTACCAGGTCCATGCCTTCTGCCACCAATTCCCTGTCCCACAATGACCGGTCCTGGTCGGGCAGCAGCATCATGTCCCCATCCGGGGAGGTCCGAGCTTGGCGTCTCGAGTCCTGGAGCAGCATCAAGGCGAGCAGACCCACCGCCTCTGGATCAGGGAGAAGGGCGACGAGCAGCCGGCATACCCGGATCGCCTCCTCGGACAGCCTGTGTCTTGTCACGGTGTCTCCCGACGATGCCGAATACCCCTCGTTGAACAGCAGGTAGAGGACATGGAGGACCGTATCCATCCGGGTCGAGAGCTCGTCTCCCTCTGGGACCTCGTAT
The DNA here is from genome assembly GCA_035292605.1 of Acidimicrobiia bacterium. Taxonomy (GTDB): domain Bacteria; phylum Actinomycetota; class Acidimicrobiia; order Spongiisociales; family ZC4RG35; genus JALYNX01. The sequence goes on from DATDPT010000191.1 coordinate 1,456, forward strand.
GGAATCCCTTCGGACCGGATCTTCGACTTGGCCCTCACGATGCGTTGCGCCACGGCGGTGGGCTTGGTGAGGAAGGCGTGGGCGATCTGCTCAGTGGTGAGACCGCACACCTCGCGCAGTGTCATCGCCACCTGGGCATCGGGGGTCAAAGCCGGATGACAACAGATGAAGATCAGCCGCAACCGGTCGTCCACGAGTTGGTCGTCGGGCGTCGGCTCCATCACCCGGTCATCTATTCGGCTGGCCAGCTCGCCGAGCAGAGAGTCGAACCTTGCCCGGCGGCGGAGACGATCGATTGCCTTGAACCTCCCCGTCGAGACCAACCAGGCTCGAGGATTCCCCGGCACCCCGTCCTGAGGCCATTGCGCCGCAGCCGCGGTGAAGGCGTCTTGCAGCGCCTCCTCGGCGAGATCGAAGTCCCCGAGCAGCCGGATCAGGGTGGCCAAGACGTGACGGGACTCGGAGCGGTAGCTCGCTTCGATCTGGGCCTCTACCCCGAGCTCCAAGCCCGCATCCATCAGGAGGGACGATCTCTCACCTTCTGCACGAGGTCCATCTCCGGTCGCACTTCGATGGCTCCGATGCGCGCTAGCGGGATCCGTCCCGCGATCTGGATCGCCTCATTCAGGTCCCGGGCCTCAACGAACACGAATCCGCCGAGCTGCTCCTTGGTCTCGGCGAAGGGCCCATCTGTGGCGGACAGCTTGCCGTCACGCACCCGGACGGTGACAGTATCGGCCACCGGCTGCAGCGCCTGGGCAATGATCAGGTGGCCGCTCTCACGCAGGTCCTCGTCACCGGCCAACGATTCATCTTCCAGGGCGTCGATCTCCTCCTGGGTCATATTGTCGAACAGAGCTTCCTCGACGTAGACCAGACACAGGTACTTCATTGCATCTCCTTCAGCATGCAGGCGGTATGTGTAGATAGTCGTTTGCCGGTCGTCGGTGTCGACAGCCATCTCCTGATTCCAATTGTCGAGATCATGTCGTCTCGATCGACTAGCTGCGACATGTACCCGATCCATCCCATCGTCGGCCAACCCGCCTTCGCTTTCAGCTTTCTCGCCGTGTTGAGATCGCTCAGGAAATGAGAGAAGGGCCCGGCCATGGGGCGGGGCCCTTCTCTCATTTCCTGTAACCTGTGCTCCCTGGGTCGTCGCCACCTACAGGTCGGCGGCATCGACCTCGGCGACAAGACCATCGAGGTCTCCGGCGACCGGGACATGGTCCCAGACCTTGAGTCCTGCCAATAGCTCAGGGTGTTTCGCCGCTTGGCCGGGACGGGTCACCACCCGAATCGGCACGTCGGCTCTCAATGACTCCTTGTAGCGGGCGAGGATGCCCCGATGCTGGGGTCGTTCCAGATCCAACTCAAACACGATGCCGTGGGCGTTCTCGGCCAGCTCACAGCCCTGACCACTCAGAATCGGGCACAGCTTTCCCGGCTGTGGCCCGTTGCACACCATCACTCGGTGACCCAGCTGTTCCAGAAATCGGCTGTCCACGGGTTCCCCACTTGGGGGAACATCGAAGAGAATGTATGAGTCCTCCATGTCGAGACTCCTTTCCCTTCAAGCTTCCCCGCACCGTGCCGGCCCCAACCAGGGGCGAAAGTCACCTTCTAGGAGGGCATGATGCGGGATGCCATGACCTGAGAAGCACCAGAGTGTCCCAATCGTCCTGGAATCAGGGAAGGCGCGATTCTCGATCAAACGCCGACAGCTCGCCCAGCGGCCCTTCGATCACGAGCCGGCCGTCCGCGGTTTGGACCCGGGTGCCCAGCTCCGCACAGGCGCTGACGAATCGCTGGCTGATCCACCGTGCCTCGTCACCTCGAGCAAGTCTGGTGTGACAGAAGTCAAGGGCCAGGGGAATGGCTTCAATCCGCACCGGTCCGCTCGGTGTCAGGTCCACCAGGAATACGACACCCAGGTCGTTTCGGAGTCGCGCATCGACGGCGTAGTCGTCGATGAAGTCCCCCATGTCGTAGAGGACCTGAGCCGAAACGCCGTGAAAGACATGGGCAGAGTGCCCCGCGACGAGTGTTGCCCCCCGCTCCACCAATGTGGCTGCGGCCCGCATGACATGAGCGACTGGGCGACTGGTCATGTTGGGCCCCCAATGCGGTGTGACCAGGATGGCGTCGACGTCCTCCTCGGTCATCGAGTCGAACACCCAGTCGGGCACCCCGGATCGGAGGTCTGCATACGCCACCCCGGGAACGCCGGCCTCGGCCCCATACTCCACCGGATGGTCGGTCAATCCCACGATCAGCAGTCGAAAGCCGTTCCGCTCCAGGATGACCGGGCGCCGAGCCTGTTCCACATCGGATCCAGCTCCCACTGTCTCCACCCCAGCCGCGGCGAGGAGGTCAATGGTGTCGAGGAGCGCAACCCGCCCGTAATCGAGAGCGTGGTTGTTGGCGAGTGTCACGCAGTCCACGCCGAGATGGCGAAGCACGTCTACCGCAAGCGGCGGGGCCCGAAAGAAGAACGGCTTCATGGGGTCGGGCCATGGTTCTCCCCGGTCCGATATGCAACACTCCAGGTTCAGCACGAACAGGTCGACGCCACGTAATGCGTCGACCAGCTCGGGGGAGAACAGTGCTTCGGGAGGTTGCGCTGACAGTGCGTCGGCCACTCCCCGGCCGAGCATCGTGTCACCGGCAAGCGCCAGCCTGATCCCGCCCGACATCGTCACCGTTCCCAACGGTTCACCACGTCATGGTTGCCGGTTGCGGCAATCATGGCTCGGTGGGGATTCATGGCGCTCTGCGCACCCAGCGACCCACTTCAATCGGGACGGCCGGCTCGATCACCACGCCGTCTCCACCACAGTATGGACATGAGTCCGACCCGTCCCCGGTGTACTCGTGCCCGCATAGCTCACATCGCACGAGATCCAGCCCCTGCTCCCACGTGACGTGGGCGGCGGCAAGCGGCGTGTTGGCGGTGAGCGTCTCCCACGCCTTTGCCGCGACTGATCGCTCCACGCTCGGGCCCAGGACAATCTCGACCTCGCTGATGGCTTGGCCGGCCGTGAGGCTCCTCAGGGTTCCCAACGCCTTCGCAACCAGATCATGCTCGTGCAATTCTCACCGCCATCCCGGGAAGACCCCCGACAATCCCATGTCGGTTGATCACCCGACTACCGGCTATCTGTACCTGGTGGCGGAGTTGCTGATTAGAGCCGTTCTGCCCTAGGCCGCTCGTTGGGTGACGATGATCCTCCGGTTTGTCCTGGAGAGCCTCAGGCAGCGAGCAAGTCACGCAGGAGGAGGGCATTGGATGGGGCACGGGCCAGGCCGTCATTGTTGAAGTAGGCGTACCCGTCCTTTCCCCGGAGCGCCTTCACCCATGGCTTGAGTTCCTCTGCGGTGTAGTCGTGAGTGAAATCTCCGCCGAGACCATGGAACCGGGCGTAGACGAAGGGTGCGGTATCGGCGAATACGAGCGGCATGTGCTCGGAGCTCACCCAGACCATTGCAGCCTCATGGCGCCTCAACACGTCGTAGACCGACCGGCGCATCCAGGAGGGGTCGCGAAACTCGATTGCCACTGGCACCAACGCAGGCAGCTTGGCGAGGAAGCTGTCGATGAGCTCTTCGTCCCGAAGCAGATCGGGGGGAAGCTGCCACAGGACGGCTCCTAGCTGCTCACCCAGGCCGAGCACCCGCTCATAGAACCGCCCGACTGCCTCATCGCAATTCCTCAGCCGAAGACGGTGGGTGATGAGCTGGCTCCCCTTCACGGCGAATCGGAATCCATCCGGGGATTGCCTCACCCACGCCTCGATGGTGGGCGCCGAGGGAAGTCGGTAGAAGCTGTAGTTGACCTCGACCGTCGAGAATATACGTGCGTAGTGGTCGAACCACCGACTACGGGCAAGACCCTCGGGATAGAACAGGTTCTCCCAGTGGTCATATGACCATCCGCTGGTGCCGACGGCTATGTGGCCCATGCCACGATTGTGGCGGCTTTGACGGTCCCCGGACAAGATTCGAGACCGGGCCCATGCTGCGTTGCGAGGTCCTTGGCCCTTCTACTCGCCAGGCTCGATGGGGATTGGGACCAGACCCTAAGCTCACCCTTCCAGCGGAGACGGACGGGCAACCATGACTGCACATCCTGCGATTCGGGTACGTGGCCTGGTGAAGCGCTATGGCGAGCTAGAGGCGCTGGCGGGTGTGGACCTGGAGGTGGGGTCTGGGGAGTGCTTTGCCCTCGTCGGGCCCAACGGGGCTGGGAAGACGACCTGTGTGGAGATACTCGAGGGATATCGCACCCGGTCCGCCGGTGAGGTCGAGGTGTTGGGATTCGACCCGGCCACCGGTGGCATCGACTTCCGACGCCGGATCGGGATCATGCTTCAGCAGGCCGGAATCGAAGCAGAGCTGACCGTCGTCGAGATACTGGACTACTACGGAGGCCTCTATCCGGTCCGCCGCCCTTTCGAGGAGGTCATCGACTCCGTCGGCTTGACCGAGAAGCGGGACAGCAAGGTCAAGACCCTATCCGGGGGTCAACGTCGCCGTCTCGATCTCGCTCTGGTCCTGGTGAGCGACCCCGACCTGCTCTTCCTCGACGAGCCGACCACGGGCTTCGACCCTTCGGCCCGGCGCAACTCCTGGGAGTTGATCGGTGGCCTCCGCTCCTTGGGAAAGACCATTCTGTTGACCACCCACTACATGGACGAGGCTCAGAATCTGGCCGATCGTGTGGCCGTCCTGGTGGATGGCAGGATCGTGGCCGAGGGCCCTCCCGACACCCTGGCCGGCCGGGAGGCCGGCGAAGCCGTGATCAGCTTCCGGCTCCCTGGCGGCACCACTGCGGCCGAGCTCCCCCGAGGCCTCACTGGGCTCTCAGTAGACGATGGGTCGGTGCGGATCACCACACCCGAACCGACCAGAGCCCTGCACGCACTGTCGGAGTGGGCCCTTTCAAGGGACACCGAGCTCCCGGGGCTCACCGTCACCAGGCCCAGCCTGGAGGACATCTATCTACAGCTGGCGGGAAACTCCGCAGTCGAGGTGGGCCAGCCATGAGCAATACCTCTGAAACTCTCCCCGACATCGCCACCCCCGCCTCCTCCGGACCCAGGCTCCTCTGGCACCTCTTCCGCTATCAGAACAAGATCTTCCTGCGCAACCCGTTCTCGGCGGTCTTCTCTCTGGCATTCCCGCTCATGTTCCTCCTGCTCATGGCTGGACTGTTCGGCAACGAGCCGGACGAGCAGGGGGTGCGGGTTATTCAATACGTGGTGCCCTCGATGATCGTGTTTGCCGTCGTGGCCACCGCCTACATGAACCTGTCGATCGTGGTCTCTCTCAACCGCGACGAAGGTGTTCTCAAGCGCGTGCGCGGGACCCCGGTGCCAACTACTGCCTACATGTCGGCACGCATCGCCTCGGCTGTGTGGTGGACATTGGTGGCAGTGCTCCTACAGGTGGTGGCGGGCTTCCTCGTGTTCGATTTGCAGATCACGGGGCGTCTGGTGCCAGCGGCGCTGGTGATAGTGCTAGTGGGCATCGCCTGTTTCTGTGCACTGGGACTGGGTCTGGCTGCGGTGATCCCCAACGGCGAGGCGGCGCCTGCCATCGCCAACGCCACCGCCTTGCCTCTCCTGTTCCTCTCCGGCGTCTTCATCCCCCTCGACAACGCCCCCGGCTGGGTGCGGGGGCTAGGGGCGGTGTTCCCCATAAGGCACCTCTACCTGGCGCTGGTCGACACCTTCAACCCGTTCTTCGAGGGATCAGGCTTTGCCTGGGGGCGTCTCGGGCTCGTTGCGCTGTGGACCGCGGTCGGGGTGATGGTGGCGGTGAAGATGTTCCGTTGGGAGCCGCGACCCGGCGTTGGTGTCAACGCCTGAAGATGCCCGTAAACTATGTCCCCCCGCTCGAGCTGGGATCAAACGGGGACGTAGCTCAGCTGGAAGAGCACCGGCTTTGCAAGCCGGGGGTCGTGGGTTCGAGTCCCATCGTCTCCACCAGATCGCACCCGGGATGGAAACCACTTCGCTCGGTGTTGCCATCAGGGACGTGAACAAGGAGTCGAAATGCCCAATGCCGTGATCATCGATGCGGTGCGCACCCCGGTGGGGAGGCGGAACGGCATTTTCAAGGACATCCACCCCGTGGACCTCGCCGCCATCCCCCTCCAGGCGATCGTCGAGCGCAACCAACTCGACCCGTCCCAGATCGACGACGTGATCATGGGCACGGTCAGCCAGATCGGAGAACAGGCCTACAACGTGGGCCGCAACGCCGCCCTCGCCGCCGGATTTCCCGAAGAGGTGCCTGGAGTCACCATCGACCGTCAATGTGGCTCCTCACAGCAGGCTGCCCACTTCGCCGCCCAGGCGGTGATGGCCGGCGCCCAGGACATCGTGATCGCCGCCGGTGTCGAGAACATGACCCGGGTGCCGATGGGGGTCACCGCCCAACAAGGGCCCGGCTTGCCGTTTGGTCCCCGCATGTTGGAGCGCTATTCGCAAGGTCTGGTCCCCCAGGGGATCTCGGCAGAGATGATGGCTGAGAAGTGGGGGATCTCCCGCACCGAGCTCGACGAGTTGGCTCTCGAGTCGCATCTTCGGGCGGCACGGGCCACCGAAGAGGGACGGTTCGAGGAGCAGATCATCCCGGTCGGCATCACTCGAGAGAACGGGACGCGCGAGACGGTATCTCGTGACGAGGGGATCCGCCCCGACACCTCCCTCGAGAAACTGGGGTCGCTGCAGCCGGCGTTCAAGAGCGACGGGGTGGTCACTGCCGGCAACTCCTCACAGATCTCCGACGGCGCGGCCGCGGTCCTCATCATGTCCGAGGACCGGGCCGCCCAGCTCGGGCTCACCCCCAGGGCGCGTTTCGTGTCATTCGCGATGGCCGGGGTCGACCCGGTGATGATGCTCACCGGCCCCATCCCCGCAACTGAGAAGGTGCTGGCTCGAGCCGGGCTGGGCGTCGGCGACATCGAGCTGTTCGAGGTGAACGAGGCTTTCGCCTCGGTGACCGCGGCGTGGAGGATCGAGCATGGTGGTGCCGACCCGATGGGGCTTTGGGAGCGGACCAATGTCAACGGTGGGGCGATTGCCCTCGGCCACCCCCTCGGCGCCTCCGGGGCGCGGCTCCTCACCTCGCTGGTGTGGGAGCTGGAACGGACCGGTGGCCGCTATGGCCTGCAGACCATGTGCGAGGGGGGCGGGATGGCCAACGCCCTCATCATCGAGAGAGCGTGATCCAGGGCGTGTTGCCCCCTCCGGCCCTCCGGGCCACCATCGGACCACATCCGAGTCGAGTTGCCCCCCTCCCCGGCTCCGCCGGTACTTCCCCCAACGCTCACTTCGTTCGCTGGGGGGAGAAATAGATCCCGTGACCGGTAATACCACCGTCGACGTGCTCCTGGCCGTGGCCCTCGGGGTCGTGATCTGGAGGGTGTCGATTGCGGTGATCCGGATGCTGGGCACCCCGCCACCCGAGATCGATCCCGACGACGTGGTCGAGGTCGATCAGGACTACAAGTGCACTGTTTGTGGGGCCGAGTTGACGATGCATGCGGTCAATGTCCGGGACGAGGCCCCGCCCCGTCACTGCCGGGAGGACATGATTCCGGTGTGGCGCCCGGCCTGACGACCCGAATCACAACGATGTAGTTTTCCCGAGGTTTCTCCACAGGATGTTGAGAACTACATCGGTGTAACTCGACTCGGCGCCGGTTCGCTTTCGATTACGCTCGCCGCCGTGCCGGAGTCGAAGCGCCGCAAAGCCAAGAGCCGTCCCCTACCCGCCCAGACGGCAGCCGCAGCGGCCAAGGCAAAAGACCCCAGCCCCACCTGGTATGTCGCGGTGATGGCCGGTCTCATGGTCGTAGGCGTGCTCTTGGTTCTTTCCAGATTCGTCTTCGAGCTCGATCAACTCGTCTTGGTCGCCGGTCTGGTCTGTATCGCCGTCGGGTTCCTGATGACCACCAACTATCGATGATCGGATAGCCCCCAGCTAAGGGCCGGGCGGTGCCGGCGCAGTGGTAGTCGTCGAAGTGGTTGGCGGCGGGGTGAACTCACCGAGGGTCACCGTGATCACGTCACCGGGGAACACCTCCACTCCTACCTCGGGGAATTGATCCACGACCAGACCGTCCTGGGAGGCATCGACTACCGGTTGGGTGCTGCTGGACACGTTGATCACCAGGCCGAGGTCGGCGAGGATCGCCTCCGCTTGATCCGGGGTTTGACCGAGCAAGTTGGGCACTTCGACCGGCGCCGGGCCCTGGGACACCACCAACAGGATGGTGTCACCCGAGCGCACCTCGGCTCCCGCTTCCGGCTCGGTCCTGATCACCAGACCCTCGGCGATCTCGTTGGAGAACTCGTCATTGACCCGAAAAAGCAGGCGGAGGCTGGTGAGGGTGTTCACTGCGTCGCGTTCGGTCTCACCGACCAGAACGGGCAGGACGTGGGTCTCGGGCCCGCTCGAGATCACGAGGTTGATCGCGGCTCCGCTCCCGGCCAAGACCCCGGCATTCGGGCTCTGTCTGATGACGGTTCCTTCGGCGAAAGTGGCGTTTGGCTCCTGGTCCACCTCTCCGAGCACGAACCGGTTCTGCTCGATGATCTCTTGTGCGGCCGCAAGCGTCTGGCCGATGAGGGGTGGCACCTCGAACTCCTCGATACCGGTCGAGACGAATACCTCGATCTGTGAGCCCTCCTCGGCCTGGCTGCCCCCTGCCGGGTCGGTGCGAATCACCAGGTCGACATCGACCTCCTCGCTTGCCTCCGGAGTGAACTTGACCGTGAAGCCTTCGCCTAGCAGAAGAGCTTCGGCCGCTTCCCGGGTCATTCCGTCGACAGGGGGAACATCGATCAACTCGCCCTCTCCGCTGTCTCCGCCGGCAAAACGGAACAGAAAGAAGAAGAGGATGCCGAGAGCGATCAGGAGGGCGAAGGCGGTGAGGATGAACGGCAGCTGGGATGAGGGCTCCTCCTCGATCCCGCGGTACACCTCGTCGGGGGGAACCGTGGCCGGGGGCACCTGGGTCGTCAGCACCCGAGTGGCATTGTCGCCGCCTCCAGCCGCTCCCGCGGCCACCGCGGCCACCGCAACCGGCTCCACGCTCTGCCCCTTGAGCACGGATACCAGATCGGCCCGCATCTCGTCGGCACTCTGGTACCTGCCATTGGGGTCCTTGCGCATCGCCTTGGCAACCACGGTGTCGAGCGGCTGGGGCACGTCGGAGTTGAGGGCGGAAGGGGCGGCAGCCTCGGTCGAGACATGCTGGAACGCCACCGACATCGGGCTATCACCCGTAAACGGAGGGCGCCCGGTGAGCATCTCGTAGAGGACCACCCCGAGTGCATAGACGTCACTGCGGGCGTCGGCGGCGGCTCCCTGGGCCTGTTCCGGGCTGAAATAGGTGGCGGTGCCGATCACGGCGCCGGTCTTGGTCAGCTCTGCGCTGTCGTCCCAGGCCCGGGCGATCCCGAAGTCGGTGACT
>DATDPT010000192.1:0-3425 GCA_035292605.1 Acidimicrobiia bacterium
GGCAGAGCCCAGGAGAACCCGGGATCACCGAAGGTGAGGCGTTAATTTGGCATCCATGGCCGTCTTAGGCTCCCTTATCAGGCGCCAAGCAGATGTGAACGAAATGCGTCTAGTCCTAAAACCCGATGAGCGTGCACCAGCCAAAGCCCGTGACCGAGTGTCGAGACTCCGCTCCAGCCTGGAGCCTCGCTTCGATGACGTTCTTCTCGTCGTCTCTGAGTTGGTGACGAACAGTGTCCGGCATTCAGCCAGCACCAAACCCATCACGATGCTGGTCCAGATCTCGGGATCACGGATTCGACTCGAGGTCTCCGATCGCGGGTCAGGGTTCGACGCACTTCACAGCATGGGGGGTGGCGGTCTCGGCCTGATGATCGTGGATCGGATTGCTGCCAGCTGGGGTGTCCACATCAATGGTTCTTGCACCGTTTGGGTGGAGATCTCGAAGCTTCCGCAAATGGCGACTGGTCCCGACTCGAGCCGGGACCAGTCGCCAGCGCGATTCAGGCAGCCAGGCTAGAAGACCGCTCCCGAAGTCCTCCTTCGGCTCAATGGGTTCATACTTTTCGGTGCCGCTACTATCCGCGCCCTTCAAAACGGAGTCCGAGGGGTTTGACCACCGCCTTCACATACAGAGTCGACAGGGACACCGGGGGTGTCACCGTTCACCTCGCCGGCGAGGTCGATCTGGCAGCGGCGCCCCGGGTCGAGACTGCCATCGACGAAGCCCTGGCCGGCGAGGACGGGGTGAACATCACGATCGACCTCGATGGCGTGACATTCCTCGATTCGACCGGGCTTCGGGTGTTGGTGGCTGCCCATGCCCGCTGTGCCGGTGAAGGCCGGAGTCTGACGCTGGTCAACCCTTCGACGGCAGTATCACGGATTCTGCAGATCACCGGTCTCGATCAGACCCTCCTGGCTGACGGTTGAGGCGCCGGTGGCGGTAACCCGCACCAAGAGGATCGAGGCATCATCCCCGGTGCCCCGGCTCGGCTGATTGGAGATGAGCTGGTTGGCCAGGTCCTCGAGGCTCCCCTGGTGCGAGGCCACCTGTGCTGTTAGCTCATCCAGCGAGTCGTAAAGGTCGCGACCAGGCTCCTCGATCAGGCCATCGGTGAACATGACCAGAAGGTCGTCCTGGCCCAGGGCCACTGACGCTTCGGTGCGGGTGCCATTCGGGAAGATTCCGACCGGTGTGTCCGATCCTTCGCTCAGCAGCTGAACGCTGCCGTCAGGTCGGCACAAGATCGCCGGGAGGTGACCAGCCCGGCTGTATCGCATTCCCCCGGTGGCTGCCGAGATCAACGCGTAGAACACGGTTGTCAGCTCGGTTGTCTCGATTGTCTGATCGATGATCTCGAGTTGGCGCGCCGGGCCTCCTACGCCGGCGTGGGCCAGCCCGCGCAGCGTGTTGCGCATCTCTGCCATGTGCGCCACGGTTTGTGAGCCGTGACCGGACACGTCCCCCACTACCAATGCCAGGTCGCCAGTGGCGTCGAAAAAGACGTCGTACCAGTCTCCACCCGCCCCGGCGTGGCTCGCCGATGGCAGGTATCGAACCTCCATCTCCAACCCGTCAACGGCAGGCAGTGAATCGCTGCCGAACCACCGCAAGAGCCCGTTGACGAGATCGCGGTGCTCGGCGAGGGCCTTGGCTCGTTCCCGACTGGCGGTGATGGCGCTCCACGCGGCGAGAATCGACAGAGCGAACAGAGACCCGACGAGGGTGATCGTCATGGTGACGGCCCGGCGGGCATCGGTGATGCCTTGAAGTGCTCGGTCCCGTACCTCGTCGTTGAGGTCCATAGCCATGTTCAGCACCAGGTCGACCTCGGCAGTGGCAATGGCGAACCATGACTGTGGGGTCGCCTCGAGTTCGCTGTCGTCGATGATCAGCTCCAGAGTTTCCTCCACTGCTTGTGACTCGGCGGAATCTGCCAACTCGCCGACCTCCGTCCGAAAGCCGCCGGTTAGGAGGGCTTGAGCCGCCCGTAGGTTCACATCCGACTCCCGGCCAAGTAATGAGAGCTGGATTTCCTCTTGTCTGGTGAACTCGTCCGACGACGCCAGCAATCGAGCCACGGAGGCACGTCTGGTGGCCAGTGATGCCGACGAATCGAGGAGGGACAAGACCGCTCTTCTCATCCGTAGGTCCTCGGCATCATTTGTCAGGAGAGCCATATCGGACAGGGTTTGGCGAATCGGGTCCACCAAACCCGCATACAGGTCGACAGGTGACTCCTCTTCGGCGCTGATCACCGCGGATCTGATCTGTTCCAGTGGGACCAGGGTTGCAGTCACCCCGGTCATGGCGCCCTGCTCTTCCTGGCGAATCTCGGCGCCGCTTGCCAGCCACGTCGCGGAGTACACCTCTCCTGTCTCGTCTGTCTTGGCGAACGTCTCTTCGTACAGGGCCTGATCAACAGGGTCACCACTCGCCAGATATAGCTCACCGAGGCCGCGTTCTCGCTGCAACGAATCCAGCAGGGCGATCGATGCATCCGAGATATGCGCGATGTCGACCGACCGCCTCGAATCGCGGGCCTGGTCCAGCGAATCCCTGACGAGGACCACGAGGGTGATCCCCAGTCCGATCACCACGAGAAAGGCCAGCGCGGCAACCGTCGCCAGCGAACCGATTCGCTCTACGAGTCGGGGAGTCTTGGGGGTGGGAGAGCCGACACTCACCACTGGAGGAGGAAAGGGATGAGGTCATGTTGGCAGCCTTCGGCGGCTGAGGAAAGAGGGGCGGGGAGGCGGGCCCTAACCGGGTCTCATTGCTTGCTCTTGGCGAAGGTCACCAGCGGTACGAAGAACCAGGACCAGCCGAGCAGGGCAGTGACGGCGATGGTGGCGAGGACGGCGGCGATCTCGCTGAGAACCAGGGATGAGACGAGGTACACCGCAGCCGCCAGGGCCACCGCGAAGATGATCGTGCCCACGATCGTGATCCTCACTGTGATTTGCAGGTGTCGGGCCGATCGTCTCTTGACACCCGAGATCGGTGCCCGAATGCGTTGGTGAGCGCTGGGGGCGATCAACAGGATGGAGGCGAGGGCGGACCCGAAGAAGGCGACATTGAACGCGACCAGCTCCGGGTCAGCCAGGCGGTCGAACGAAGTTTGGAGGGGGAAGATCAGAAGGAACGCAAAGAGAACCTGAACCCCGGGGAGCGTGGTTCGAAGCCCTTCCAGGACGGCGCGGAAGGCGTCATCGACGTCGTCGACGTGCTCATCACGAGGTGCCTCAACCATCCAGATCTGCCTCGGATCCGAGTGTACGCCCGCTGTGGTCGGACCTCGGCTCGGCTAGGGCAGCTGAGTTCAACGAATCAGCACCGGGATTTCGATCTCTGCGGAAGACAGGCCGCCGTGATAGCAGCGGAGCCGTTTGTCGAAACCGGGGGGAAGGATCACCTTCCC
>DATDPT010000193.1:0-2291 GCA_035292605.1 Acidimicrobiia bacterium
ACCTCGCCGTACCCCGCCTTGCGGGCTGCCTGGAGGCCACTACCCACCCCGTACCAGCCGGGGACGATCTGACGGGTCTGGGTCCAGCCGAACACCCAGGGGATGGCCCGCAGGTCCTCGACACCGCCGACCCCACCGGGCCGGCGCGAGGGTCGGCTTCCCAGATTGAGGCGTCCCAACTCCTCGACCGGAGTCGAGGTCAGGAAGTACGGGACCAGGCTCGGGTGCTCGACCAACTCCCGATAGGCGGTGTGGGCCTCGGCTGAGAAGAAATTCATCGCCTCGGTCCAACGATCGAGGCTCTCCTTGGGGCGACGCGATCTCCGGTGAAGAAGGGATGACTCGAGAACCGAGGCCAGCAACAGCTCCAGGTTGCGGGCAGCGATGTCGGGATGGCCGTACTTCTCCGAGATCACCTCTCCCTGCTCGGTCACCTTCAAGTCACCGTCGACGGTCCCGTAGGGTTGGGCGAGGATGGCGGCGTGGGTGGGGCCGCCACCCCGTCCCACGGTGCCACCACGGCCGTGGAACAGCCGGAGATGGACCCCGTGCTCGGCGGCGATGTTGCGCATCACTCTCTGTGCCTTGTAGATCTCCCATTGGCTGGTGGTGATACCCCCGACCTTGTTGGAGTCCGAATACCCCAGCATCACCTCCTGGCTGTTGCCCCGTATGGAGACGATGCGCCGGTAGTGAGGGTCGGCGAACAGGCCTTCCAGAAGCGGCCCGGCATTGGCCAGGTCGTGGATGGTCTCGACCAGCGGAACGATGCCGATCGAGGCCACTTCCCGTCGCAGGTCGATGAGGCCAGCCTCACGGGCCAGCACAGCGACCTCGAGGACGTCGGCGGGGGTCTCGGTCATGGAGACGACGTAGCTCTCGATCACCTGATCGCCATATCGAGCCTTGGCTTCGGCGATGGCGTGGAAGGTGCCGAGGGTGTTCCCGGCCTCTTCCCCCATCACCGTGTTGGGACCGGTGAGCGGCCGGGAGCCGGCCAACTCGGACCCAAGGAGACTCTGCCGTCCTTCGGCGTCGAGACCGTCGTAAGGGGTGTCGACCCGGTCGTACAGCTCGGTAAGGGCGGAGCGGTGTTTCGCGGCGTGCTCCCTGATGTCGAGGGTCGCCATCTGGAACCCGAAGGTCATGGCAGCCCGACGCACCCTGGCCAGCGCGCCGTCTGCGATCAGCTGGCCCCGGGCCGTCCTCAGCGAGGCATCCATTGTGTCGAGGTCGGCGATCAACTCACCGGGGTGGGCGTAGTCGTGTCCGGGCCGATAGGGGAGCCCTTGTTGAATCCGGAGGTTGGTATTGATCAGCCGGGCGTGGATGTAGGAGCACTTGAGCCGGTAGGGCTCGGCGGCGGTCCGGCGATGCTCTCGCTGCCAGATCTCGGGCAGGTGCTCCCGGTCATCGGTCAGCGAGCCCTCCAGCTCCTCGCTGATCGGAGACAGACGCTGGGACATCGAAAGCTCGTCTGCCAGATCCTCCACCAGTGAGATCAGATGGCGAAGCCCGCGGTCATGTTGCAGGATCAGGGTCTCCAGGGTCGTGGCCGGGGTCACCTCCGGGTTGCCGTCCCGGTCACCACCGACCCAGGACCCGAACCGGAAGGGGACCGTCACCGTCGCCCCTAGACGCTCCAACTGGAAGGCGACGTGATCGGCGAGGCGCGGCATCACCTCGTCGGCCACCTGTACCAGGTAGTAGAGGGCAGAGCGAGCCTCCTCCACAGGGCTCGGCCTTTCGAGACGCAGCTCGTCGGTCTGCCATATCTGGTCGATCAGCTCCGCCGAGCGGCGGTCGATCAGCGAGCGGGTGTCGTCCTCCTGGACCTCGAGTCGTTGTTCGATCAGGTCGGCCAGTTGGCGTGTCTTGTTGAGGATCGATCGGCGGGCGGCTTCGGTGGGGTGGGCGGTGAAGACCGGGCGCACCTCGAGGCGGGAGAGCACTTCGGAGAGCTCCTTCTTGTCGACGTCGCCTGCGAGGATTCGGTCCACAGTTGGCTTCAGATAGCGATCGTCGGTCGCCAGTTGGTCGACCCGATGCACCTGCTCGGCCACATTGGCCAAATAGAAATAGGTGGTGAAGGCCCGTACCAGGGCGATCACGTCGCTGACTCCGAGAGCCGACAGCAGGCCATAGAGCTCATCGGAGGCTTCGGCGCTTCCTCCACGGCGCACCGATTTGCCCAGTGCCCGCACCCTCTCGACGAGGTCCAACAACTCCGAGCCGTGCTGGCGGACCAGGGCGTCACCGAGCTGATTGCCCAGCCGCCGGATGTCGGCGCG
>DATDPT010000194.1:0-3823 GCA_035292605.1 Acidimicrobiia bacterium
GAGCATTTGACGCGGATCCTCGAGGCCGGGCGCCGAACCCCTTCGTCGAGCAACAGACAGCGTTGGGACTTCGTCCTGGTCCAGGATCGGGAGCGCCTCGGCCGGTTATCTCAGGTGTGGCGGGGGGCGGGCCATGTTGCCAAGGCCGCGGCGGCGATCGGGATCGTTGCTCCGGTCACCGACGACTGGGATACCCATGGTTCGATCGAATACGACCTGGGTCAGGCCACGATGTCGATGATGCTGGCGGCCGCCGATCTCGGTATCGGGACCGGTCATGCCGCGGTCTTGGAGCAGGAGATGGCTCGCGAGATTCTGGGTCTGCCCCAGGACCGGGAACTCGCATGGATGTTGGCGTTGGGATACCCGGCCGACCGACCGTTGCGTCCGATCAAGAACCCAAGCCGCCGCCCATTCGAGGAAGTCGTCCATCACGAGGTTTGGTAGCCAAGGCCGCCCCCCTCTCATTCTGGCGCGGAGATATCGACCTCTGGGCACAGATCTCCGCGCCAAAACGAATCGCGCCAGAATGAGTTGACGGACGGACTCTGCGGTCAGGGATTGGAGGCGGATCCAGCCTGGGCATGGGCGCCTCGCTTGAACCAGCGTCGTGGCCGTCGCAGCTCGTGCTCCAGGAATCGCCCCAGGCCCACGGCCAGGAACACATCACCGAGACTGATGACCTGGCCGATGTTGGCGATCCTGAGTGGGATCACGTCGGCGAGGAAGGTGAGACGTGACGACTCGTCGAGGACCACATGTTTGAACGAGCCCGTGAGGTCAGGCGTAGAAACCGTGAACCCGCTCGCCGCCTCGGCGGCCCCGGCCAGCACCGGCATGCCGCTATTCAATGCGATGACTGTGAAGTTCATCAGCACACCGAGACCGGCCAGCCACATGCCGGACTTGTTTCGGTTGAGGATGACGAGGATCATCAGCAAGCCGAACGAGGTGAGGACCATTCCCAGGGCGAGCCCCTCGGTCCAGTCGGCATCAGGCAGCCAGCTGGTGGCCACCTGGAGGCCAAACCCGACGAGCAGCAGCCACCACGCCTTGAGCTCGATGTCTCCCAGATTGGTGAGGCGGCCGCCTCTTAGGACGGCGATAGCCAGGGAAAGAAAGAGGACAATCGCCATCCATAACATGTGACCGACGGTAATACCCGGCCCGGTCTTGACAAGAAAGCGAAATTCGATGGTGGGTTACGAGGCGTCCGGTGGGCGGGCGACCATCACAATCAATGACCCCGAGCGTCGCAACCCGATCTCGGTCGAGACCATGAGCGGGTTGCTCGACGCCACTCGGCGGGCGGTCGACGACACTTCGGTGCAGGTGATCGTCTACACCGGGGCCGGGGACGAGGTGTTCAGCGCCGGCGGGGATCTGTCCGGCTCGTTTGTGGACGATGCGATCGGACTGCATCGGAGTCGGGGAGCGTTGGCTGATCTGTTCCGGCTGATGTGGCGGGGGGGCAAGCCCACGGTTGCCCGTGTCAACGGCCACGCCCTGGCCGGTGGCTTCGGTCTCGCGGTCGCCTGTGACATAACCATCTGTGTCGACGACGCCAGGTTGGGAACCACCGAGGTCAAGGTCGGCCTGTGGCCGATGATGATCAGCGTCGTCCTCGCCCGTGCCATGCCCCGCAAAGCGATCCTGGAGATGATGCTCACAGGGAGGGCAATCGATGCCCACGAGGCGCAACGGCTCGGCGCAGTGTCCCGAGTCGTAGCCCGCTCCGAGCTCGACGTTGTCGTCGACGAGACGGTGCAGGCGTTGAAAGCGGCGAGCCCGGCGACCCTGATGTTGGGCCGCGACGCGTTCTATGCAGTCACGGATCACGGACTCGATGTCGCCCTGGACCGGCTTCAGTTGGGGCTCACCGAAATCGCCCTGACTGAAGACGCAAGAGAGGGCATCGCCGCCTTTCTCGAAAAGCGGGATCCCGATTGGTCCGGGAGCTGAGGTTTCTCGACCATCGAGATGGCGCAACCGGCATTTAGCCTCTGGCCGATGCGCCGCAACATCCAGATCCTCGGGTGGGCCCTGATCTGGACCGGTCTCTTCGTTTTCGGCTATCTGGGATGGCAGCTGTTCGGTACCGACCTGGTCAACGAGCGGGTTCAGGCCGAGGCAGCGGACGACCTGGTCGACTTCTTTCAGATCGAGCGAGAGCATCTGCCTCAGGTGGAGGCGGTGGAGGGTCAAGACGAGCCACTCGAGTACCACCCCGAGGAAGAGCCGGTCGAGAACACCGAGTTCGCCCGTCTCATCCTCCCCAAGCTGGGCCTGGACGTGGTGGTATTCGAAGGTGTGACCCGGGAGACCCTGGCTCAGGGCCCGGGGCACATGCCTGGCACACCCTTGCCCGGTCAACCAGGCAACGCGGTGATCTCCGGCCATCGGACCACCCATGGCCGGCCCTTCTTCGACTTCGACCTGCTCCAGCCGGGGGATCGCATCGAGGTCGAGACTTCCATCGGCACCCATGTCTACGAGGTCAGGGAGAGCCTGATCGTGGCCCCGACCGATGTCTGGGTCACGGACGACAAGGCGGGCGGTTGGCTCACTTTGACCACGTGCAACCCCAAGTTCTCGGCGCGGGAGCGGCTCATAATCTCTGCCGAGATGGTCGAGGGCCCCAACCTGGCCTACATCCAAGACCTCGAGGACCGGCTGATCGGGGTGTCCTAGCTGGTCAGCGCCTCGAGCGAATCCCGGTCGACGATCCCGTTGACGATGCTCGACACTGTGCCGTCCGGCTCGATGATGAAGGTGGCGGGAAGGCCGACGGTGGGATAGGCCTCACGGAACTGGTTGCTGCCGAAAGCGAGCGGGTAGGAGGGGGCCAGCTCTGCTGCAAAGGACCGCGAATCCTCCAAGACGTCCTCGACTGCCACCCCGAGGACGGCGACGTCGGTGTGCGTCTCCGCAAAAGCCGAGATCTCTGGGATCTCGTCCCGGCAGGGAAGGCACCAGGATGCCCACAGGTTGAGGACCAACGGTCTGCCATCCTCTGCGAGATGCTCACTGAGGGTGAACGACCCACCGTCAAGTAGAGCGACGCTGAAGTTGGGTGCTCCGGCTCCGACCACCGCCACCTCTGTGTGATCGTCCACCAACCACCCCACGGCTAGCCCGATCACGACCACGCCCACGAAGACCCCGCTGAGTAGGAGGGATCGATTGGGAAGGAGGTCCGTGTCCTCGGCTTGATCAGTCAGAGGCCATCCTCCGCAGCACGTAATGGAGGATGCCGCCATGACGCAAGTACTCGACTTCGATGTCGGTGTCGACCCTGGCCACGGTTGTGAACGTCTTTACCGAACCGTCGGCGGCAGTTGCGGTCACCGTCACCGTCTGTCGCGGCCGAAGGTCGTCTGCCAGCAGGATGTCGAAGGTCTCTGATCCGTCGAGGCCGAGGACCTCGGCGTCCTCACCATCGGCGAAGACGAGGGGAAGAACACCCATCATCACCAGATTGGAGCGATGGATTCGTTCCAGGGACTTGGCGAGCACTGCTTTCACACCGAGCAGGAATGGGCCCTTCGCCGCCCAGTCCCTGGACGACCCCATGCCATAGTCGGCGCCGCCGATGACGATCAGGGGTATCCCCTCCGTTTGGTAGTGCATGGAGGCTTCGTGGATCGTCTTGACCTGGCGATCGAGGAAGTCCGTGGTCCAGCCACCCTCGGTCCCTGGGGCCAGCTGGTTCTTGACCCTGATGTTGGCGAATGTGCCTCTGGTCATCACCCGGTCATTGCCCCGTCGTGACCCGTACGAGTTGAACATGGGCGGCTGGACACCCTTGGAGATCAGGTATTGA
>DATDPT010000195.1:0-9116 GCA_035292605.1 Acidimicrobiia bacterium
TCGAACCGGACCCGAAGCGATCGAGAGGTCACTCCGGGACCCTCTGGGAGACCAGCCTTTCGGGGTTGGAGTCCGAGTAGGGTCGAGAACCCCGAGAGGGTAGAGGTTTCGGCCAACACTCCCTCGGGGTTTTTCGCGTCCGGACCTTTGCCTGTGGCTAGGGAAGATCGGCGCCGTCGACGAGACGAGGCACCGTGTAGGTGGCGGTGTACTCGGCGGTGCCCGGCGGCACTCCCCGGGCGGGATCACCGTCGACCAGGATCAACTCCTCGAATCTGAGGTGCCCGGTGGCGTCGAGGGTGAACGTCCACCGCTTCGGCTCCGGACTCTCGAAACTCACTGAGAAGGTGCCTGCGCCGTCCGGGCTCTCATCGACCAACTCCGGATCGAGCCCGGCAACGACCAGCAACACTCCGGTTCGGAGCTGGGGTGGAATCAAGGTCGCCCGGAGCAGTTTGAGACATGTCTCGAGAACCACGAGATCGGTGTCGCCGACCAGGGAGCGGATCGTGGCCTCGAGTTGGGCGGGATCGGTCGGCCAGTCCATCTCGTCGAGGATGCCGGAGGCATCGGGTTGGGTCTCGATGACGGTCTCTCCGATCTTGTCTTGTTGGTCCAGACCGGCTGCGTAATAGGCCGCCTCGTCGGCCGAGGAGAAGAACACGGGTCGGAAGTAGGTCGTACTCAGCCGAGCAGTCCCTTCATCGCCGATCCACGTCTCCCGGGTTTGGGGAAGACCGTAGGCCAGGGAGTCATGAGGGATTTCGACACCATCGAGCGCTTCCCGCTCGACCTCCCCCAAAGCCGTCTCCTCGGTCAGCGTGTAGGCAAAGAGGTCATCGGGGATGACCAGCGGGTCGGTGGTCTCGACGACCCGGGCGAGCTCGGTGACGAGGGCCTCGGCGGGTGAGGTAGAAGTGGTTTGGACGAGGAAGAACGCGATGACCATCGAGAGGGCGATGACAGCCGCCCATAAGAGCCGGATCCGACTTCGCGACGGGGGAAGGGTCGAGGAAATGGCCTCCATGAGCATGACCCGGGCGGAGTCGAAATCGGCGCGGCTCGGCTCAAAGGTCGTGGTCACGGCGCGCAGGGCGAGGTCTACAGGGTGGAGCGAGGTCTCAGTCATCACGGCCTTCCTTTTCTGGGTCGGTGCCGCCGTGCCCTGTTATTTGTCCGAGATCGGGGATTTGCTCCATGATCTTTCGTCGGGCGCGCAGGATTCGGGACCCAACAGTGCCGATCGGGACCCCCAGCGCCAGGGCCACCTCCGAATAGGTCAAGCGGTCGATGGCAAACAGGAGCAGGGTCTCCCTGTCCTTGCGGCCGAGGCGACCCAGGGCCTCGTTGAGACTCGGTGCTGCCGACTCGGCGTCCACCCGATCGACCAGTGGTGTCGTGAAGTCGTCCTGGTTGAGGGCAGTTTCTTGTGCCTTCAGATAGATCCGACTGCGACGTTTCACCCGGCGAAGGTGGTCACCGATGACATTGACCCCGATGCCATAGAGCCAGGGCAGGCAATTGGGGCGATCGAGGTGGTACCGGTGCCGACCCTTGAGCGCCCTCAGAAACACCTCTGCCGTGATGTCCGCCGCCTCACCCACACCCACCCGTCGACTGGCGAATCGGTATACGGCGTCGTGATGACGCGTGAAGATCTCTCCGAACCGGGTCGGATCGGCAAGTGAGGCTGCGATGACCTCGGCGTCAGTCGGTGTCGTGGACTCGACCACCAAGTCTGACCGTAATCAGACTTGGCTCTAGCTGGCGCTGTAGGACACCGACTCGGCGCGGTTGTTCAGCGAGTTGAGGTTCTTGGTGGTGCCGACACCGACCGTGAGCTGGAAGGAGCCGCCCTTGTTGGCGAGGTCATAGTGTCGGAGGGCGGCGCAGCCGTGGAATGACGAAGAGATCCGGTTGTTCCAGGCGAGCGGGGTGTTCCACCAGCCGCCGGTGCAAGAGGACCCGATGATGCTGATCGACGACCCGGTGCCGTTGAAGCCGTCGTAGTGGATGCCCAGGGTGAACGTGGTCAGGGCCTGGATTGGATCTTCTCCGAGACTGGAGGTTGATGCCAGTGCTAGACCCGAGCTGGTCCAGAGCCGCGCCGAATCCTCATTCCCGAAACAGGTGGGGTCGGCGGTGATCAGCTCTCCCGATTCCTCCTGGCCGATCACAACAACGACACAGTGGCTCTCCGGGGGACGTGCTGGTAGCTCAACGACGACCGGTGGCAACGCCATGACGATCGCAAGCGCAAATGACGCAGTGACGCGAGACATGCTTATTCCTCCATCGACGGTTCGACACTTATTTGCACGAGGGCGGATTTCTATTCACGGTCGCGAATAGAAACTCGTATTCCGCCAAATAGGCCCGAGCAGGGGCAGTTTCAGAAGCCCTCCCTCCGTCGGCGTTTGACTGCCCCTGCTCTCGAGGCGGCGCTTCGCCATGGCTTGGATAAGGTGATCCGATGATCCCTTTCAAGCAATACATCAACGGGCTGTGGGATAACGCCCTTGGTGGAGGCACCTGGGATCTGGTCAACCCGGCCACCGAGGAGGTGCTCGAACAGCTTCCTTTCGGTGACGAGACCGACGCCAAGGCGGCGATTGATGCCGCCGCTGCCGCCTTTCCCTCTTGGTCCCACCTCACCGCCTATCAAAGGGGCGCGGTTCTGGAGAAGGCTGCGTTGTACATCGAAGGCCATCTCGACGAATTCGCCCGAATCACCACCGAGGAGGCGGGCAAGCCGATCGCCGAGGCCCGCGGCGAGTGGGCCAGCGCCCCCAACTACTTCCGTTGGGCGGCCGAGGAGGCGCGTCGCGTCTACGGTCGCTCCATCCCGGCACGACAGGCCGGGCGGCGGATCGACGTGATCTATCAGCCGTTGGGGGTTGTGGGCGTGATCACGGCATGGAACTTCCCCGTCTACAACCAGACCCGTGCGGTTTCGGCTGCCCTGGCCGCCGGGTGCACCGTGGTCAGCCGCCCCTCCGAGTACACCCCGCGATCGGCATTCCTGATCGCCCATGCGCTGGCGGAGTCGGGTCTGCCCGCCGGGGTCCACAACGTGGTCAACGGCAAGCCCCACGAGATCGGCCAGGCGATGCTCGACGATCACCGGGTCAGGAAAATCCATTTCACCGGATCCACCCGGGTCGGAAAACTCCTCATGGACGGCGCTTCGCGGACTGTGACCCGGCTCTCCCTCGAGCTGGGTGGTAATGCCCCGGTGATCGTCTTCCCCGACGCGGGCGACATCGCGGCGATCGCCAGGAGCGGATTGAGCGCCAAGGTGCGCAACAACGGTCAGGTCTGCGTGGCGCCGCAGCGTTTCTACGTTCATGAGGCGGTGGCCGGGGAGTTCAGCGAGAGCGCGGTCGCCGCCGCCCAGGACCAGGTGGTCGGGAATGGCCTGGAGACGGCGACGACCATCGGGCCGCTGATCAATGCCATCCAGCGCGACCGGGTGGAGCATCTGGTGTCGGCCAGCGTCGACCTTGGGGCGAAGGTGCTGATCGGGGGCAGCCGCCTGGAGGGCACGGGCTACTTCTACGCGCCGACCGTCCTCACCGACGTCAGCCAAGCCAGCCCGGTGCATGAGCAGGAGGTGTTCGGCCCGGTGATGCCGATCGTGCCCTTTTCCGATGTCGACGACGTGATCGCCATGGCCAACAGTACCGAATACGGACTTGCCTCCTATCTGTACACCCGGGACCTGGCGACTGCCTTCAAGGTGTCCGAGGAGCTCCAGTTCGGCATGGTCGGGATCAACGACTGGTATCCGGCTACGCCGGAGGCCCCGTTTGGTGGGATGAAGCAGTCGGGGATGGGGCGGGAATCGGGGCCCGAAGGGGTCCACGAGTACCTCGAGCCGAAGACCCGTTTGTTTGGCGGTATCGAGTAACGGGCGCCCCATGTAATTGGGACGTACAGGGGCCATATGCGGACCTGTGGCTCCCAATTACCACGAGCGACCTGCTAGATTGGTGCTTGCCGCACCGGTAGGGAGGCCAGCGTAAGACGCTCCCCGGTGACCAACGGCCTTCTCATCCGGCTCGACTGCCTCATCTGCCGATCTCGTGCTCGCCGCCGCCAGCGGTGACCTCGAGGCGAGATCGCAACAACACCCAAGTGTTCCGCCCAGGCGGAACGGAGAGCAGTCATGACCAATACCTTCGCCGAGCTCGGCCTGCCCGAGCACCTGATCGCGATTCTCGAACGTCGCGACATCACCGCGCCATTCCCCATCCAAGCCCTGACCATTCCCGATGTCCTCGCTGGGCGCGATGTCTGTGGGCGAGCGCCGACGGGCTCGGGCAAGACCCTTGCCTTTGGCCTGCCCCTCATAGTCCAACTTGGTCGTGGCAAAGCCCGTCGACCAAGGGGTTTGATCCTCGCGCCGACTCGGGAGTTGGCCGAGCAGATCACCGCCGAGCTTCGTCCCTTGGCCAAGGCCTCGAACCGTTCCATGGCCTCGATCTACGGAGGGGTGGGTTATGGCCCTCAAAGACGCCAACTCCACCAGGGTGTCGATCTGGTGGTCGCCTGCCCCGGGCGGCTCGAAGATCTGATCGCTCAGGGCGATGTCGACCTCCGTGACGTCGATGTCGTGGTCGTCGACGAAGCGGACCGGATGGCCGACATGGGGTTTCTCCCGGCGGTCCGTCGTCTCCTGGAGATGACATCGCGCGACCGTCAAACCGTCCTCTTCTCGGCCACACTCGACCGTGACGTCGCGGTGCTCACCGAGCGCTACCAGCGCGACCCGGTGCGCCATGAGTCGGAGCTCCAAGAACACGCAGCCAACGATGTCGAGCACGTGTTCTGGATGATCGATCGCGCCGATCGGGTGGCTCACACCGCCGAGGTGGTGGCTTCGGCGAGCCCTTCGATCATCTTCACCAGGACCCGCCATGGCGCCGACCGTCTTGCCCGCCAGTTGGATCGTGCAGGAGTCACCGCGGTGGCCCTGCATGGGGGACGGTCTCAGGGGCAGCGAAACCGAGCCCTCAAGGACTTCACCACAGGCCGGGTCCAGGCGCTGGTCGCCACCGACGTTGCGGCGAGAGGCATCCACGTCGAAGGGGTGGCCAGTGTGATCCACTTCGACCCTGCCGAGGACCACAAGGCCTACCTTCATCGATCGGGGAGGACTGCCCGGGCCGGGGCGTCGGGCGTGGTGGTCTCCCTGGTGGACGGGTCCCAGATGCGGGAAGCCAAGCGCCTCCAGCAGTCGCTTGGGATCGCCACTCATATCCCGACACGTCCCGTGCCCAGTCGCCAGTTCATGGAGCCTGAGCGGGAGGAGCACCGGACGAGGCCTTCGACCACGGTGATACCGGCACATCGGCCCCTCGATCGAAACTACTCGGGAGGCTCGACGCTCTACGTGGGGAACCTCCCTTACTCGTTCACCGAAGATGGTCTGACAGCGATGTTCCGCGATCATGGGCCGGTGCAATCGGCCACGATCGTCAAGTACAAGGACACTGATCGCTCGCGCGGATTCGGGTTCGTGGTGATAGCCGAAGGCAAGGAGTCCTCGGCGATTGCGGAGATCGACGGTCGCGAGGTGGCGGGACGCCGGCTGAGAGTCAAGGCGGCGCGTCCCCGGCGTTGACCTGAGGCGACCGGCTCACCATTTATGGTGAGCAGGTGCGCACTTCTGCACCGTTGGCCGTAAAGGCCTGGAAACTCGCACTGATCGGTCTAACCGCCGGTCTGCTCTCGGGCGGCTTCGGAATCGGTGGGGGGATCGTCATGGTCCCGCTGTTGGTGGCGGTGGGCCTGGACCGACATCGTGCCCACGCCACATCACTGGCCGCCATCGTTCCCATCGCCATCGGCGGTGCCGTTTCATTCGGAATCTCCGGGGAAATCGATCTCGGCGTAGGCGTGCTCATCGGTGCCGGGGGAGTGGTCGGCTCCGTGCTCGGTGCCTCCCTGATGAATCGAATGAGCTCACGCTCTCTCGGCATCGTCTTCGGGCTGGTGCTGTTGGCAGCCGCGATCAGGATGATGGCCGGCGGGGACCCGTTGCCGGGCTCCGGTGAGCTCGGTCTCCCCTCCCAAGCCGCCATCGCGGTTGGGATTGGGCTCATCTCCGGGTTCTTCGCCGGGGTGGCCGGGGTCGGAGGCGGGGTCGTGATCGTTCCCGCCGCTGTCCTTCTCCTTGGGTTTGGTCAGCATGAGGCCCAGGGAACTTCTCTGGTGGCGATCATTCTCACCGCCATCGCGGGCACCGTGGTCAACCTGAGGAACGAACGAGTCCGCCCTGGGGACGGACTCGTTGCTGGTTTGGCGGGAGTGGCCGGCTCGGTTGTGGGAGCCCAGATCGCTCTCGGGGTCGAAGGCCGCACCCTTTCGCTGGTGTTCGGGACCCTGGTGATGGTCCTTGCCCTAAGGACCCTCTATCAGGGGATCCGCGGTGCGCAGGCTGTCACCTAATCGGAGTCGCCGGATTCGAGCGCCTCGTCCTTTTTGGGCATGAGCACCGGGATGATCACCGCCAGCCCGACAATCAGGAGGGCAACGGGCCAGACCCAGGCGCCGGAATTCACCAGGACATCAACGATCTGCTCCGGGGTCTCGGCGATCAGAAAGAGGAGCCCGACGAGGATGGAGACGAGTCCCGAAACGAACGAGACTGTGTCGAAGGAATGTGTCTTCATGTTGCTAGATCCTTTCGATCAACCACGTGAGATTTCGATGTTGCCGATATCCACCCGGGCATCGAGGTTCACCGTCCCGCGAGGGCCGGGGGTGTTGAACATGAGTGCGGGATTGCCCAGACCGGAGCTCTCCCGTCCTGGTCCCGCCACCCGACCAACCGAGACCTCGGCGCTACCGATAAGGCCAACACCTTCCGGGAGTCTGAGCTCGACATTGCCCCAGTCGACCGATATCGACATCTCGATGGTTTGCCCATCCCAGGGGAGCTCAGTCAGGTCGATGAAAAGATTGCCGACGTCCAGTGAGTAGCCGCTTTCCACCTCGGCGAAGATGTCCGGCGTCACTGAGCGCTCGAAGTTCTCATGGGTCCACTCGTACTCGAAGACCGGTGAGAACAGCAGGGTGGGCACCATGATCATGCCGATCACGATCAACCATCGGGCGCGCCCGGCGAAGGCGCCGACCACGAGCCCGATGCCGAGGATGGTCACGGCCAGCGCCATGTAGTGCCGTGGCTCCGGCTCGATCGCCACGTCTGGCAAGTTGTCGAGCAGAGCGAGCACGCCCAGTCCGAGGAGCATGAATCCGATCGTCAATCGCCCCAGGAACGAGTGCTCCCGTGGTTTGTGAGCCGCCGGGGGCAGGATCGGCGGGGTTGGCGTCGGAGTCGGGGGAACGCCTCCGCCGACCGTGCCTCCGGACGGGGGGGTGGTGGCTTGGATAAGGGTCTCGGTGGACGAGACCCTGGTGTCAGTTGTCATTTGTTGAACTCCCTCCTTGTTGTCAAGGCTCGAGGCCGTTCCCTGCTCCTCTGACCTGTTCATCAGGCGAGGGAGATCGCCCGTGTAGAGGAGAAGGCCCACAATCAACAGGCCGACAGCCCAAACCACGCCTCCGGAGAGGAATGTGAAGTTGTCGACCAGGATCAGGGCGGCGAGGAACACCAGACCTATGCCGATCCAAGACCGGGAGGTGGTGGCTCCGGTGAACACCCGTTCGGCAGCGGACTCCGTTTCCTCCTCGGAGCGGATCAGGAACCATCCGGCGGCGTAGAGGGCAACTCCGGCTCCTCCCGCAAACGCGAGAAGGATGAAGACTGCTCGCACTACCCATGGTGCAATGTTGAAGCGATTCGCCAGGCCCTGCGCTACGCCGGCGATGACCCGGCCCTCCCTGGGCCGGATCAGCTCCTCCTGCGCACCGACCTTGGGCTCGGGCGGCGCCTCGGTGGTTGTGTTGTTCTGTTCCATGAGTTCCATTTGCCCAGAAAGCCAGGCATCGGGCAATCGGGGACCACCCTGAGAGCCCCCCTGGTTGCTCAGGGTTGTTCCCGATTGAGGTTGTTAGCCCGGCCCGCGATCATCTCCTTGTGAGCCAACAGCGGGTGTTCGAGTTTCGCCGTCGCCGAACCGACCGGATGGTCGCTGGTGTGGCCGGCGGTCTTGCCGACGCGCTCGGTGTGAACGATGCCTTTGTCCGGGCGGCTTTCGTCAGTTTGAGCATGGTCTGGGGTCTTGGGGCCCTCATCTATGTCGGTATGTGGCTGATGGCCATCGATCGGGTGGAGGATGCAGAACCGGTGCCCGCCGAGCCTCAACAAATGCTCGGGCTGGGTCTTGCCTTCGTCGGGTTGATGCTGCTCCTCGGGGTCTTGGGGTGGTGGCCGTCCAATGCTCTGGTCCTGACCGTCTCCGCCCTGGGATTCGGATTGGCCGCAGTGGCCGTCCGCAACATGCCCAGCTCGATCGCGTCCTTCTTCGACCCCAATGCCGCTCAGCCCGGGCGGTGGCGGCTGTTGATCGGGGTCGGGCTCTTGATCGGCGGTCTTGCGATCCTCTCCACCGGCGTCGGGCCTCTTCTCGAGGTCGGCCCGGTCCTGCTGGCGGTAGCGCTGACCCTTCTCGGGATCCTGATTGCTTTCGGGCCCTGGGTGACGCGTCTCGCCCGGGATCTCGGCGCCGAGCGGAGGGAGCGGATCCGTCAGGAGGAGCGAGCCGAGTTGGCGGCCCATCTCCATGATTCCGTCCTCCAAACTCTGGCCCTGATCCAGCGAACCGATGATCCGGCCCGAATGTCGATCCTGGCCCGTCATCAGGAAGGGGAGTTGCGCGAGTGGCTCTACGGGAACGCGCCTGTCGAGGGTGCCGACCTGGTGTCGACTGCCCTCAAGGAAGCCGCCACCCGGATCGAGTCGGATCACCAGGTACCCATCGACGTGGTCACGGTCGGGGACCATCCGGTCGATGAGTCGTCGAGGGCGTTGGTCAGTGCGGCCAGCGAGGCCATGGTGAATGGTGCCAAGCACTCCGGATCTGATCGGCTCTCCCTCTATTTCGAAGCGGAGGAGGACCAGCTGTCTGTGTTCGTGACCGACTACGGGAAGGGGTTCGACCGGACCGCGGTCCCCAAGGACCGCAAGGGGATCACCCAGTCGATAC
>DATDPT010000196.1:0-10319 GCA_035292605.1 Acidimicrobiia bacterium
GGATCATGCTCGACGGGGTCGACATCCAGGACGAGAGTCTTCCCCAGAACGAGCTCAGGAAGCGAATAGGAATCGTGTTCCAGGCCTACAACCTGTTCCCCCACATGACGGTGCTCGACAACATCACCCTGGCCCCGCGCAGAGTGCATGGACTGGATCGCACCGAGACCGAGGCGCGGGCCAGGGAGTTGTTGGAGCTTTTCGAGATGGGCGCCTATTCCGACTCCTACCCAGACCGTCTCTCCGGAGGCCAACAACAACGGGTGGCGATCGTCAGGGCCATGGCCACCAGCCCCGATGTATTGCTTCTGGACGAGGTGACCGCCGCCCTCGACCCCGAGTTGATCGGTGGCGTGCTCTCGGTGATCCGTGACCTGAAGACCGCCGGGATGACGATGATCATCGTCACCCATGAGATGGGCTTCGCCCGAGACGTGGCCGACCGGGTCTGCTTCCTCGACAGCGGGCGCATTCTCGAGGAAGCTACGCCCAACAAGCTGTTCTCGGAGCCGGAGAACCCGCGTACCCGCCAGTTCCTGCAACGCATCATCGAGGCGGGACGGCTGTGAGCGGGATAGACGATGTCGTGGCAAGGTCCCGGGTCGCAGACATGACCCTGGCCCCGACCGGGCACCAGGCCATCGACTGGGCGAGGAGACGCTCACCGGTGCTGGACGGTTTCGTCCGGCGACGTCTCGCAGATGGCGCCCTCACCGGAAAGCGAGTTGCCGTGGTGCTCCATCTGGAGGCGAAGACTGCCTTCCTGGCAACCGTTCTCGCCGACGCCGGCGCTCGGGTGGTTGCCGCCGGATCCAACCCGTGGACCACGCGTGACGATGTGGCGGCGGCGATGGTGGAGCGGGGCGTCGAGGTCCATTCCAGTCGGAGGTCGACGCCTGAGGTGTGGGAGGCGGATCTGATGAAGGTCGCCGGGACCGAGCCCGAGTACATCATCGACGACGGGGCGGAGTTGACGGTCCGGATCGCCCGAGACCGCCCCGACATCTACTCCCGGCTCAAAGGCGTCTCCGAGGAGACCACCACCGGAGTAGCCCGACTCCGCCAGATGGAGCAGGCGGGACGGCTTCCCATGCCGGTCATCGCCGCCAACGATGCGGCCTGCAAGCACATGTTCGACAACCGCTATGGGACCGGTCAGTCCACCATCCAGGCGATTCTTCGGCTCACCAATCTTCGACTTCCCGGGAAACGGGTAGCGATCGTCGGGTACGGGTGGGTGGGAAGGGGCATTGCCAATTACGTGCATGCCCTCGGAGGCCGGGTGGTCGCGGTCGAGGTGGACCCGATCAAGGCGCTCGAAGCCCACACCGACGGACATGAGGTGGCCGATCTGATGACGACTCTGAGAGAGGCCGACCTGGTGATAACCGCCACTGGTGGGATGAGGTCTGTCACCGAGCGCCATTTCCCGGCTCTGGCCGCTTCGACCATCCTGGCCAATGCCGGTCATCACGACCTCGAGATCGACGTCCCTGCCTTGAGGGACGCTTCGACGGCGGAAGACGAGGTGCGACCCGGGGTGACCCGCTTCATGCTCGACGGGGAGAAGCCGGTGTTCGTCCTCGCTGAAGGGGCGCTGGTCAACATCGCCGGCGGCCTGGGGCACCCGGTTGAGATCATGGACCTGTCGTTCTCGGTTCAGGCCCTGGGATGTCATCTCCTGGCGAGCGGTGATCTCGCCCCCGGAGTCCACCAATTCCCCATCGAGCTCGACCAGGCGATAGCGACCGCCAAGCTGGCGAGTCAGGGGATCCGCCTCGATGTCCTCGAGGAAGGGCAGTCCGACACCTTGAGCGAGATCTTGGAAGCCGATACCTGGCGATCGTGGGGCAGTCAATGACCAGCACCGGCCGGGGGATGATTGAATTCGCCCGCCAATTCATGCCCGCTTTGGCAGCCGCGACGGAGACCGTCTCGGGGAGCGGTCGTCTGTCTGGTCGGCGGGTGGGAATTGCACTCACCCTCGAGCCCAAGACCGCCTGCCTCGTTCAAGCGGTGGCCTCGCTGGGGGCCGAGGTCACCGTGTTCGGAAGCGGCCATTCGACCAAGGGTGCGGTCGCTGCGGCGTTGGCCGAATCCGGCATCCAGGTCTTCGCCGAGGAGGGGGCAGATCGCGACCGGGTGGCTGAGTTGCGTGAGGCATTCATCGACACCCGGCCCGAGTACATCTCCGATGACGGGGCGAGCATCGTCCGCCGTATCCACGCCGAGCGACATGACGTGCTCGGCGACCTGCTCGGCGTGGCTGAGGAGACGACCAGCGGGGTCAGGCCGTTGCGGGTGATGGAAGCCGAGGGAGCGCTCATGGTCCCCTGTGTCGCCGTCAACGACGCCAGGGTGAAGTCGTTGTTCGACAACGTGTACGGAACCGGGCAATCGGTGGTGATGGCAATGCTGGACGCCACCAACGTGCAGATGTCGGGCTCGGCGGTGGTGGTGGTCGGATACGGAATGGTGGGGCGGGGCATCGCCTCGGTTGCAGGAGGGCTCGGGGCCCGGGTCACCGTCACCGAGATCGACCCAGTAGCGGCATTGGCCGCCCACCACGACGGTTTCAGAGTGCGCCCGTTGGCCCAAGCGGTAACCGAAGCCGACTTCGTCATCACCGCGACCGGGATCGGTCACACCCTGACCGCGGAACATGTGGCGCTGATGCGCGATGGGGCCATCATCGCGGTGGGCGGCGCCGGGCCTCCGGAGTTCGACCCCTCGATCGGCCCCGGCTTGGAATGGGGGCCCGAGGTGAGACCGAAGGTCAGGGCCCTCAGCACCGGGTCGGGGGTCACCGTGTTCGTGGTGGCCGACGGGTATTGCGCCAACACCTCGGCCGGTGAGGGCAACCCCATCGAGGTGATGGATCTGTCGCTGGCCCTGCAACTGAGGGCCCTGGACCTTCTCGCCACAGGTGAGCTGGCGCCCGGCGTGCATTTGCTCCCCCGGCACATCGAGGACGAGGTGGCCGGCTCCCAACTCGCCGCGGCCGGCATCGAGATCGACCAACCCACCGAGGCACAGATCCGGGCCGCGACCAGCTGGTGAGCGCGACCGCCGTCCATGTGGCGCCGGTGGTGGTGCCGGTGAGCGCTCCGCCGATACCCGATGGAGGAGTGGCTGTGACCGACGGGGTCATTGTCGGCGTCGGGCCCCGCTCCGAGGTCCTCGGTCAGTTTGACCGGGCCGAAGTCTTCGAATGGAGCGGCGCCCTGATCCCGGGGTTGGTCAACGCTCACACCCACCTTCAGTACACCTCTTTCGCCGAAGTCGGGTCGGCACCTCATGCCAGCTATGTCGCCTGGTCGGAGCGTTTTGTCACCGAATACGAGGGACGCCGAACCGAGGATTGGAGTGCCACTGCGCGTCACGGAGTCGAGATGGCGTTGTCTACCGGCACCACCTGCTTCGGCGACATTGTCACCGACGTCGAAGCCCTCGACACCCTCGTCGCCGCCGGGGTCTCCGGTGTTGCCTACCTGGAGTTGATCGGTGTCGACCAGGCGGCCTGGGAGGCGCGAGTGGAGTCCTGGGTGGAGTCGACCCTGGGCTCAGCGCCGAGAAACGACCACGCTCTCGTCGGGCTCTCGCCCCACGCCCCATACAGCGTCGACGAGCCGGTCCTGAAAGCGGCGG
This sequence comes from Acidimicrobiia bacterium, assembly GCA_035292605.1. GTDB lineage: Bacteria > Actinomycetota > Acidimicrobiia > Spongiisociales > ZC4RG35 > JALYNX01. The sequence goes on from DATDPT010000196.1 coordinate 3,649, forward strand.
CCGCCCTTGCCCGCCGACTCGGAATCCGTCTCCATATCCATCTCGCCGAGTCCGACAGCGAAGACTCCTATTACCGCACCGGGACCGGGGCCCTCGCCGAGCGAGTGACTCTCCGGGTTGGCCGCCCCTGGAGCATCCTCGCCCGGGGCGGCACCGGATTGAGCGCCGCCGAGTTCGCCATGTCCTGCGGTCTCCTCGGGAGTGACAGTCACGTGGCACACGGCGTCTACCTGGGACGGGAAGGACGCAGACTGCTCAGAGAAGCGAGCACCTACGTCGCCCTCTGCCCGCGCTCCAATCTGACCGTTGGAATCGACCCCCCACCGGTGGCGGCGTTCCTCGAAGAAGGAAGCCTGATCGCGGTTGGCACCGACTCACTGGGATCCACAACATCGCTGGACCCTCTCGAAGACGTCGCCCTGTTACGACGGCTGGCCGTCGAGGGTGGTTACGAACGGGCCGACCTAGACCGCCGGCTCCTCCATGCCGCGACCCGAGGCGGGGCGGCCGCACTCGGGCTGTCGGATCGTCTCGGATCCATCGACGTCGGCAAGCGGGCGGACCTGGCGGTGCTGGCGGTAGACCCTGACCCATACGACATCGAGAAACGAATCAACGAAGAGGGTGCCGGAAACTGTGCAGCGACCTTGGTGTCAGGCGTGATTCGTTGGACCGCTTGAAGCAGCTGGCGATCACTGGAAACTCGCGCCGGTCGGAGCGCGTCGCCCAGCACGAGGAGGGCGGCCAACGCCAAACCGGTCTGATAGGTGCTGATCATGCCAACCCCTCCGCCGGCAAGCAGGACGAGCCCGACGGCCATCTGTCGTTCGCCGGATTCGAATGCCGACCACAGAACCATGCCCACCGCCCCGAGGGCCAACGCGTAGGCGATACCGGGGAGCCAACCCGGGGTGCCGAAGGACCACAAAGCCAGGGTCGAAACGGTCGATGAGCTGGCAGCCGCGACGAAAGTGGTCGGAACTGCCACCCCCAACCCGACCAGCATCGCACGACGCGAGGGGCGTCGTTCGAGGAGGAGCGGTGCGGTAAGGGCGAAGCCGAGGACCATGATCTCTGAGACGATGAGAAGACCATCCACCTGCCCTCCGCTCAGGCCGCCACCCCTGCCTTGAGCCAGGGCGCTCCAACCTGCAGCCACCGCGCCGGCTGTGAAGAAGGCCAGTGGAAGGGCGCGTCTCCCTCTACTCGCAGCACCCACCAACGCCATCACCAGTGCGGTCATGCCGACCCACCCGACGACCCCGGGCTGGATCCACTCCAGTCGTCCAGCGAGAGCCGTCACGAGAAAGCCGAGAGCGGCCAAGGCCCCCATCACCGCAAAGGGACCCGATCTCCGAAATCGTCGAACGGTGAGCGCTATCAAGAGCGCAATCAGGAACACCACAGCAGCGAAGTAGGCGAACCGACCGACCTCGGCCAGCCACCCAATCGGGGTCTCGTACTTCTCCAGCCCGGGAATATGGATGAGGGTGCGTGTCCCGAGCCGGAGAAGAAACAGCTCAGCAACGACCAGGATCGCCAACGGTCCGGCGATTCTGGGCGCGAGATCAGTCTGTGGGTTCTTCTGCATCGGGCTCGCTCCGTGTCATGGACCAGATCAGGGCTCCAACCACCAGGACCACTGCGACGAAGAGGCCGACATAGCCCAGCATCGCATTCGGCGGCTTGTATTCGGGCCAATCACCAAAGGCGGGCACGGCGCGCCTCGGTGGGTCCTCCGGTGTGATGTTCAGCTGTGTGAAGGAAGACACCGACTTCATCCCGTCTCGTTCCCCCTTGCTGCCGTCCCATATTGCGAAGGCCACATCAACCGGCGTGTCGCTGGTGAACTCCGGTTGCAGCGGACCTTCGGGGGTGAAGGGTCTGGAGAAAACCACCATCCATCTGCCTCCGGCATGAATGCCTGAGCCGATCAGGTCTGCCGACTGGCTGGAGGTCAGGGTTCCGAAGCCTCCCGCCACCAGGTTTCGCACTGGGCGACGCTCTTCCTGCGCCAGCGGATTGCCGGCTTCTCGTGCCGGATAGAACGAATCGTCGTCCGAGGGATACAGGTCGACGTAGCCGTCCTCGGGCAAGCTGGGAAGCTCCTGCTGCTGGTCGTGCCGCCATTGCCATATGTTGACCGCCTGGTCCGCCTGGCCCATGCAGATTGCCGGAACCGTGCTCGCGGCTACGGCGGGAAACTGAATCGCGGCGGCGTCAGTAAACGCTTCTGGGCGGTCAGTCACCAAGTCGGTTGTGGAATCAACCCATTCCAGCATCACATACAGGCGGTTCTCCCAGTGAACCGCACGGACCGCGACCCGCTCCACCGTCCCACCCCCCATCGGGGGGGTCACCTGCTGTGCGGTAGTGGCTACGAACACGGGCAGAATCGACTGCCAGGACGGTGAAGACCCATCCAGTCCCGGGTCGGAGTCGACCTTCCAGGCACCAATTGACTGGGTTTGGGCCATCGCAGGATTGGCATCCCACACTCGCATCACGGCGGCGGCGAGCAGGAGCAAGATGATCACGAGAACGTTGTGGTGCCGCCTCATGGGACACCAGGTGTCGTCGGAACGGGGCACGGGCCACAGCTCCCGTCGTCGGGGGGATCCTGGGCCAGCGGCTGGTCGGCCACCTCGATCGGGCTCACTCCAAGGGCCGCGGCATCCGCCTCGACCCAAAGCGCCAGGAGCAGGCCAAGCGCCCCATACCAGGGGTCTCCGGCCACCGAGGCGGTACGACGCCCAAAGGCAGGCGCCCAACAGGCCAGATGATCTTGGAGGAAATCCGCCGAGGTTCGGCGGCAGATGTCCGCCTCCTCCAGGCGCAGAGCCTGGGCCGCCGAGAATTCCTTGCGGGCGGCCAGAGCCATGAACTCGAGCTCGACCACGACATGATCGAGCCGCTCTCTCTCCTCGCCCCCGGCCCTGAGGCCGTGCGCACGGTAGAAGCCGGCGATGTCTGCGAGCAGTGCAGATTGCTGGAATATCCCATCACCCCGATAGGCGGTCTCGTACCCGGGCGCGTCCTGGGACGTGATGGGTGGAAAGAGGGCGAAATGCGCCGCGTCTATCGCTTCCAGATCCGAAGGCATCAGCGATTTCACATGATCAAGGGCGGAGTCGATGGCGTCCGGCAAGTCGAGAGCTTCGACCGCCGGCAGGAGCACCGATCCGATGGCCGCCAGACGTTCCGATGTGGGTCGGGCGAGCCCGGTAGCCAAAAGGCTGTAGACGACGGCCCGGCCTGCGGCCACCGTCAGGTCGGCCTCGTAGGCGAGGGTCGCGCTCATATCGAGTTAACCTTCAAGGGACGCTCGAAGATTGGTTCCTCGACACTCACCCGGACGACCTCATGGCCATCGGCGCCATAGCCGATAGCGGTGTCGTCGTACACCTCATAGGCCTGCCCGCCCACAGCGATCTCGCCGACCTTCTCGCCCTCCTCGACGTCGAATGAGAACAACATCTGCTGCGAGACTCGGAACAGCTGCAACACGGCCAGAAGCCGACGCGACGGACGGGTGTAGCGCTCGATCGCACGGTCCACACCTGGGCCGAACATCTGTCTCAGATAGTCACGGGGGACCCAGCGGGGCGGTATGTAGTAGATGTTCGGCTGGGTACCGAACTGGGGATAGAGAGGCAGGGCCACCTGCTCCTCGTGCACCAGGTAGTAAAGGGGGTGATTCGGGTCGCGGGCCCATGTTCCATCCGCCTCGACGGTCACCAGCCCATGGAGCCGGATCTTGCCCACACACGCGGCCATACACCGCGGCTCCATCGGTTGTCCGTTTGTCAGCGGGTCCGAGCCTTCCACTCTCGGGTAGCAACCGACGCACTTCTCGGAAGTGCCGGTGCTGGGTCGGTACATTGCCTTCTTGTAGGGGCATGCCTCGACGCACTTGCGGTAGCCACGACACCTCTCCTGGTCGATGAGGACAATCCCGTCCTCACCCCGCTTGTAGATGGCATTGCGGGGACAGGCGGCAACACACGCCGGATATGTGCAGTGATTGCAGATCCGTGCCAAATAGAAGAACCAGCTGTCATGTTCGGGGAGACTGGCCCCTTCGGCCTTCCACCCGGTGCCGTGGTCCTCGAACCGGTTGGGTGCCTTCCACTCATCCTCGATGGGCAGGTAGCCAAGGGCAGTCTGTCCGACGTCGGCGGCCTCGAACACGGTCTTCCCCTCGAATCGGCCATAGGGGGCACTCGCAGAGTCGGCGCCGGCGTCCCAGACCTGCCCACCGGGGTTGGCCTTCTCGAGCAGTTCGAGCGTGTTGACGTCCCAGTGACGCGGGTATCCCCCGTAGGGCTTGGTCTCGACGTTGTTCCACCACATCAACTCCTGGCCCGGGGAGAAGGTCCAGGTCGACTTGCAGGCCATAGTGCAGGTCTGACATGCGATACAGCGGTTGATGTTGAAGACCGCGGCGAATTGACGGCGCGTCCCCCCGCCTTCGAACCGATAGTCCATGTCACGGCCCAATTGCCAGTTGTAGACGGTGGTCATCGCTCACCCCCGAAGACCCCGGTGATCAGATCCCGGACGAACTCCTTGCCACGACGACGAAGAATCGCGTGGGGAAGGGTGTAGGACGGTGACTCAAAGAGCGATCCGATCTCGTGTGCGGTGAAGCCGCTAAGGGCGTACTCCTCGATCAGGCAACGAGCGGTGGCCAGATCGATTTCCAGGGTGATCGACGTCGCATAGCCGACACCCACCAGCTCCATCGGGTCATCGTGCTCCAGTTCCTTCACGAGCGGCTCCCCTTGATCGTGACCAAGCGACCAGCCAGATAGTCCTGCATGAGCCGTGTCTCCGCGCCAGGGCTCTTTCCGGTGGTTGCCCCCGACCAGATCCCCTCACCCCCGAGACCTCCTGCCTCGGCCAACGTGATCCTGACCAGGGTCTCCTTGGGCACGGTGTTGATGGCGTGGTTGTCCACATCGAACCCGAAGATGAACCCCATCCCGGCGGCCCTCTTGTGGAAGAGGGTGTCGGTCTGGTGCATGGGAGGCGCCCAGCCCCGGGTCAAGGACTGCTGACTTCCGTGACGGAAGCTCGCCTGGTATCCGGTCTCGGACAGAGCCCTGCCGTCAGCGCGGCTCTGCGAGCCGCGCACGGTTCGGGGCGTGGCCATGTAGAAGGCGTGCTTGATCATGGTCACCCCTTGTGGGTACGAATGGTTGAAGCTGACCCTCGCCATGAGTCGGGCGCACTCATAGAACGGGTCATCGGGCGAAGCCCCGACATAGGGGCGATCGGCAGGGTTGGCATCGATCCAAACCCAGTCCCCGTTCTCGACACCGAGGGCGCGGGCGTCGACCGGGTTCATGTGAAGCTGGGCGTCGCCGACACCCGGCATCCTGTTCTCGGCCCGATGGGGATCACCGAAGTTCGAGTTCCAGATCCAGTGCCAGTCGGTGACGGCCCACGACGAATGGACGGAATGTCGTGACTTCGGGGTCAAGCAGAGGAACCGGAACCCCTGCTCAAACAAAGGGTTCACGGTCCGTCGCACCTCGGACCAGGGCATCTTGACATTTCGAACCTGACGGCGGTCGGCGTCGAGATCGTCGAGCGCTATCCCATAGTCCTTGGGGCGGATCCACGGGCTCGAGGAGACAATGACATTCGGCAGATAGGGCGTTGCTTCGACCGCCTCTCGATGGACGATGAGGTTCTCGCCGTAGTCGATCGCCTCGGGCAGATCGCAATAGGCATTCATCCGACCGGTATCGGTGTAGAAGGGCAGGCTGTCGTGTATCTGCTCCCAGAACGGGATGCGTGGATAGGTCCGGTACTGCATCAGGGCACCCCCCGGCTCGCCGTAGCGCCCCTCCATGATGTCGGCGACCGTGTAGCCCTCGGTAGTGAACGAGGCGGCGAGAACCCGGTCCAGATAGACCTCGGGTCGCCCCTCGCTGGCGAAGGCGAAGAAGTCGGCGAAGCGGCCGTCCCCTGACAGACCGGTCAGGGCCCGGGCCACACCGGCAAAGATGGCCACGTCGTCGCGACTGTCATAGAGAGGTGGGATGCCACCTTTCCAGAGTTGAAGGAATGGATTCGAGCAGGAGCCCCCCATCTCCACCGTCTCGAACTCAAGCCAGCTATTGGCGGGAACGATCACGTCCGCGAACTCGGCGGAACCGGTCCATTCGATCTGCTGGTCGACTATGAGGTCGACCTTGGGGTTCACTTCCTTGATCAGGTGGTAGGCCCACTTGGCCTGGTTGATCAGGTTGGCGTTGTTGTACCAGAGCACCTTGGTCGGGGTGGGCATGTGGGTGCGACCTGTGAACACCTTTCGCCCTTCAGCAGGGGTGTCGACGATGAGAGGGCGGTCCCCATAGCCCCAATAAGAGGTCTCCTCGCCATGGATGTAGTGGTGGGTGTTGTTGAAGTCGTACCTCGACGTCTCATCTAGCAACGGATGGAACGGGTCTTCGTTCACATATCCACCGACGCCCGGTCCGAACCAGGGAGCCGCGTGGAAGATCCCACCCTTGTAGTTCCCGGCCCAGGTGCTCACACCCGAGCCGGGGATGCCCACCTGACCGGTGAGCATCGCCACCAGATACGTCGCGCGGTTGTGCAGGGTGGCGTGGAAGTAGTGGTTCACCCCTTCACCGACCTGGATCGACATCGGTCGGATC
>DATDPT010000197.1:0-20935 GCA_035292605.1 Acidimicrobiia bacterium
TCCGAGGTGTCGTAGTCGGTGGACACCGTCTCCGGGTTGCAGTTGATCATCACGGTCTCGTATCCGGCGTCGCGAAGCGCAAACGAGGCATGTACACAGCAATAGTCGAACTCGATGCCCTGCCCGATGCGATTGGGGCCCGACCCGAGGACGACAACCCTCGGACGGTCGGCCGGCGGCACCTCCGAATCATCCTCGAATGTCCCGTAGAGATACGGGGTCATCGCCTCGAATTCGGCGGCACAGGTGTCGACGGTCTTGTAGGTGCGACGCACCCCCATCGCCCGTCTCACGGCCCTCACCTCGTCCTCGGTCTTGTTCCAGAGATAGGCGAGCTGAATGTCGGAGAAACCGTGACGCTTCGCCTCACGAAGGATTTCGGCATCGTGGAGACTCGAAAGCTCGATGTCGGCGCGCAACTCGCAGATCTCAGCGATCTGGTCGACGAACCACGGGTCGACGAGGCTCAAGGCCGCCACCTGGTTGATCGGCCAGCCGCGGCGCAGCGCCTCGCCCATGGCGAAGATCCGGGACGGGGAGGGCGTGGAGACCATGAGAGCCAGCTCATCTTCGGAGAGCGCGGTCACCGTCTCCTCCGCTGGGTCGGCGTTGAGCCCGGCCCGGCCGTTCTCCAGGCTGCGCAGAGCCTTTTGGAGAGCTTCGGGAAAGGTCCGCCCGATTGCCATCGCCTCCCCCACACTTCGCATGGACGTTCCGAGACGGGTGGGGACAGAGGGGAATTTGGCGAAGTCGAACCGGGGGATTTTCACCACCACATAGTCGAGCGCAGGCTCGAACGAGGCGGGTGTTGCGCCGGTGATGTCATTGACGATCTCGTCGAGGGTGAAGCCGACCGCGAGCAGGGCGGCGATCTTGGCGATCGGGAATCCGGTGGCCTTGGAAGCGAGGGCAGACGACCGGCTGACCCTGGGGTTCATCTCGATCACGAGCCTGCGCCCGGTGGCCGGATCCACCGCGAACTGCACGTTGGAACCGCCGGTCTCCACTCCTATCGCTCGAAGCACCGCTATCCCGTCATCCCTCATTTCCTGGTACTCACGGTCGGAAAGGGTCTGGATGGGTGCGACGGTGATCGAGTCGCCGGTGTGGACACCCATCGGATCGAGGTTCTCGATGGAGCAGACGATCACCGCGTTGTCGTTGCGATCCCGCATCACCTCCAACTCGAACTCTTTCCACCCGACGAGCGACTCTTCGACCAGGATCTCGCCGACGGGTGAGGTGGCCAGGCCGTTTCTGGCCACCTCAATGAAGTCCTGCTCGTTCTCTGCGATCCCGGTGCCCCCGCCACCGAGGATGAACGAGGGCCGGACCATCACCGGGTACTCGATCTCCTTGGCGATCTTGATCGCCTCCGCCATCGATCGGGCATACCCGGACCTCGGCACTTCGAGACCCACCGACTCCATCGTCTCCTTGAATCGGCCCCGGTCTTCGGCGCGCTCGATGGTCTCCAGGCCGGCACCGATCATCTCGACTCCGTGCCGTTCGAGGACACCGTTGCGGGCGAGCGCAGTGGCGACGTTGAGTGCGGTTTGGCCCCCCAATGTCGGCAGCAGGGCATCCGGGCGCTCCCGAGCGATGATCTCGGCGACCACTTCGGGCGTGATCGGCTCGATGTACGTGGCGTCGGCGAACTCGGGATCGGTCATGATCGTCGCCGGGTTCGAGTTGACGAGCACCACGCGGTAACCGTGGACCCTGAGCACCTTGGCGGCCTGCGTCCCGGAATAGTCGAATTCACAGCCCTGCCCGATCACGATCGGGCCCGAGCCGATCAAGAGGATGGAGCGGATGTCGCGGCGGGCAGGCATCTACACCCCCTCCTCCATCAGACTCACGAAGTCATCGAACAGGCCCCGGGCGTCACGGGGGCCGGGAGCGGCCTCGGGGTGGTACTGAACGGAGAATGCCGGCACGTCGACCAGACGCATGCCCTCCAGAGTCCCATCATTGAGGTTCTGATGTGTCGCCACCACGGTGCCGAACTGCCCGGTGACGCGCTCTGGCAACAGATCAGGTCCGACGAGACCGCGCCGCTCCGGCGCCGCATCCTCGCTCAAGGCCCACAGATCGACGGCGAAACCATGATTCTGCGCGGTGATTTCGACCCTTTTGCCGTCGAGGCGCCGCACCGGGTGGTTGCCGCCGTGATGGCCAAAGGGAAGCTTGAAGGTCGTGGCCCCCACGGCCAGGCCAAGGACCTGGTGCCCGAGACAGACGCCGAAGAGCGGCACCTTCCCCAGCAGGCCCCTCAGGGTATCCGTGGTGCGCCGCAGTGGCTCGGGGTCACCGGGCCCGTTGGACACGAAGACGCCATCCGGCTCCAGGGCGAGGATCGACCCATGATCGGTTCCAGCCGGCACCACATCGACCGCGAATCCACGCCCGGTCAGATTGTCCAGCATGTCACGTTTCATCCCGAGGTCGATTGCCACCACCCGGCCCCGCCTCGAGCCGAGGTGGTCGAGGTGGTAAGGAGCCGGGGTGGTCACCCCGGCCACCAGATCCTGCCCTTCCATGGAGGGCGCGGCCTCGGCGATCGACCGAAGCTCCGCCTCGTCGACGTCGGCCCCGATCGCCACCGGCATCGCGCCCCGGTCACGGATGTGCCTGGTCAGGCGTCGAGTGTCCACCTCGGCTATCGCCACCACGCCATGCCGGCGGAGATACTCGGCGATCGCACCCTCCGACCTCCAGTTGGAATCGCGTCGCGACATCACCCTCATCACGAACCCGGAGACTGCGGGCCCCGATGACTGCTCGTCCAATGTGGTGAGCCCATAGTTCCCGATGTGGGGTGCCGTCATCACCACCACCTGGCCCGCATAGGACAGATCGGTCAGGATCTCCTGATAACCGGTCATCGAAGTGTTGAACACCGCTTCTCCGACGCCCACTCCGGGTGCCCCCACCGAGCGCCCACGGAAGATCGCACCGTCCGCCGTGCAGAGAATCGCCGGCCCCGCGTGGTCACTCATCAGCATCACCTTCGTACACGACCGATCCCTCGTGGATCGTGGCCATCACCATCCCGGTGAGACTGGTCCCGAGAAACGGGCTGTTCGACGACTTCGAGTAGAACGACCGTGGCTTCCAAGATCGATCCGGGTCGAAAAGCACGAGGTTGGCCACGGATCCCGGCTCGACCGGCTGCCCGTGTCTGTCCAGACCGGCGATCCGGGAGGGAGCCGCGCTCATCCGCTCGAAGAAGAGTCCGGCGTCCCCGTTCAGGGCCTCCCAGGCAACCGATGCCGAAGTCTCCAGGCCGATCACCCCTCTGGGCGCCTCCTCAAATGGGACATCCTTCTCCGCGACCGAGTGTGGAGCGTGATCGGTGGCCACGGCGTCGACCGTACCGTCCTCGAGAGCCTCGACCAACGCTTGGCGGTCAGCGGCGGTCCGCAGCGGCGGGTACATCTTGAAGTTCGGGTCGAGACTGTCGACAGCCGACTCGTCCAGCTTGAGGTGATGGGGGGTGACCTCGGAGGTAACGGCAAGACCGGACTCCTTTGCCCTCTTGATCAAGCTCACCGAGCCGGCGGTGGAAACATGCTGGATGTGAAGCCGGGCTCCGGTGTCGGCGGCCAAAGCCAGGTCCCGGGCGATTACGACCTCTTCCGCCACCGCCGGTAACCCGCTTATCCCGTGACTCGCGGCCACCGCGCCTTCATTCAGGTGACCGCCTCTCGTCAATGATCGATCCTCGGCGTGTTCGGCCACCACCGCCCCCGGCAGATCGCAGAGATAGGCCATGATCCGGCGCAAGAGACCGGAGTCGGCGACCGAGTCTCCGTCGTCTGTGAACATCCGGACTCCCGCCTCGTACATCCCATCGAAGTCGGCCATCTCGAGGCCCTCCCGGCTCCGAGTGAGGGCCCCCGCCACCGCGATGTCCACCATGCCCACCTCGGCGGAGCGGTCGACTACTTCCTTGACCGCCTTGACGCTGTCGATTGGGGGTGCGGTGTTGGGCATGGCGACCACAGCTGTGAACCCACCGGCGACCGCAGCCATCGAACCGGTCGAGATGTCCTCCTTCCAGGTCTGGCCCGGATCTCGGAGGTGGACATGGATATCGACCAGGCCCGGGCCGAGGATGGCGCCTCGCGCCTCTATGACCCTCGCCCCAGAGGACGCGGTCACGGTGCCAACCTCAACCACCCGGTCGCCCTCGATCACAACTGCCGCCTCAACCAACCCTGACCGCCGCCACACCCGGGCCCCTTTGACGATGATCATTTCGCCCCCATCGCAGCGGCCAGGACCGTCATCCGGATCGGGACTCCATTGGCGACCTGCTCCAGGATGAGCGAGCTTGGGCCATCGGCGGCCGCGTCGCAGATCTCCACGCCTCGATTGATCGGTCCCGGGTGCATGATCACCGCACTCGGGTGCAATCGTGAGAGCCTGCTCTGGGTGAGGCCGAACCGGGCGGCGTAGGCGGAGACCGAGGGGAGGCCGGCGGCCCCTCCCCGCTCGCGTTGCACACGCAGCAGATACATGACATCCAGGCCCTCGAGCGCAGAGTCGAGGTCGGTCTCGATCCGCACCCCCCAGGGATTGGCCACTGGGAGCAAGGTGCGAGGGCCGATGAGAGTGATGTCTACGCCAAGAGTCGGGAGCGCCCACAGATGGCCGCGCCCCACCCTGCTGTTTCTGATATCGCCGATGATCCCCATCCGAAGCCCCTCCAGAGCGCCAAAGTGCTTCCTCATCGTCAGGGCGTCAGCGAGAGTCTGGGTCGGATGCTCACCCCTGCCATCACCGGCGTTGACGACGGGAAGACCGGTCCAGCGGGCCACGAGCCCGGGCACGCCCACGCCACCATGTCTGACGACCAGGAGATCGCTTCCCAACGCCGACAATGTGAGCACGGTGTCTCGCAGCGATTCCCCTTTCTCGAGAGACGACGTCTCCGGGCTGAAGCTCATCACGTGGGCCCCGAGATGTGCGGCTGCCTTCTCGAAGGAGAGCCGGGTGCGAGTCGAAGGCTCGAAGAAGACGGTGGTAACGGTGATTCCTGCCAACTCTGAGCTTTCCTTGTCCCTGCCCTCGAGCTGCTTGCCGTAACGCTCGGCGCTGTCGAGCAGATCCTCCAGAACAGGCCTGGAAAGCCCTCGGAGTGTGAGCAGGCCGCTCACGCCACCGCAACCCGGTCGATCCAGACGCCGTGGTCCGCATCCACCTCTCCGAGCCTAACTCGAACCACCTCGTCGAGGCTCGTAGGCAGGTTCTTGCCCACATAATCGGCCCGGATTGGCAACTCACGGTGACCTCTGTCTATGAGCACCGCGAGCTCGGTCTGAGTTGCCCGCCCGATGTCGGAGAGGGCGTCGAGCCCGGCGCGCACGGTGCGACCGGTGTAGAGGACGTCATCGACCACGATCACGCTCCTGCCTGTGATGTCCACCGGGATTCGGGTCGGTCTCGGTTTGCGAGCGGGACGCAGGCCCTGGTCGTCTCGATATGGTTCGATGTCGAGATCTCCGACGGGCACCGCCACGCCTTCGAAAGAGGAGATCGAGTCGGCGAGAGATCGAGCGAGGTAGACGCCCCGGGTGTGGATCCCGACGATGACGATGTCGCCGATCCCACGATGACGCTCCAAGATCTCATGGGCGATACGGCGAACTGCCCGGTCGATATCGTGGCCGCTCATCACCTGGGGCACCGACGAACCTCCGACGGCGCCTCGACCCAAAGCATGTGGTTTCCTTCCCGGTCTCACAGGACCGTTCCTTAAAGGTGGTGCGAGCCTAACGGTCGAGTGCCCCGGCCGCCAACCTCAGTGTCGGGTGGATCGGGCGAGGGATGCCAGGACGCCATTGACGAATGAGCCAGACCGTTCCGTCGAGTACGTCCGCGCCAGCCGGACCGCCTCCGACACGATGACGCCGGTGGGGACATTCTCGTCGTGGCGGAGCTCGAACAACCCAATCCTCAGGATCGATCGGTCGATGACGGGCATTCGGGCGACGCTCCAATTGTCCGAAGCCGATTCGATCTCGTGGTCCAGATCCTCGCGGTTCTCAATCACCCCGGCGACCAATCGTGCGGCCCGCCCGGTGAGGCCCTCGAGTTCGTGCGCTCCCCTCGTCTCCAGCTCGTAGAGGGCTTCCAGCGCGACGTCGCGGGGCTCGATGTTCACCTTGACCCCAAGGGCCAACGCGACCGCGGTCGACAGCTCGGGGCCGATCATCTCGTCCGGCCCGGACGCCTCAGAGCGCGCCTCGAGGGCTGCCTTCACCTCCTCGATCGAGCGCCCGGTCGCAGCAGCCAATTCGGCGGGAGTGAGCCGGGCCGGAATGGTCGGCACCGGTTCGAGCTGGGAGCTCATGCTCGAGTCAGGTACTCCCCGCTCCGGGTGTCGACCTTGACCCGATCGCCTTGCTCCACGAACAGGGGGACCTGGATCTGAATGCCAGTCTCGAGTGTCACTGGCTTGGTCGCTCCGGTGCGGGTGTCCCCCTTGACTGCAGGCTCGGCATAAGTCACCTCCAGCTCAACGGAGGCGGGCAGCTCGACCCCAATCGGCGTGCCGCGATACAGCGAGAGACTCACAGTCATCCCATCGACAAGATAACCGGCGGCGTCACCGACGTCCTCCGCCGAGAGGGCCAATTGGCCGAAATCATCAAGGTTCATGAAATGGTGTCCGAGGTCGTCGGAGTAGAGGTACTGATGGTCACGCCGGTCGATGATCGCCTGGTCGACGTGCTCATCGGCTCGAAAGGTCCGCTCCAGGACCTGGCCCGTCTCGAGGTTCTTGATCTTCATCCTGACGAATGCCTTGCCCTTGCCTGGTTTGACGTGCTGGTACTCGACGATGTTGAACAGACCGTCGCTCAGCTGCAGGGCCATACCTGGTCGTACGTCGTTGGTGCTGATCATTGCCGGGGTCCTGATTCGAGATGGTCGGTCGGAGACGGTACCGCGCTCAAAGACCCACGGCCCCGAGCCCGACCGCGATGTCGTTCCCGTCGACATGGTGGACGGTTGGAGCGCCGATGCTCCGCAACAAGACCATGCGGATGCCCTGTGCGTCCCGCTTCTTGTCATGACCGAGCAGGTCGATCACCCTCGCCCGATCCAAACCGGTCACCTTGACCGGCAGGCCGAGCTTCTGGATCGACTCCGAGATGCGAGCCGCCTCCTCGAAGCCGAGACGGACCTCCGAGATCCTCGCCGCCGCCACCAGCCCTATTGCCACGCTTTCGCCATGGGAGAGTGGCGAGGCGAACTCGATGGCGTGCCCGATGGTGTGTCCCAGATTGAGGACCGCACGTATCCCCAGCTCCCTCTCGTCCTCGCCGACAACCCGCGCCTTGACCGTGGCCGATCTCACGACGACATCTTCGAGATCGGCTTTGGTCCCGTTCCTCTCGATCATGGCGAACAAGTCGGGATCGCCGACGAGCCCGGTCTTCAACGCCTCGACCATCCCTTCCCGCACCAGTGATGACGGGAGACCCCTGAGGATTCCCACGTCAACCACCACCCGGCTCGGGTGCCAGAACAGGCCGACCAGGTTCTTCCCAGCCAGATTGACCCCGGTCTTGCCCCCGATGGACGCGTCGACCGCGGCGAGCAGGGTGGTGGGGACATGCACCACCTCGACACCTCTGAGCCAGGTTCCGGCGACAAACCCAGCCAGATCCGACACCGAGCCCCCGCCCACACCCACCACGGTGTCCTGTCGCCCCAGGCCGAAGCGGGCCAGGGTCTCATAGACCGTCTCCGCCACGGTCAGGCTCTTCGCCTCATCGCGGTCGGGAAGACCGATGACCTCCACACCGAGACCCTTCTCCTTGAGGCCTCGTGCGATGTCGAGTGCGTAATGCGTGGCTCCGGGTTGGGTGAGGATCGCAACGCGCTGTCTGCCCTCGCGGGGGGGAAGCACGTCGTCGGGGAGCCCTTCACCGACGAGAACCTCGGTCCGGCCGGCGACGGTCAGGGCGCCCATAACGCCGCAATCTCATCAGCCACCTCGGCGATGCTCTTACCGGTGGTCCCGATCACGTGATCCGCCGCTTCGCGATACCACATATCTCGCTCCACGGAGATGGACCGAAGCTCCCTGAGCCGGTCCTGGCTCCCGTCGAGGAGAGGACGGCCCGGCGTCGATCCCACTCGTTCCAAGAGCTCCTCCGGTGTCGCCTGCAACCAAACGATGGGGCCGGTCGCCGCCATCACCTCGCGGTTCTCTGGATCGAGAACCACACCCCCGCCGGTTGCCACGATTGCCTTCTCTCCGGCCAGCCGCACCACCACTGCACTCTCCAACTCGCGGAAACCAGGCTCACCCAGACGTTTCCAGAGCTCGGCCACGGTGCAGTCGAATGCGGACGTGACCTCATGGTCGGTGTCATAGAAGCGCACGCCGAGATTCGTCGCGGCAACGATCCCACACGAGGTCTTTCCCGACCCCATCATCCCGGCGAGCCACATCGTCATCGCTCGAGACGCTCGACCATTCCATCGACATAGCGCCGGTGAGCGGCCACGAATTCGTCGACCGTGTCTCCACCGAACTTGCGCTGGAATTCGGAGGCGAGGGTGATGGCAACCATCTGCTCACCAACCACGGCCGCGGCCGGGACCGCGCAGACATCGGACCTCTCCCTGACCGCCTCGGCCGGCTCGCCGGTCGTCATGTCGACGGTGCGGAGGGGTCGCATGAGTGTCGATATCGGCTTCATGGCCGCACGAACCCTGATCGTCTCGCCGTTGCTCATACCACCTTCGACCCCGCCGGCGCGATTGGTGGGCCGTTCCAGGCCAACGTCTCCCGAGATGATCTCGTCATGCGACTTGGACCCGGGGAGGAGGGCGACCTGGAAGCCGTCACCGATCTCGACGCCTTTGATCGCCGGGATCGACATCAAGCTCGCCGCCAGCATCCCGTCGAGACGCCGGTCGTAGTGGACGTGGGAGCCGATGCCGGCCGGCACCCCGTATGCGAGGACCTCGAACACCCCACCCAGGGTGTCTCGACGATCCTTTGCGTCCTCGATCAACTCGACCATCGCCGAAGCCGAAGGCTCGTGGAAGCACCTGACCGGGCTCGAATCGATGGTCGGCAGGTCAGTCGGGAGCGGGGTGGGCCCTTCGCTCTCGACGTGGCCAATGGACACGACATGACTGATGACGTCGACCCCAACGGTATGCAGGAGGCTCTTGGCCAGATGGCCCGCCACCGTACGTGCAGCCGTCTCCCTCGCCGAAGCCCTCTCCAGGATGTCACGGGCGTCGTCGGTGCCGTATTTGAGCATCCCCGCCAGGTCGGCATGACCGGGTCTGGGCCTGGTCACCGGCTTCTTGACCGGCGCCGGCTCCGGGCTCATCTCCTCGGCCCAGCGGGGCCATTCGGTGTTTCTGACCAGGACCGCAACCGGAGAGCCGAGGGTCTTCCCGTGCCTCACCCCGCCCAGGATCTCCAAGGCGTCGCGTTCGATTGCCATCCGCTTCCCCCGTCCGAAGCCGAGCCGGCGCCGCGACAGCTCATCGGCTATCGCCTCTGCAGAGACAACCAGGCCACGGGGCAGCCCCTCGACCACCGTCACCAGCCCGGGCCCATGAGATTCTCCAGCCGTCATGAAGCGAAGCATGGGTGGATGCTACGTCGGGATCGGGATAGCACCGAGCCCGACGAGGGTAATCGCCGCCCAGGCCCCCACGATCATCGCCGGCCCATAGGGGAGCTCGGTCTTCATCACATCCCGGATCGAGACGTTCTCATCTCTGGATGCTCTCCTTCGGGCCCGAGTCTTGACGATCAGGCCCGCCGAGAGCACGACGATCGAGACGAGACCGCCCAGAAGTGCCGTGATCAGCACCGCCCACCCCAGGGAGCCCCAGGAGAGGTAGGCGGTGAACAGGCCGAGCTGGACGGAGAGCTTCACGTCTCCGTACCCGAAACCCTTGCCCCCCGCGAGGAGGAACATCAGGTTGCTTCCCCCGAAGTAGGCGAGAGCACCGAGCGCCCCCCGGCCCAACTCGGGAATCGAGCCGTCCAGGACTGCTGCGGCACCCAGGCTGATGGCGAGGATGAGGGTTCCCCTCAGATTGAGACGATCGACGATGCGGAAGGCGTCGATGTCGGTCACACCGAGGGCGAGGGTGAGGACGAGGAAGCCGAGGTAGGGGATCAACGACCAGGCCGTGCCGATCGTCTCGGCGAAACCGGCCGCGACCACGATCCCCACCAGGGCCAGCACCAGCTCACGGTTGACCCTGCGCGAGCAGCTTGGGCACGTCCTCCTCGACCAGCCCCGTTGGTGGCCACATCGCGGGCAGGTGCCTACCAACGGGCGCAGCGGAAGATCGCGCAGGGTCTGAGTCGCGAGGTCGTGGGCGGCAAGGGCCCCTAGAAAGCCAAAAGCTCCGGCGACGACATGAATCACCGCCGGAGCAACTTAGCGTTGAGAAGGTTGGAGAGCCGGGCTCAGTCTTCCTCGGTCAATTCCTTGAGCACGGACCCGAGGCGACGGCGCCGAAGTAGGCCGTGGCCCTCTTCCTCGGGCTCCCCGTTGTTCTCGAGCTGTGAGAAGACCTTCTCCAGGAACGCTTCGGTGTCTTCCTCGACAGCGTCCAGGTCTGAAGGCGTCTCCAACGCGGGAACCGGCTCGTCCTGGGGCTCGAATGCAGCTGGCCGGGTCTCGGGCTCGGGCTCGGGCTCCGACTCGGTCTGCGACTGCTCCGAATCGGCCACCATCTGGCGGAACTGGCCGAAACGGCTATCGCGGTGCGTGTCCGGCTCGGGCTGCTCCGGCGCCTCGGCGGCGGGTGCAACCTCTGATTCCTCGGCCTGGGGCTCGACCCACCACGATTCGTCGGGATCCTTGTCCTCGTCGACCTCGCTAACCACCTCCGCTGCTATTGGCGGCGCGTACTGCGGGGATTGATCCGCGATCGGTTCGATCCGCTCTTCCTCGACGACACTGGCGGCCAGGACCAGCAGCTGTTGGTCCGAGAGGCTGGCGGCGACCCTTGCGGTCCAGAAATCGGTGGTCCCCAGACGCTCGGCGAGAGTCCGCACCGAGGCACCAGAGCCCAGCTCACACAAAAGACGCCAGGCGTCGCGGCTGATCTTGACCGAGTCCTGTTCGCCCAGCTCACGGTTCATCCTGATGACCCCATCGAGGTCCGAGATGACCTGCTCCACCTCGGCCCACTCGCCGGCACGGCGCCTCGACTCTTCCAGGATCGCCTCGAGCTCGAAAGCCCTCGGGCTGGCGTATGGAGTTGTCAGAGATTCGGTGACCTCGAAGGACGAGCCGCGGCGAGACATCTGGTAGAGGCTTTCGACAGTCATCTCACGAAGCAGGTCGATGATGTCGGCTTCCTTGTCGGCCAGCGGGGCCAGAGTGGTGGAGCCCGCTTCGATCGAGATCAGATAGGCCTCGTCGACGTAACCGGAGTTGACTAGGTGGCCACGAAGTTCCTTGTCATCGGAGATGGTGGCGAGGCCGATCCCTTTCTTGCTGATGAAGATACGGCCGCGGACGTCCTGACCCCAGACGTCGATGGCACCCTGCTGGTCAGAGCGGGTGAGTAGCCGAAGCACCTCATCAAGAGGCACAAAGCCCAGGTTTCCAGAAAGAGCCACTTGTTTCACTCCTTGCGTGCAGTCCTTCCCAACCATTTCGGTCTGTAGGGTCTTGCGCTTTAGCCGTTTTTGGCCGCCTCCAGCATCACATCCAACGGTGCCCCGAGCCCTGTCCACCAGGTGAAGGACTCCCCCGCCTGAAGGGCGAGAAACTCGATTCCATCAACCAAGGGCACACCCAGCTCACGAGCGAGAATCGTCGACGGCGGGTCGGTATGACCATACGCGAGGTCGACGAAGCCCGAGGCGGTCTCCAGCACCTCGTGCGGCAGAGACTCGCCGCTCATCCCGATCGGGGTGGCGTTGACCACGATCGCATCCGACACCGGGGCTCCGAAGGGCACGATCACCACCTCGTAGCCCGCCCTGGTCGCCAGGTCGTGGGCAGCCTCGCCACGTCGCGCCGACAGGTAGACGGCACGCCCCTCGATTGCGGTGAGGACGGCGGCTGCCGCGCCTCCCGCGCCCAGGATCAGGATCGGTGCAATAGCACCAAATCGGTTGCTCTCGAGCAAAGTCTTCATAGCCGATGCGTCCGTGGAATGACCCTCCACCTGCCCATCCCGGAGCCGCAAGGTGTTGACCGAGCCCGATCTAGAGGCGAGGTCGGTCAGTCGGTCTGCCGCGTCGGCCGCCATTACCTTGAGCGGCATGGTGACGTTGATGCCGTTGAGGATGCCGGCCCTCAGCTCGGCGATGGCGCCAAGAAGCCCGGTATGTCCGGTGCGTCGCGTCTCATAGCTACCGGAGAGCCCGAGGCTGGCCAAGGCTGCGTTGTGAATGACCGGCGAGCGTGAGTGCTCGACGGGGTCGCCGAGGAGCACGAGCCGGATCTCCTGGCTCATAGAGGGCTGTGCCGGCCGGCGATCAGGGAAGCACTCCGTCAGCCCTGGCCTGGGCCACGTTGTCGTTGTGCTCCTCGATCGTGGCGGCGAACGCGTGATGCCCTTCGAGATCCGACAACACGTAGTAGAAGAACTCCGTTGTTTCAGGGGTGGCCGCCGCCTCCAATGAGGCCCGACCCGGGGACGCGATCGGGGTTGGTGGCAACCCGGCCACTAGGTAGGTGTTGTACGGAGAGTCCACCTCGTTGTTGAACTGTGAGATATCCCGTGTTCCAAGGGCATAGAGAACTGTGGCGTCGATGTCGAGCTTCATCCCGAGGCCGAGCCGGTTGTGGATGACACTGGACACGAGAGGACGCTCTTCATCCAGCAGCACTTCGGTCTCGATCAACGAGGCGATGATCAGTCCCTGGTAGGGGGTGTAGCCGGTTGCCTCGATGATCGACCAGTCGATGCTGTCGACTCGTTGTTCCATTGTCGAGGCCAGGCGTTGCAGGATCGAGCTGGGCTCCGCATCCTGCGCGAACTCGTAGGTATCAGGGAAGAGCAGCCCTTCCCAATCGGTGATAGTCATCTCGGCCGGCATCGGACGCAACGAGGTGGAGACATCGCCCGATAGCAGAGCCTCCTCGAATTCTGCGTAGGGAATACCGGCTGCTTCGGAGAGCCGGGTCAGGATCTCTCCCACCCGGAGGCCTTCGATGACGGTCACTCGATAGACGTCGGCCACCGGCCCCACGACGAGCACTGCCACCACCTCGGCCGGGTCCATCAGCGTTTCGAGCTCGTAGGCGCCGGCCTGAAGACGTTCGGCTGCCTCATTGTTGCGAACCGCTACCTCGAATTCCAGCGCCGAGCGAACGACCCCTTGAGCAGCAAGGATGGCGGCAATGTCCTCCGCACTCGACCCGCTTGGGATCTCAACCGTGACCTCTTGTCCCGGCAGGACATTGACCGGGTTAGAGGACGCATCATCCGAACTGATCGACGAGCCCACCACCCGTCCCAGGTACGAGGCCCCACCCACGACGGCGACGGCGGACAGGACCACGGCACCACCGATGGCGATCATGCGGGCGGCGCGGACCCATGGCGAGGGCTCGGGTACTGGTTCGAAAGTCATTTCAAGGAGTTGAGATAGTCCTGGAGAATGATGGCCGCAGCCACCTTGTCGATCGTGGTTTTCCGCTCCCGACGCTTCATCCCGGACTCGAGAAGGGCGCTCTCCGCCATTCGCGAGGTGAATCTCTCGTCGAGATACACGATTTCGGCTGTAGTCGCTCGAGTCAGCTGGTCGCCCAGACTCCTGGCATCGGCGGCGGACCTGCCCTCACCACCGCCGAGGCTGGTGGGAAGGCCGACCACGATGGTACCCACGTCGTGGATTTGAGCGAGTCGTGCAATCTCCTCCAGGGCAATCGTCCTATCGACGACAGCCAACGGGGTGGCTGTCAGGCCGAGGGGATCGGACAGAGCAAGCCCCACCCGCTTGGCTCCGACATCGACCCCGAGACACCGGCTCACAGACCGCCCAGGGCGCGCTCCGCGGCCTCCCGGGCCAGATCGAGGGCTTGGGGCAGCCGCTCGCCATGCTGGCCACCGGCCTGGGCCAACTCCGGGTCATTGGAGCCTCCCCCACCCAGCTCACGGGCAGCATCGGCGATGAGGCCTGCCGCGGACACCCCAGCCTGCATCAGATCCTTGGAGACCAGCCCAATCAGGACTCCCTTGCCGCCATGCTCAGAACCCAAGACCACCACCGATCGACCCCCCATACGGTCCCTGATCCCGAGCGCCAGCTGGCGGAGGGCGTTGGCATCGAGGTCACCGGCACCCGCCACGACCAAGGACGCATCCCCGATCTTGCTTGGTGAAGATGCCAGCTCTCCGGCCAGCTCTCCGCGCTTTTGGGCTCGAATCGTGTCCAGCTCCTTCTCCAGGCCGCTGACACGAGCGAGAAGGGCTTCGACGCGCGCCGGGACTTCTGGCGCTCCCACTTTGAGCAGTTGGCCTGCGCGATCCATGCTCTCCCTCACCTCGGCTATCCGCTGATAGGCAGCCATGCCGGTCAGGGCCTCGAGCCTTCTCAGGTTGGAGCCGATCGACGACTCAGACGTGACGAGCAAGGGCCCGACCTGTGCCGAGGAGTGGGTGTGAGTGCCCCCACAGAACTCGATCGAGTACTCCCCGACCTGGACGACCCGAACCGTCTCGCCGTACTTGTCCCCGAAGAAGGCCAACGCCCCCATCTTCTCGGCCTGTTCCTTGGTGGTGACGGTGGTCTCCACCCTGGCATTGTCGATGAGCTTCTGATTCACCTCGGCCTCGACATCGGCGAGCTCCTGAGGTGCCACCTGGGCAAAATGAGAGAAGTCGAAACGGACCCGTCCCGGCTCGACGAGCGAACCCGCCTGTCTCGCATGCTGACCGAGGACATCGCGAAGGGCCCAATGCAGGACATGGGTCCCGGTGTGGCTCTTCCTGATCGCCTCCCGCCGTGGCGAGTCGATGACCGCGGTGGCCTGTTGGCCCACCGCGATGAAGCCCGACTCGACCTCGAGGCGGTGCCCATGCAGCCCCTGGAGAGCGTGTTGGGTGTCCCACACCGAGCCGGTGCCCGTCTCTGTCTCGATGACCCCGGTGTCACCCACCTGCCCTCCGGATTCCGCGTAGAACGGGGTGCGACTGAGGAACACCTCCACCGTTCGGCCCTGGTCGGCTCTGTCGATGGTTTCTCCATCAGCGACGATGGCAAGCACCTGGCCTTGGGCCGCCTCCCGTTCGTAGCCGACGAAGTCGGTGAGACCGGTCACTTCGAGAACCGATCTGTAGATCTCGAGGGCGGCCACGTCGTCCCCACCTTTCCATGCGTCTCGGGCCCGTTTGCGTTGCGCTGCCATCTCCTCCTCGAAACCCAGCGAGTCAACCGTGACGCCGCGCTCTGCCGCGATTTCGCGGGTCAGCTCGATCGGGAATCCATAGGTGTCGTGCAGCTTGAAAGCCGTAGAACCGGACAGGGTCGCCTCGTGATCCCCCAGTTCGGCGTCGAGGAGCTGATGACCCGATTCGAGGGTGCGCCGGAAGCGCTCCTCCTCACGGGTGACAACTTGGGTTATGAAGTCCTTCTTGGCCTGGAGCTCGGTGTACCAGTCACCCATCACCTCCACCGTGGCCTCGACGAGATCGGGAAAGACGAGACTCTCCCCCCCGTACTGCCAGGCGTGACGCACCGCCCGACGCAGAAGGCGGCGCAGGACATAACCCCGGCCCTCGTTGGAGGGGATGACTCCGTCGCCGATCAGGAAGGTGACGGCGCGGGCATGGTCGGCCAGGATCCGCAGCGAGACGTCGTGGAACTCGTTCTCGCCATAGGTGAGTCCGGTATATGCAGACGCCACGTCACGAATGTGCCTGGTGGTGTCGATGTCGAAGACCGACGGAACACCCTGCATCACCACCGCGACCCGGTCGAGCCCCATACCGGTGTCGATGCTCTTGGCGGGCAGGTCGCCGATCACGTGGTAGGGCTCGTCCTGGATGTTCTGCATGAACACCAGGTTCCAGATCTCGAGAAAGCGGTCCTCACCGCCGACGATCGGCCCGCCGGGGGCTCCGTACTCCTCACCCTTGTCCCAGAAGATCTCCGAGCACGGCCCGCAGGGCCCGGGTACGCCCATCTGCCAGAAGTTGTCCTTCCCCCCGCGTTGCACCCTTGCGGCGGGAACGCCGACCTGATCGATCCAGATCTGCTCGGCCTCGTCGTCCGTCTCGTACACCGTGTACCAAAGCCGCTCCGGGTCAAGACCAAGACGCTCGGTGACGAGCTCATACGCCCAAGCGATCGCCTCTTCCTTGAAGTAGTCGCCAAAGCTGAAGTTGCCCAGCATCTCGAAGAAGGAGAGATGACGCTGGGTGGTCCCGATGATGTCGATGTCGACGGTGCGCACCACCTTTTGGACAGTGGTGGCACGGTCGAATGGGGCCGGCTCTTCTCCAAGGAAGTATGGCTTGAAGGGGACCATCCCGGCATTTGTCAGCAACAGGGTGGGGTCGACCGGGATCAGGGAGGCAGACGGCCGGACGACGTGGGCCTTCTCCTCGAAGAACGAGGTGAAAAGCATGCGAATCTGGTTGCTGTCCAAGTAACTGCCTGCTGGGTTCGGCTTGGGGCGAGG
Source organism: Acidimicrobiia bacterium (assembly GCA_035292605.1). Taxonomy (GTDB): domain Bacteria; phylum Actinomycetota; class Acidimicrobiia; order Spongiisociales; family ZC4RG35; genus JALYNX01. The sequence continues at coordinate 16,653 of DATDPT010000197.1, forward strand.
TTAACGAGCGTGTTCCCGGCGGCGGTTTCCATTAGGGCGGACTGCCCTCGCCGCCAGGCTCATCACATCGGCGCCGGTGGCAACCGCGGCATGTCGCAGGTCGTGCCCCGTCGGCTTACGACGCAAGGCGCGGACAGTCACCACCCCTCCGGTGACGACACCGGTCACAAACCAGAAAGAGCGCCTCAGCACGGCGCCAGGGTAACGGTCATTTCCGACCCTTCCGCTCGAGGATTCGATCGATCTCGGCCAGACGTCTGGCGATCTCCTCCTCGTCGCCGAGGTGGCCGGGGTGGAACAGCGGCGCGGGTGTCACCTCGTCCGGGAAATACTGCTGAGCCACCATTCCGTCCGGGTGATCGTGGGAGTAGAGGTAGCCCTCACCGTGACCGATGGCAGCGGCGCCGGAATAGCCCGTCGAGCGCAGATGCATGGGCACACCGCCGGCCGGCCCGTTTTCGACCAGTTCCCGGGCGGCGCTCATCGCCCTCCCCACCGAGTTCGATTTGGGTGCCGTAGCTAGATACAGGGTGGCGTGGGTGAGGTGATAGGCAGCCTCCGGGAGACCGACGTAGGCCAGGGCATCTGCCGCCGCCACCGCCACTTGCAGACCCGAACTATCGGCGAGGCCGACATCCTCGGAGGCGAGGATGATCAAGCGACGTGCGATGAACTCCGGATCCTCCCCGCCCTCGAGCATCAGGAACAACCAGTAAAGGGCCGCATCGGGATCCGAGCCTCTGACGCTCTTGATGAAGGCGGAGATCACGTCGTAGTGACGGTCCCCGGTCTTGTCGTACCGGACCACCCTGCGCTGCAATGCCTCCGCTACGTCCTCGATCGAGATCTCGCGGCGTGAGGCTCCGGTGGCAAGCAGGGCGGCCACCTCGAGGGAGTTCAGAGCCTGTCTGGCGTCGCCACCAGTTCGGTTCGCCAACTCCTCCATCGCATCGCCGGCAATCGTCAGCCCTTGATCCCCGAGCCCACGCCCGTCGTCGGTAAGGGCCCGTTCGACCAACTCCTTCACATTGTCCGCACCGAGCGGTTCCAGGCGAAACAACGTCATCCTGCTCATCAGAGGCGAGTTGACCTCGAAAAACGGGTTCTCCGTGGTGGCACCAATCAAGGTCAGCGTCCCATCCTCGACACCGGGGAGGAGGGCGTCCTGCTGGTTCTTGGCGAACCGATGGATCTCGTCGAGGAAGAGAACAGTGCGACGCTCGTCGCTCTCCAGCCGATTCCGGGCGGATGCCAGGACGTCTCTGATGTCTTTGACCCCGGCCGAGGTCGCCGACAAGGTCTCGAAGGCGGCCTCGGCATATGAAGCCACCACTCGGGCCAAGGTCGTTTTGCCGGTGCCGGGCGGCCCCCAGAGCAGCATTGACACCGGGCGCCCGGACTCGACTACCCGCCGGAAGGCGGCGTCGGCGCCCATGAGCGCCTCCTGGCCGACGACTTCGTCCAATGACCGTGGCCGCATTCGGGTGGCCAGCGGCGCCGAGCGCGCCGCGGCCTCGGCGGCCCGGGCAGAGAACAGGTCACTCATACAGGCCGACGCTAACGATGTTGCCGCGGGCTATTGCACCCTGAGGTGCTCTCGCATCGACTTCGTGAACGGCAACAGGAAGAGGGCGACGCCCAAAGGCCCGTAGAAGGCCATGAGCCATGACATTTCGGGCAGAAAAGCGACCTCGAGGGCGATCCAGGTCGCCTGGCCCAAACCAATCAGCAGGGTGGCGATCCAGGACCAGTGGTGCCTGGTGGGACCCTCGATGAAGGAGGCCCAATTCCAATGCGGTCGGCGGACGACGCCATAGGCAGACAGGAGGGAGCCCAGCCCGAACCCGATTCCCAACACCAAGCCCGGGATCAGCCAACTGTCGATGAGAGGGAGGGCGTCCAGCCACTCAGTTGGAGGCACCATTCCTTCCTCGAGACGCCCGAAGACCAAGGCGGTTCCTCCGGCCACAGCGCTGACGCCCAGGACAATCAACAACCAGACGGAGACACCGACTGGAACCGGTCGACCAACTCGGACAGCCTTCCTAATGGTGAGCGTCATTGCAAAACGCCTCCTTTCACCGACTGGCATCATCCGACCCGGGTCGCCACGCCGGCCAGGGGCCAACGTCACATCGAGACCGGACCTCAGTTGGAATCGCCTGGGTTCTCGGGCTCGGTCTGGCGGGTTCGCGCCTCGGTGGTCAGGGTGATGCCCAACTCGGCGAGCTGGTTTTCCTCGACCCAGGTCGGGGCGCCCGTCATCGGATCCACCCCGGTTTGGGTCTTGGGGAACGGGATCACCTCCCGTATCGAAGCCTCACCCTGTAAGACCATGACCAGTCGGTCGATGCCGAACGCGAAACCGGCATGGGGGGGTGTGCCGTAGCGAAGGGCCTCCAGGAACCAGCCAAATCGCCGCTCCGCGGTCTCGGAGTCGATTCCCAGTATCTCGAACACCTGACGTTGCACGGCAGGGTCGTGGATCCGCACCGAGCCCGAGCCGAGCTCGACCCCGTTGACGACGGCGTCATAGGCCTTGGAGGTCGCACCCAGAGGGTTGTCCCGCATCGCTTCCAGCGAAACCGGCGAGGTGAATGGGTGATGGGAGAAGGTCAGCGACCCGTCCTCTTCCTCCTCGAAAAGCGGGAAATCGACAACCCAGAGGAATGCCAGGTCGTCGTGACCGGCGGGTCGACCGAGCTCGGTCCGCAATCCTCCGAGCACCCCAACACAGGTCTTCCATTCGTCGGCGGCGATGAGGAGGACGTCACCGACGCTGGCGTCGAGAATCTGCTTGACGCCCGCGATCTCATCGGCTGAGAGGAACTTGGACACCGACGAGCGCAACGACCCGTCTTCTTCGACCACCATCCAAACCAGGCCCTTGGCCCCCAGCTCCCGGGCCCGTTCGATTAGAGCGTCTGCCCTGGATCGTGGCCACTCCTGGGCCCCGATGTTGATCCCCCTCACCGTGCCCCCCGAGTCGAGGGCAGACTTGAACACCCCGAACCCGGTTTCGGTGAACAGCGCAGACAGGTCCCGGATCTCCATCCCGAACCTGATATCGGGTTTGTCCGAGCCGTAGTGGTCCATCGCCTCGGTCCAGGTGAGACGGGGGAAGGGACGGGGCACATCCACGCCCCGCAGCGCGGCGACGACGGCAACCAGGACGGATTCAATGGTGTCCAGGACCTGATCTTGTCCCCAGAACGATCCTTCGAGATCGAGTTGGGTGAACTCGAGCTGGCGATCTGCCCGGAAGTCCTCGTCGCGGTAACACCGAGCGATCTGAAAGTAGCGCTCCACGCCGGAGATCATCAGCAACTGCTTGAAGAGCTGGGGAGACTGGGGCAGGGCGTAGAACTCGCCGGGGCGGAGCCGGGAGGGAACCAACATGTCCCGCGCCCCTTCCGGGGTGCTGTTGATCAAGGCGGGAGTTTCCACCTCGAGAAACTCCTGCTCCTCCAAAGTATGTCGAATGGCAGCTATCGTTCGGGACCGCGCCCGAAGATTGGCGGCCATGCGGGGGCGACGGAGGTCCAGGTACCGATAACGAAGGCGAACCCGCTCATCGATGTCGGTGCGGTCATCGATCATGAAGGGAAGTGCGTCGGCGGTCGAGAGGACCGTGACTTCTTCGGCACCGATCTCGATCGTCCCGGTGGGCATCTCTGAGTTCTCTGTCCCCTCGGGCCGACGCCGCACCGTTCCGGTCACCAGGACACAGAATTCCATTCGGAGGTCGCTGACCTCAGGCTGAGTGGCCGGGTCGGCTACGACCTGGATCAGCCCCGATCCATCCCGGATGTCGATGAAGGCGATGCCTCCGTGGTCTCGCCGGCGCTGGACCCACCCGGCGACGGTGACCCGTTCGCCGATTTGCTCCTGGCCGATCGACGTGGCGTGATGGGATCTCATCCGGATCGAGCTTTCAGCCAATCCGCCAACTCCTCGAGAGGCACGTCCACCCGAAGTCCATCCTGGGTTCGGACATCAACAGGCTCGTCCAGGGACCGAAGCACGACTGTCACCGGGGCTCCGGACCGGCTCGCGGCGCGGAACTGCGTCTTGATCGACCGCCCCTCGCTGTCGAAATCGACCCGGATCCCCTCGCGACGGAGCCGGGAGGCCGCAACCAGAGCATCGCCTGCAGGGACCTCGGACACCACGAATACATCGATCTCGGGCCGAGGTTCGCGACCGGTAGCGAGGATGATCCGGTCCACACCCAATGCGAAGCCGACACCCGGAGTCCGCCGGCCACCCAAGGCCTCGGCCAA
>DATDPT010000198.1:0-10295 GCA_035292605.1 Acidimicrobiia bacterium
AGCGGGAGTTTGACGTCGTAGCGGACGCCGAGCGCCGAGCGGATCTCGAAGAGGCGGGTGGCGTCGATGTCGTCGAATGTGGTGACGTGGGGGATCTCGGCCCAACTCCGAGCCATGTTGGCGGCGATCGTCCTCCGGAGACGGCTCATCGGGCGGCGGGCGTCTTCTTGCGCGTGTGGCGTTGCCCCCCTCCCCCCTTCGGGGGACTCCCCCCAACGCTCGCTTCGCTCACTGGGGGGAGAAACAGGTTCGGGTTCGGGCTCGGGCTCGGGCTCGGGCTCGGGTTCGGGTTCGGGCTGGGGTTGCGTAGCCCCCTCCGTCGCCTTCGGCGCCACCTCCCCCAACGTCGCTTCGCTCCTGGGGGAGGAAACGGGTTCCGCGACCGCGAGGACGTCTTCCCTCGTGATCCTTCCCCCCGGTCCCGAACCGACGATCTCTGCCAGATCCACCCCCATCTCCCGCGCCATCTTGCGCACGATCGGAAGCGCCTTGACCTGCTCGGCCTCCTCGGCGTCCAACGGCGGCGCACTGAGATCCTCCGCCTCCTCACTGATAGTCCCCACGATCGGAGCGGCGGAAACGACTGGCGGTTGCTCAACCGGGGCTAGCAGTTCCGCCGCCACCCCGCTCTCCCCGGGCTCACCGATCACGACCAACACCGAGCCCACGACGAGAGTCTCCCCTTCCGCACCGCCGTGATGGAGGACGGTCCCCGCATAAGGCGAAGGGATCTCCACCACCGCCTTGTCGGTCTCCACCTCGACGACCGGCTGGTCGGCTTCCACTCGCTCCCCTTCGGCCACCAGCCAGCGGACGATCTCCGCCTCGGTTAGCCCTTCCCCGATATCGGGAAGCCTGAATTCCTTCGCCACTAATCCTCCAAAGTCTGTTCAGCCGCCAGCAATATCCGCTCCACGTTCGGAAGGTAGTGGCCCTCCGAGCGCTTCAAGGGAAAAACCGTGTCCCAACCGGTGACCCTGCGCACCGGGCCGAGCAGCGAATAGAGCGCATGCTCTTGAATCACCGCGGCGATCTCTCCACCGAGCCCGCCCGTGCGCGGGGCCTCGTGGATCACCACCACCCGGCCGGTCTTCTCCGCGGATGAGACGATGCTGGTGGTGTCGAGCGGTGAGAGAGTGCGAAGGTCGAGCACCTCCACCGACACCCCCTGGTCTTCGAGCGCCGTAGCCGCCGCCCTCGTCTCCTTCATCATCGCTCCCCAGGAGATGAGCGAGATGTCCTTGCCTTTGCGCTCGACGCGGACCGGGCCGATCTCCTCGGTGTAATAGATGTCGGGGATGTCCTCTTTCACCGCTCGATAGAGCCGAATCGGTTCCAGGAAGATCACCGGATCGGGGTCCTCGATGGCCGCCAAGAGCAGGCCCTTGGCGTCGTGAGGCGTCGACGGGACCACCACCTTGAGCCCGGGAATGTGGGTGTAGATCGCCTCGGTCGACTCCGAATGATGCTCGGCGGCCCCGATTCCCCCTCCATATGGAATCCGGATCACCATCGGGGCGGTGAAGCGATGGGCCGAGCGGTTCCGGATCCGCGCCACGTGATTGATCACCTGGTCGTAAGCGGGATAGGAGAAGCCGAGGAACTGGATCTCGGCGACAGGGCGCAGGCCTGCGATCGCCATCCCGAATGCCGCCCCCACGATCCCTGACTCGGCCACCGGGGTGTCGAACACCCGATCGTCCCCGTACTTCGCCAACAGGCCATCGGTGATGCGAAACACCCCGCCGGTGCGCCCGATGTCCTCTCCGAGCAGGATCACCCGGTCGTCGGCATCGAGAGCGGTGTCGAGGGCACTATTCAGAGCCTGGGCGAGGGTCATCACAGTCATGTGCCGGCCTCGCCGAGTTGCTGACGCAGGGAGGCAGTGGGCTCGGCGAACATGCGCTCGAACATCTCATCGACGGTGGGAAGGGGCAGGGCCTCCGCGGTGTCCACTGCCGCCTCGATGACTGCAGAGGCCCGGGTCTCCAGTTCCTCCTGCCACTCCGAAGTCCAACCACCGGCCTTCTCGAGAAGGATCCGGATCCTGATCAGCGGGTCCCTCTCTCGCCACTCCTCGGCCTCGGTCTCGTCCCGATAACGACCGGGGTCGTCGGAGGTGGTGTGTGGCCCAAGGCGATAGGTCACCGCCTCGATCAGGGCCGGCCCATCGCCGTTGCGAGCGGACTCGGCCGCCTCACGAACCGCAACCAGAACGGCCGCCACATCGTTGCCGTCGACCTCCACACCGGGCATGCCGTAGCCGTCGGCTTTCGCGGCGATCGAGGTGGCCAAGGTCTGCTCCGACCTCGGGTAGGAGATCGCAAACTGGTTGTTCTGGCAGAGGAAGACGGTCGGTGTCTTGAAAACCGCGGCAAAGTTCATCGCCTCGTGGAAGTCGCCTTCGGAGGTGGCGCCGTCACCGAAAGAGGTCAGAGCGACCCGACCGGACCCTTGGAGGCGCTCTCCCCAGGCCAGACCCACGGCGTGGATCATGTGACCACCCACCGTGATCGAGGGTGGCAGGACGTTGACACCTTCCGGAGCCTTTCCCCCCCGTTCGTCACCGGTGCGGCCGGCGATGAGCAGGTCCCATGGATACCCGGCCCGCCACATGAGTGCGGCATCGCGATAGGTCCCGGCGACCCAATCGTCGGAGCGGAGGGCGGCGGCGGCACCGATTTGTGCCGCCTCCTGGCCCTCGAACGGCGCATACGTCGCCAACCGCCCTTGCCGCTGCATCGCCATGCACTTCTGGTCATAGGTGCGCGCCTCGACCATGTCGGAGTAAAGGGCGCGCATCTCCTCCAGGGTCACCGGAAGCCGATCACGAACCGTCCCGTCCGGGTTGATGAGGCTGAACATTCGGCGGCGAGCCTAGATGGGGATCAGGGAACCTGAAGAGGGGAGGGTCGCTTCGGTCAGACCGGGTTGGGGGTCTGCTCCGGCACCATGGGCCGGACCCTGCCACGCCGAAGCATGAAGACGCCCACGGTCATCATCAGGGCGAGAGCCACATTGCCGGCTGCGGTTCCCCATGCTTCGCCTATGGCCAGCGTGGCCACCACCGCCTGAATCGCGAACATGACGACCCGAGAGGCCGGTTCGAACCTGGTGAGACTTCGGTGCAGCTCATGCAGCTTGTCGAGGCTGGTGGCGCCGGCGCCGAGAAAGATAGCCAATCCGCGCACCCCACCGAACACGAGGCCGATCGTGAGCGCCTGGATGGGAGAACCGGTGAGAATCGCTATCAGCACTGTCACATAGACCGCAGTGGTCACGATGTAGGTGGCCAGCCCGACTCCGATTTGCCATCCGAACCCGGTGCCGTAGACCCAGGATCGGTAATGGTCGAGCCAGAGACGATCAACCTGGCGACCGTGGCGAGGAAGCCGGAATCCCTTCACCCCGAGGTCGGAGAAGATGCTCACCACCCCAAACAAGCCGATGATCGCAAACACTGTCATCTCGGGAATGTCGACGGCCCCCACCGGGATCGCGGCCAGGGCGGCGATACCGCCGAGAGTGGCGCCGCCGGCGATGGCACCGAGGAGATACCAGGGAACGGTGGCGGCATAACGACGGCCCCGTCCCTGCTCGGTGATCGGAGTGATGGTGGAGAGCATCGAGAGGCCGCATGGGGACCAGGTGGATCGGGCGGCCGCGGCCAGGGCGACAGCCACGCCGAGTGTGAAAACCAGGTTCATGGGGCCTTCCAACTGTCGCTCGTCATCGAACCGGGGAGAAACCTACCACAGGAGGTTGGCTCTGCCCCTCAAGGAACGGCGGGGCGGTCAGACCTCGACAGCCTGGCGGGCCAGGAGGTCTTCGAGCTCTTCGACGGTCATCAGGACTTCTCGCGCCTTGCTTCCGTGCGAAGGGCCGACGACGCCTCTTCGCTCGAGGATGTCCATCACCCGCCCCGCCCGGGCGAACCCGATTCGGAGCTTGCGCTGCAGCATGGACGTCGACCCCAGCTGGCTGCGGACCACCATCTCCATTGCCTCCCGGGCCAGGACTGCGTCCTCGTCGTCGTACTCCTCGGCCTGGGCGGCTGCCGCCGCAGCCACCACTTCCAGGACCTCCTGATCCTGGTAAACGGCCTCTTGCTGTTTCCTCACCCAGTCCACGACAGCCTGGATCTCGCTCTCTCGAACCCAGGCACCCTGGATCCTCTGGGCACGCGGCTCCTTGGCGGTGACCACCAGCATGTCGCCCATCCCCACCAGCTTCTCCGCCCCTGAGCCGTCGAGGATCACCCGGCTGTCGGTCTGGGAGGCGACGCTGAAGGCGAGACGGCTCGGAATGTTGGCCTTGATCACGCCGGTGATCACGTCCACCGAAGGTCGCTGGGTGGCGATGACGAGATGGATCCCGACCGCGCGCGCCATCTGGGCGATGCGCACGATCGATTCCTCGACCTCCCGGCCGGCGACGATCATCAGGTCGTTGAGCTCGTCGATCAGGATGACGATGTAGGGGAAACGGTCGAACCCTTCGCGGTCGAGACCACCCGCCTCCCATTTCTCACGGTATCCCTCGATATCGCGCACCTTGGCGTCGGCAAGCAGGTCGTAACGACGATCCATCTCCGCCACCGCCCATTTCAGGGCGTCATTGGCCTTCTTCGGGTTGGTGATGACCCTGGTCAGGAGGTGGGGCACCCCGTTGTATTGCCCGAGCTCGACCCGTTTCGGGTCGACCATGATCAAACGCACGTCGTCGGGGTGGGTTCGCATCAGCAACGAGGTGACGATCGAGTTGATACATGACGACTTTCCGGCTCCGGTGGCCCCGGCGATCAGCACGTGGGGCAACTCTGAGAGATTGAGCATCTTGGCGTCACCGGAGATGTCCATCCCGAGACCGACGGTCAGCGGGTGGGCCGGGATGGCGGCCTCGGAGCTGGAGAGGATGTCACCCAGCGAAACGAGACGGCGCTTGTTGTTGGGGACCTCGACACCGATCGCCGATTTGCCGGGGATCGGCACCAGGATCCGCACGTCCGGTGTAGCCAGGGCGTAGGCGATGTCATGGGAGAGGCTGGAGACACGATTCACCTTGACCCCGGGAGCCAATTCGATCTCGAACCGGGTGACCGTCGGCCCGGGGACGATCTTGGTCAACGTGGCATCCACACCGTGCTGGGTGAGCGTTTCCTCCAGTTGGTGGGCGGTGTCCTCTAGAGAGCGCCGGTTCACCTCGCCACCGGTGCCCTCGTCGAGGAGGCGCAACGGCGGCAGCTTGTACCCCGTGGAGGTCAGGTCGACCAATGCCGGGGTCGTCGTCTTGGCCGGCGTCGTGGGAGCCCTCTCGACGGGTTTCTCTTGTTTGGGGCGAGATCGCTTGGGTCGCTCGTGCTTGCCCCGGGAGGGAGTCGCCGCCACGACCGGAGCCGTGGAAACATGGGCCGGACCGGAGGCCACGGCGGTGGTGGCGGCCAGGCGGCGGGCGGACCTGATCGTCTCGGCGACGCCCAGGAAAAGCTCACGGACACTGGTGTGGGTGGCGACCAAGACCCCCACGGCGATCACCGCTGCCAACACTACGAAAGCGCCCCAGTGCCCGAGAACCCGACGCAGTGGGAACGCCAGCAAGGCGCCGACGGCGCCGCCACGCTGTTTCACCAACTCGATGTTGGGCATGAGGGCGATGGCGCCGGTCAATAGATGGAAGAGAGCAAGAGAGCCGGTGAAGGTGGCAATGCTCCCGGCGACGAGGCGACGGGCACCCTCACGCGGCTTCCCGATGATTAAGGCGACCCCCACCCCGACCAGGGCAAACGGCACCGCATAACGCCAGACCCCGAACAGGAAAAGGCTCCCCGACTCGATTCCCTCGCCAACCGGCCCGGCCTTGTCGAGGAAGGCGAGGACCACGAGGATGGCCAGGACGATGAGTGCCAGACCCCAGACGTCGTCGGCCTGACGACCCAGGGTGTTCCGCACGTAGTCACGTGACGTCGTCAGCTTCTGACGAAACGTGCCCTTCTGCGGTTTTGTCCTCTTCGGCTGGGGCACCCGTCTCCGCCCGGTGGAGCCCTTTCGGGTGGGTGTCCTACCTGGCATGTGTATCGAAACACTACATGCCGATTGGATTTGTTCGTGGATTGCGGCGGGCCCGCTTCCGTTCTGGCGCGGAGATGTGGGCCTATGGGCCCACATCTCCGCGCCAGAACAAGAGGCGAGTCAGAGATTCAAGATCATGGTGTCCGCGTCGATGCCATGGTCGACAATCTCGAAGCCTGTCCGCCGGAAGTATTGGCCCTACAGCTCAAACACGACGGGCACGATGACAGGTTTGCGCGCCGTCTCGGCCTTGATCACGCGGCCCGCCGCCGAACGCACCGTCTTTTGCAACTCACCGATGTCACTCCGCCCCGAGGCATGCTCCCTGATCGCCTCCCTGACCGCGTCGGCTGCCTTTTCCAGGACGGCTGTCGGATCGTCCATCACCCCATGACTGTCCAAGTCCGGCCCGTAGAGGATCTGCCCGGTGTCGTGGTCGATGCCGACGGTGACCACCACCACGCCCTCGTCGGCCAGGTGGGAGCGGTCCCTGAGCACCGCTGACTGGACGTCACCCACCGAGAACCCGTCGAGGTAGACGTAGCCGGCAGGCACCGCCCTTCGCTCGACGAGCGTTCTCTTCCCGCTGAGGATGACCTTGTCACCGTCTTCGAGCACATCGACTGAATGAATCCCCATCCGGCGCGCCAGCTCGGCGTGGGCATGGAGGTGCCGGTATTCACCGTGGAGCGGGACAAAGGCCCGGGGCCGGAGCAAGTTGAGAAAGGTGAGCAGTTCCTCGCGGTTGGCGTGACCGGACACGTGGACGTTGGCGTTCTGGCCGTGGACCACCGTTGCCCCGCGCCGGATCAAGTTGGAGATCACCTTGGAAACTGCCGTCTCGTTGCCCGGGATCGGCTTGGCTGAGATCAAAACAGTGTCGGTGTCGCCCAACTCCACAAATCGATGCCGGCCCTGCGACATCAGAGACAAAGCGGCGAACGGCTCGCCCTGGCTGCCGGTGGTTATCAGAACCTGACGATTCGGCGGAAGCTGCCCCAACTCGCTGATGTCGACCAGCGACTTCTCGGGAACGGTCAGAATCCCGAGCTCCGTCGCCAAGGTGGTGTTGCGATGCATCGTTCTTCCGAAGAACGCGACCTTGCGACCGGCGGCCACCCCGGCATCGGCGATCTGTTGCACGCGGTGGATATGTGAGGAGAAACAGGCGGCGATCACCCGGCCCGGGGCGTCACGGACGATGTCGGCGATCGGTTGTCCCACCGAGCTCTCGGAGGGCTCAAAACCAGGTTTCTCCGCATTCGTTGAGTCACTGAGCAGCAGACGCACCCCACGTCGACCCAAGGAGGCGAACGCCGGCAGGTCGGTGGGGACCTGGTCGATCGGTGTCGGGTCGAGCTTGAAGTCCCCGGAGTGGACGATGATGCCTTCGGGGGTGTCGAGAGCGACGGATGCGCCCTCGGGCACCGAATGACTCACCGGGATCAGCTGGAACTTGAACGGCCCGTGGTCGATCCATTTCTTCACCGCCACCACCCTCAGATCCGCCTCGACCCCGAGCTCGTCGATCCGGCCCCTGGCTAGTTCGATGCTGAGACGGGTCCCGTAGACAGGGACATTGATCTCCCTCAGGAAGTAGGCGAGAGCTCCGACATGGTCCTCGTGACCGTGAGTGACGATGACGCACTCCACGTCGGCGATGCGCGCCACCAACCAAGACCAATCGGGGAAGACGAGGTCGACACCAAGCATGTCCTCTTCGGGGAACATAAGGCCGCAGTCGATCAACGCGATCTTGCCGTCTATCTCGACGGCGGCGCAATTGCGCCCGATCTCCCCCAGGCCCCCCAAGAAGGTAACGGAGACACTCATAGGCCCTGGATAGCCCCCACCGCCTTTTCGACTGCGATCAGCGTTTCTTCAGAGGCTGCCACCAGGGGAAGGCGGACATCGCCGACCGGCTCCCAGAGCCGGTTCATTGCCCCCTTGACCGGGGTTGGGTTGGTCTCGAGGAAGCAAGCTTCACAGAGAGGGAGCAGCTCATGGTGCAACCGGCGCGCCTCGGACATGTTGCCGGCGAGTGCCGCCTCCACCATGGCGGCGACCGTGCGGCCGGCGAGATGCGAGATCACAGACACCACCCCGATGGCGCCGACGGCCATCATCGGCCAGGTGTGCGAGTCCTGACCCGAGTAGACGGGCAGACCCGGCACCCGGTTCACCGTCTGGCTCGTGAACTCGACGTTCTCGACCGCGTCCTTGACCGCAACAATGCTGTCGTGCTCGCTGAGACGGGCCAGGGTGTCCACCTCGATCAACCGGCCGGTTCGGCTCGGGATGTTGTACAGCATCACGGGCACTCCGACGTCCGCAATGGCGGAGAAGTGGGCGATCAGCCCGGCCTGTCCCGGCTTGTTGTAATACGGGGTTACCGCCAGAACCCCGTCGCAACCAAGTTCGCCGGCCTTCTCGGTCAAGTCGATCGACTCCGCGGTGTTGTAGTTGCCGGTCCCGGCGATGACGAAGGTGTCCTTCTCTTTCACCGCATCAACCACGGTCTTGTAGAGGGCGAGCTTCTCCACGGCGCTGAGTGTCGGTGACTCCCCCGTGGTGCCGGTGACGACGAGGGTCTGCGAGCCATGGTCGGAGAGGTGTCGCGCCAGCCGCCACGCCCTCTCGTGGTCGACGGCGCCCGAATCGGTGAACGGAGTGATCATGGCGGTGGCGACGTGCCCGAAGGGGGCCGCAGGCGAAGGGCTCACATCGCCAGGTTACCGATCGACCGACTAGAACGATCCCATGGAGCTGCGTCTCCCCGCCCCGAGCCTCTTCGTGCTGGTCGGACCGTCAGGTTCCGGCAAGACGACATGGGCAGAGGACCATTTCCGGCCCGCCGAAATCGTCTCCTCGGACCGGCTCCGCGCCCAGGTCGGCACCGGTGAGAACGACCAACGCGCCAGTCCGGCCGCTTTCGAGATCCTCGAGCGAATAGTCGCCGAGCGCATCGGGAGGCGACTGACGACCGTGGTCGACACCCTCGGGTTCGACGCCCAACGTCGCGCCGAATGGGTGCGCCAGGCCCACGATGCCGGGATCCCGGTCCACGCCATCGTCTTCGACACCCCTGGTGACGAATGCGAGCGAAGGAATGGCCTACGATCCAAGCCGATCCCCAAGACCGTCCTTCGCAGGCAGATAGCCCGGTTTCGCTCCGTGGTCGCAGAGCTCGACAGCGAGGGCTTCGACGGGATCCACAAGCAACAGCCGGTGGCCGTGGTCCCGCCGGCCATCGTCTCTGCAGTCTCGGCCCACAGCGCCGATCGCTCTCCTGACGCCCACACCTTCGGGCTCTCGGTATCCCGTTTCGCCTGGGACGACGGTCCCGAGTCGATGGCTGCCAACCTTGCCGACATTGCCGGACGGGCGGAACAAGCCGGATTCCGCGACCTCTGGCTGATGGACCACTTCCGACAGATCCCACACATCGGCCGACCCTGGGAGAACATCCCCGAGGCCTACACCACCCTCGGATACCTGGCAGGAGTAACGGCCAAGATTCGTCTCGGAGCCCTGGTCACAGGTATCAGCTACCGCAATCCGGCGCTTCTCGGGAAGATGATCGCGACCCTTGACGTGCTCTCCGGCGGCCGGGCGAACTGTGGACTCGGCATCGGTTGGAACGCCGACGAGCACCTCGGCTACGGATGGGATTTCCCAGCGGCGTCTCAACGTTACGCGTTGCTCGAGGACACCCTCGAGATGCTGCCGCTGCTCTGGGGCAAGGGCTCGCCCTCGTTCCAGGGTCGTGTCTTCTCCGCCTCGGAGCTCATGTGTTACCCGCGACCGGTTCAGGAGCGGATCCCGATAACCATCGGAGGATCCGGGGAACGCAAGACCCTGGCCCTGGTCGCCCGCCATGCAGATGCCTGCAATCTCTTCGGGAAGCCCGAGACGGTGTCTCACAAGCTGGAGATCCTGCGCCGGCATTGTTCGGACGTGGAGCGCGATCCCGCCGAGATCGAAGCCACCCATCTCATCACGGTGATGGTGGGCCGTGATCGCCATGACCTGGCCGAGAAAGTCGACCAGGCCCGCGGGCGGGACCAATCGGTGGAGGCGTACTCGGAGCGCAACCACGCGGGCACCGTGCAGGACCTGGTGGGCCTGTTCGAGTCCTATCACCTCGCCGGGGCCACTCACTCCATCGTCACTCTCCCCGACGTCGGGGACACCGGGAGTCTGGAGACGTTCGCCGATGTGATCGCA
>DATDPT010000199.1:0-22388 GCA_035292605.1 Acidimicrobiia bacterium
GGGGGACACCGTCGGGCTCGGTGGCGGTGCGAAGCCGGGCGTCGAGTTCCTTCAATGCAGCAGCCAGTCGCTCGAGATTGTCCCGATCGGTGGAGGGGGTGATGTCCACGTCCTGAGTCAGCATGGGTGCCCCACGCAATCGGGCGGCGACCCCACCGACCAAAAGGAACTCGACCTGGTGCTCGACGAGGACTCGCAGGGCCGCAACCGGGTCGAACTCAGCCATACGCGACTGCGCTCATCGCGTCCAATCTCCTCACTGCCTCGACCATGCCGGACAGACGCTGGTGGGGCAATAGGTGCAATTCCCGGCGAATGAGGGCAAGGTCGTGCTCGTCGGCGGGATGGAGGGAGACACCGAGTTCGAAGCCGGCGGCTCTGACGGCAGTCCGAATTGTGTCGAGGTCGGGGCTGGTGCGCCCGGTTTCCCAGCGGGCGATCACCGACTGGTGACTACCGAGACGTGTGGCGAGCTCGCCCTGCGTGAGCATGGCGCGCTTTCGGGCTTCTCTGATCAGTTGTCCACCGCTCACAGTAGCAGTATAGCAGTTACGCGATACACTTCATAGCGAATCAGCTATGAGATGGTTAGGCAAAGGCGTAGGCGACCGCCGAGGCGTAGACCAAGAGGACCACCATCAACAAGGCGTAGCCACGAAGCCCACGGTTCCCGAAGTCCTCGCTGATCTTGGCGCCGGTGAGCCCCACCGCCACGACGAAGACGATGGTCCCAACCCACTCAGGCATGCGAATAGCCCAAATCAGACCTCCCAGGGCGAACCTAACAAATCTGTGAAGGCCAAAGCCGGCCGATCGTGGGGCTATTTGAGAATCGTCCGCAGTGACTGATCCCCGAGTGGTCTGAACCCCAATCGCCGCGGGTAGGGAGACCCTCGCCAGGTGCCCAGGGCGGGCCCCTTGATTCACACAACGGAGGGAGTCGGCTCTGTCTCTACGCGCATACAGCGTTGTTCCATCGCGTCCTTGGCGGTCGGTCGTGATCCTGGTCATGGCTCTGGTGGGCTATGGGCTCGTAACGAGTGTGGGCTCGATGCTCATTCTGGGGCGATTGCCGGCAACCGGCCCCTGGTTGCGGCTCGCCGGCTCAGGCGAAGCCTGCATACCGGACTCACGTGGCGTTCAGTCGGTGTCTGCTCCGAGAGAGTTTTCGCCAGCCAGTTCGGCGCTGACCAATTCGTTGTGATCGAAGCTGAAGCTGATGTGGCCACAGCTCTCGCACACCATGCGCTCCACGCCGGCGGATCGCACGACAATCACGGTTTCGTGTCTGCAATTCGTCCCGAAGAGACGGGGCAGGTTCATTCTCACTCTGAGTGCCTCCTGGTGGCTCTTCGTGACATATTGACCTGAGTAGGACTGAAACCGACGGCAATCAAGTCGTGGCAACAGCTCGAGCCCATGAGTCTGCTGGCATTGGGCTGGGCATTGTTGGCGGCCGCCTTTCATGCTGCGTGGGAACCCTGGTGGTCAAGGCCAGGATGGAAGAGCGATCAGCACGGTGGAGAGGTGACCTTCAGATCCCGGCGACCACATCGTGGACCGACTCCGACTCGGAGAACGACGGGACGCCGAATCAGGGATGACCACCTCCAGGTATTGTCGGTGGACTGCCAGGAGAGAGATGAATTGGAGATCGGATTCATAGGCCTCGGTGACATGGGTCAGGGAATCGTCCCCCGCTTGTTGGCGGCCGGCCATCGGGTCACCGGCTGGAATCGCACTGCCTCCAAGGCGGACCCGCTCACCGAGATCGGCATGGCCTGGGCCGACACGCCCCGCGAGGTCGCCAGGACGAGCGACCTGGTGTTCTCGATCGTCACCGACGCTGTCGCGGTGCGTTCAGTTGCGCTTGGCGACGATGGCGTCATCGCTGGGCTGGGCACCGGGTCGGTCTACCTCGACATGAGCACCATCGACCCGGACGTGAGCCGGGAGATCGGGTCCGAGTTCACCGCAGCGGGGCTCACCATGCTCGACGCACCCATCTCGGGTAGCCCGATCACCCTGGAGCGGGGTACCGCTTCAATAATGGTCGGCGGCGACCGGGGTGCCTTCGAGCGAGTGGAGCCGGTGCTCTACGACATCGGGTCCAAAGTCAGCTACATCGGGGCCCTCGGCACCGCAGTCCAGATGAAAGTCGCGGTCAACCTCACGCTGATCGTGGAGATGGTGGCCTTCTGTGAGTCCGTGGCCCTGGCGGAGAAGGGTGGGGTGGCGCGCGATGTCGCCGTCGACGCCATGCTGAAGAGCGTGGTCGCCTCGCCGGTGATGGGATACCGGGGGCCGTTCATCCTCGAGGGGAATATGCCCGACAAACCGCTCGCCGATGTCGGCCTGCAACAGAAGGACATGGTCCTCGCCCTCGAGGTTGCACGTCGTCAAGGCTCGCCGGCACCACTCGGCGCAGTGGCCAACGAGTTGCTCAACGCGTGTCGGGGGCGGGGGATCGACCATCGCGATTTCGTCACGGTCTTCGACATCTACCACCTGCTCAGCGGGATGTCGTGATCGAGCCCTATCGCACCAGGCTCGACGATGTACCCCTGGTGCCTGGTCTCCGCAGAGAGGAGGGCTGGATCGACATGCAGGTCCAGTTCCTGGTCGACAAGCACTCCGCCGGCTCGGATGACTTCCTCCTGGGGTGGACCGTGCTCCCACCCGGTGCGAGACACGATCGTCATCGTCACCACGATGCCGACGAGTTCTTCGTCGTGCTCCAGGGCTCGGGCATGGTCTACACCGACCACGGTCGCGAAGGGGCGGGGAAAGGGGACGTCGTTTTCACACCTCGTGGCCACTGGCACGGGTTCGACAACACGGGTGACGAGGACGTGATCCTGGTCTGGGGATGGAGCGGGGCGGGCTCGCTCGAGGACACCGGTTATGAAGCCGAGGAGGTCTCTTGACCAACACCGGATGGGACGACCCGGCGGTGCGTGAGGGGATGCGGCGGATGCTGGGTCATCGGTCCGAGTACCTCGGCAAGGGTGATCGGACCATCGGTTGGAAGCTCGGATTCGGGGCGTCGTTCTGGCTCGAGAAGTTCCGGCTCGACGGCCCACTCGTGGGGTTCCTCCCCGCCTCGAAACGGCATGAGTCCGGAGCGATGGTCTCGTGTCGAGGGTGGGTCAACCCCGTCGCCGAGCCCGAGATCGCGATCTATCTCGGCCGCGATGTCGACGATCCGGCCTTGGCAGCAGACGCCATATCGGGGTTGGGGCCGGCCATCGAGCTCGCCGACGTCGACCCGCCACCAGAGGACATCTCAGACGTCCTTGCCGGCAACATCTTCCACCGAGCGGTGATCCTCGGAGAGCCTGACCCGTCTCGGAGCGACGGCGCGACCGCCGGGATGCGGGCCCGGATCACGCAGGGCTCGTCGGAGGTGGCAGACACCACCGATCTCGAGAGCCTGACCGGGGAGATCGTCTCGATCCTCGGTCACGCCGCGGCCCTGCTCCAATCGGCGGGGGAGACCCTTCGGGCCGGCGAGGTCGTGATCATGGGCTCAGTGATTCCCCCGATCCCCATTCGACCCGACGACGTGATCACCTTCGAGCTGTCTCCACTTGCCCCGATCTCGGTCCTGGTTTAACGCCTGGCGTCCTGAATCGCCTGCCACACCCTTGGCGCATTGAGAGGGAAGTTCAGAGACCTCACCCCGAGCGGTCGAAGCGCATCGTGTACCGCGTTGAGGATGGCCGGGGGGACCCCGATGCATCCGGTCTCGCCGGTCCCCTTGGCCCCGAGGGGGTTGGACGGGGCCGGGTGGACGAGACGACGCGTGGTGAGCGGCATTGGTTGGGTGGCGCTCGGAATCAAATAGGTCGTCATGTTGGCGCTGAGGAGCTGCCCATCGTCGTCGTAGACCACGCATTCGAGCAGGGCCTCCCCGATCCCCTGCATCACCGAGCCATGCACCTGGCCTTCCACCACCATCGGGTGGATCACGTTCCCGCAATCGTCGACCACGACCAGTTGCAGCAGGCTGACCTGTCCGGTCTCTAGTTCCACCTCCACGACGGCGGCATGAGTCCCGTACGGGAATGTCTGTGCTCCTGGTGTGAACATCTCCTCGGACCAGAGATCTATGCCCATCGACACCGCGTGTTCCACCACCTCGGCGAGGGTCACCGCAGATCCCGGCGAACCCGTCACGCTGAAAACTCCATCGACCAGCTCCAGGTCTGCCTCGGCAGCTTCCAGAAGGTCGGCCGCCACCCGGGCCGCCCGGCCTCTCACCTCAGTCGCGGTGCGAAGGATCGCCGAACCGCCCACCTGTAGTGATCGGCTGCCGAAGCTCCCCACCCCGTCAGCCACCTTGGCGGTGTCACCCGCGACGAAGACGATGCGATCGATTGGCACGGAGAACACCGACGCCGCGATCTGGGACCAGACCGTGCGGTGCGCTTGCCCCGAGGGGGTTGATCCTGTTCGCACCACCACGGATCCATCGGCGAGAAGTTCGACTCTGCCCCACTCCCCGGAGTCGATGGCGCCGCCGGCTCGCTCGATGAAGCACGCAATCCCGATGCCGATCGGATCCGCTCCCGAGGTGCTTCTCCTTCGCTGCTCGTCCCGCCAGCCGTCGACGTCTAACGTCTCCAGGGCGAGATCGAGTGCGGCGGCGTAGTCGCCCGAGTCGTAAATCGCCCCGGTTTCGCTCGTGTACGGGAGATCTGCGGAGGGGATCAGGTTCCGGGCACGCACCACCTCGGGTGCCAGTCCGACCTCGACGGCGAAGGCATCCACCGCCCGTTCCATCGCGATCGCCGCCTCGGGACGTCCAGCCCCCCGATAAGGGCCCGTGGGAGCCCTGTTGGTGACCGCGACCCGGACCCGGACCCGGAGATGTTCGATGTCATATGGGCCCTGTGCCACCAGTCGGGAGAAGGTGGGGACCTGGGCGCCGCTAGCCGGATACGCCCCGACGTCGCCCAGGATCTCTGAAGAGAAGAAACGGATCTTTCCGTCGTCGTCACCCCCGATGTCGACCCGGACCGTCTGACCGCGGCCGTGTGTGCCCGACTCGAGCTGTTCCCGCCGTCCCTGCAGCCAGACAACCGGCTGGAGCAGGTCACGTGCCACGGCCGCGACCACCGCGTACTCGGGATAGAACGGCCCCTTGGTGCCGAAGGCTCCGCCGACATCGGGGACACGTGCCCTGACGCTCCCGGGTGCCATCCCGAGGAGAGGCCCGAGGAGCCGGGGGAGTCTCCATGGAGCCTGATGGCCACACCAGAGCTCCAGGCCCGAGCCCACCGGCTTGGCGAGAATCGCCAAGGGTTCGAGTGTCACCGGGGAGAGACGGGGGATCTCGATCTCGACAGACGTCTGTCGGGCGACTTCGGGTCGCGGACCGGTGCTCCCAACGGTCTCGTCGAGGACGAGGTTGGTGCCTGCCTCGGGGAAAAGAAGGGTTGCATCAGCGAGCGCCGAGATGACGTCGGTCACCGCGGGCAGTGGGTCGATGTCGACCCAGATCTGCCCTGCGGCGTCAACCGCCTGTGCTGCTGTCTCCGCCACTACGACGACGATCGGATCGCCGACGTGACGCACCCGATCCCATGCCAGGGGTGGCTGGCCCATGCCCCGCCCTTCCGGGGCTCCCGGGCCCTGAGCCGATGGGAGGTCGGGAAGCCCGAGGTCTGCGGCCCGGTATACGGCGACCACTCCGGGCATGCCGAGCGCCTCGTCGACGGGGGGCGGAACGAAGCTGCCGTGAGCGACCGGGCTCCTCACGAAGGCACAATGCAGCGTGTCGGCATCCACCAGATCGGCGACGTAGGCCCCCGATCCGGTGACAAGTGACCGGTCTTCGAGCCGGAGAGGCGAGTCGCCGAGTGCGATCATCCGAAGAGGCGGCGGGCGTTGCCGGAGAGGATCGCCTCTCGTTGCGAGGGCTCGAGCCCGGGCACCGAGTCGACGAGAGCGACCGGGTCGTCGTCACCCATCTCAAATGGGTAGTCGGTTCCAACCAGCACGTGGTCGGCGCCCATGGTGTCGATGAGGAACCGGAGCACTCCCGGGTGGTGCACCACCGTGTCGACGTACAGCATGCTGAGGTACTCGCTGGGCAGACGCGCCGCCTTTCGGGCCGCCAGCTCCGGCTTTGCCTGATAGCCCCGGTCGAGACGCCCGATCTGGAACGGGATGAAGCCGCCTCCGTGCACCGCGCACATCCGGAGCCCGGGGAAGCGGTCGAAGACACCGGAGTACATGAGCCCGGCGAGGGCGATGGTGGTCTCGGCCGGGCGACCTACCGAGTTGTCCATGAAGTAGCGATCGAGGGCCACACCGGTGAGTGGCGCCATCGGGTGGAGGATCACGAAGGCGCCCAAGTCCTCCGCGGCCTCCCAGACCTCATCGAGACCGACCCGGTCGAGCCAGTCGGGCCCGACCGTGGTGGCGATTTGCGCCCCGACCATCCCTAGCTCGGTCATCGCCCTCTCCAACTCCTTGGCTGCAGCCGTGGGGTCCTGCAGGGGGATCGTGGCCACCGCTCGTAGGCGGGACGGCTCCTGTGCGGCCTCTTCAGCCAGGCAGTCGTTCTGCGCCCGGGAGTAGGAGAGTCCTTCCCGCCCAGTGAGTTCGTAGCCGGTCAGGTCGATCCAGCCGGCGAGCAGCTGTGCCTCGACTCCCATCCGGTCCATGTCGGTGATCCGCTGGGTCAGGTCGCCGAGACTGTCCCGTAGCTGGGCGGTGGTGTACCCCCCGTTGAACTGGACACATGTGCCTCTGGCCGTGTCGAGCAACTCCGCTCCGTGACCGGGCCCCGATCGTTCCAGCCAGGCGCGGAACGAAGGCGGGATGCAATGTGCGTGGACATCGAAGGTCATTGCAATCGTTTGTAGTAAACCTAACTTAAAGGTGGACCAGGAACTCTGTCAACGCATTCTGCAGAATGTAGGATCGGACAAGCCTTCCCCCGACCGCCGAGCAGGTCCGCCGGCTCCTGTCAGACGTTGGCCCAGTAGTCCTCGGATGCCTTGGAGGCGGCGAGAGCCCCGGCGTCCTCGAACCCGGGGGCCATCGAGGCCGAGGTGCCCGCCATCACCTGGTGATGGTCGATGTCGAGCAGACGCAGCCAGCTTTGCTGACCCATGGTCAGGCCAATGAAGCAACCCAGCTCGACGAGCTCGGCCTCGTTGAAATGGGCATACATCCGGTCCCAGAACCCGTCGTCGGTGTCGAGGTGCCAGGTGATCGCCTCGGCGTAGGCGAGGGCAGCCTTCTGCCTGTCGTCGTACTGCTCCGAGGACTCGAAGTTGAGCAAGTCGTCGTACTTGCCTTCGGTGAGTCCAAGCTTCCTGCCCTGCTCGGATCGCTGGTTGCCGCAGTACTCGCATTTCACCGATCGGGACACGTAGACCCTACTCAGCTCTTTGATGTCATGTTCCACGACCCCCTCGCTGAAAAGGTCCTTCCAGCTGTTGGCGAAGAACCAGAAGGCGTTGGGGACATGGGCGCGGATGGCCGAGCTTTCGGGGCGAGGTGTCCCCTCCCGGGCGCAGCGCTCCATCTCGGCGCGCATCTCCGGCGTCATGTCCTCGAGTGGTATGTAGCTGATCCGCTGCTTGCCGACCAGTGGGTATCCTTTCGAAATCAGCCAGGCAGTGTAGGCCGATCACACCCAGCAATCGATTACGGAGCCGGCGCCGCCGCTGTGGTGGCCCAGGTCGGCTAACGCTGTATCCCGATGAGGATCACGCCGATGGCGACGAGGATCACACTGGCCCCTACCCAGCTGTCGATGCGCTCCTCCTCTCGGATGAAGATCCAGCCCAGCGCGAGGGCGAACATGCCCTGTGTCCCCTGGAGCACTCCGACCAGCCATGCGTCGAGGTAGGAGAAGGCGGCGAACTGGGTGAGGAGCGCACCGCTCATCGCGATGCCGGCGGCCACGAACCACCATGGGATTTGCCCAAAGTTCTCCCTCGCTCGCCGCCTGATGCGGCCGGCGAGCGAGTCGAGTATGACCACGACGGTGAGCGCGGTGACTGATCCGATGAGGGCGCCGACCACGCCGTCGTCGAAGCGAATTAGCCCCCATTTCTTGACCACGAACCCGAGGCCGAAGAACAGGGGTGCTGCGGCCGCGAAAATGAAACCGAGGCGTCGGGTTCTCGGGTCGGCTTGAGCGGCGACCCCGTCGAGGACCGACGTTGGTGCCGCTCGTGCCCGGACCAGAGCGAGGAGACCGGCGATGACGATGAGCCCACCCACGGCGTCGAGCACCTCGACGCCCTCACCAAGGATGAGCCATCCGGCGACCGCGGCCACGAGGGGGCTGCCCGTCATGAAGGCGCTACTGCGAGTCGCCCCCACCAGACGCACCGCCCGCAGGTTGGCGGAACGCCCCATAAGTGACCCCAGGACGCCGCCGACGGCGAGCCCGATCACGCCTGCCGTGCTCCACGGGGGAGCGATGACCGTCAGCGAGATCAGTCCAAGCACGAAGACATTCACCATGATCGTCATCAGCAGCCCGTCGTCCTGGGGACGGTGCCGCTGGCCGACGCGGGCGAGCACCGAGCCGATTGCGAACAGCGCTCCTGTAGCCAGACCAAGTACGACCCCGATCAAGTGCTCACTCGTGTCTCGAGTCTGCCGTCAGCTTCTGCTCGAGCCAGTGGAAACTGGCTGGAGCCCAATCGGACTGGTACTTGAAGGCACAGTGCCCGGCATCTTCGTAGATCCGTGCCGTTCGCCTGGTGGGAGGTCCGCTCTCCAACATGAAGTAGATGTTGCCGATGGGGGCGAGGTGGTCGTGCTTCCCGTTGATCATGAAGACCGGCTGGGTGATCCTGTCGACCAGACCGAGCTCGGACAGAGCCCAGGTCTTGAATCGCTCCTCTTCCTCCTCCCGGGTCGTCGGGCTGAACGACGGCGGGCCGTCGGGCTCCCCGTATCGCCATTGCGCCCGGCGATTGGCGTGCGCCACGAAGTCCTCCATCTCGTCGTCGCGCATCCGGTACCCGAAAGGGTGTCCGGCGTTGGCGACCACGGCCCTGACCTTGTCGGGCACGGTCCCGGCCAGCTGCATGACCGAGTACCCGCCGCGGCTTATTCCGAAGGCTCCAATACGAGCGGCGTCCACCTCGGACCGGGATGCCAGGTAGTCGACCGCGGCCTCCCATGCGGACACCGAGTCAGGCGACCATGGGAAGGGGTTCTCACCGGTCGCCGGACCGTCCATGACCACCGAGGCCAGACCGTTCTCGAGGGCAAGCTCGGCCGCCCAGCCGCGGTCCTCCTTGAAGACATCGGCGCCACACATGATGAGCACCGCGGGCACCGGCCCGTCGACCTCCTTCGGTGAGCGAAAGTGCACCCGGACCTCCTGGCCCTGATGAGGGATTTGTACGACCTCGAGGGGAGGGTCGAGGTGGGCGCACGCCTTGCGGTAGGCACGGGCGCACGCCTCGCTGATCGCAGCCTTGACGTCGGTGATCTCACCGGGAAACCTGCCGATGGCGTAATACGTCTTGGCCTGCAGGAAGGCTCCTCGGGCTGACTCGTGATCACCCGCCGCCTCGAGGCGATCGCCTTCCTCCTCGTGCTTCTCCCCGACGCTCTGCCAAACCGGGACCCAGACATCCTGCGTGGTGCCTTCGAGCCGGGCGACTGTCTCACGAAGCTCGTCGAGGTCGTCGATCATGCTCAGCCAGCGGCGGTAGAACCCACCGTGCTCGACGACGAATGGGTCTTCGGAGGGGGCGAACCCGAGGTCTGTCATTGGTGCTCCTTTCGATCGGCTTCGAGCCTGCTCCGCTGCATCGCGTCCCGCAAACCCTGCTCGGGCTCGAGAACGTATACGCCACCGCTGACCCGGTCGGTGATGAAGACCATGCAGCTCTCGTCGACGAAGACGTCGTTGATCTGGATCGCCTGTTGCCCCGGGGGACAGGCCCGGATGAAATGGGCAACCTCCCTTGGCGTGTCGGGTTCTGCGATGTCGTAGACCGGCAGCCCCAAGTTGAAGTAGGTAGCGAAGATCATCGTGTCGCTGCGATAGCTGTCTGGCCGGTTCTCGTGCAGACAATGGGCTCCGTAGCGCAGGCCTCGGAGACTGAACTCCTCGCCGGGAGTGGGGCACACTGATCTGACCGTCGGCTGGGTCTCGTCGGTGGCGTCGACGATCCGGACCATGTGGGGCGGGCCCAGGCAGTCGTTGAAGATCGCCTCGTCAGTCACTGCCACCAGGCCACGCGAGGCAAGGGGGAGACACGTGTGGGTGTGCCCGCCGACCACCCAATCGAGATGGGCGACGAGCTCGAGT
Organism: Acidimicrobiia bacterium; assembly: GCA_035292605.1. Taxonomy (GTDB): domain Bacteria; phylum Actinomycetota; class Acidimicrobiia; order Spongiisociales; family ZC4RG35; genus JALYNX01. The sequence goes on from DATDPT010000199.1 coordinate 10,304, forward strand.
GGTTGAGGTCGGAGATATCGAGGATGACCATGCCCGAGTCCCAAAAGCCGACGTAAGTCTCCTGATACGAGAGCGTGATGCACAGACCTCTCCTCGGTGCCCGGCCAGGTTCGGTCCTCGCCGTTGCCCATGCCGGGCCACCACCATCGGGCGCGTTCGGTCGGGTGCTCGGGGTCGGCGAGGTCCACCACGACCCAGATCCGCTCGGTGAAACCCTGCGGGGTCGCCGAGACATAGGCGAACCGGCCGCCCTCCCAGACGATGCGATGGACTCCCTGGCCGGTGGAGTCCCAGAACCCGATCTCCCGCGGGTCGAAAGGGTCGGTGAGATCGAGCACCGCTATGCCGACGCGTACGGGCCTCCCGCCCCGAAAGGCCTCGTGATTGACTAGCAGCAGCCCATCCGCTGTCTGCACCTTGTGGTTGTGGGCGCCTGAGGGCGCCTCGATCTGACGAACCAAGGCAGGTGTGGTCGGGTCGGAGAGGTCGAGGATGCTCGTGCCCATGCCGCTGGGCCCGAAATGCCCGACATAGAGGGCATCTCCGTGCCGCATCACCTGCATCCCGTCACCGTGGCCACCCAGATCGGAACTCCCGATCAGGCGCAGTCCCGCTGACTCCCCGCCGCGCATGCAATCGTTTGTAGCAGATCCCGGCCGCGGTGGGCCGCGGTGAGTCGGACTCTTGGGGCGGCGGCAGCTTCGGCAGGTAAGCTGAGGAGAGCGACCAGACCCAAGGCGGACATGACGAAAAGGGTGACACTGCGAGACGTCGCCCACGAGGCGGACGTTCACATCTCCACTGCGTCGCGCGCCCTCAACCCGGAGACGCGATCGATCGTCAACCGGGGCACCGTGGAACGTGTTCTAGAGACCGCCGCCCGACTCGGATACCGTCCGCACCCATTAGCCCAGGGCTTGCGAACCAACCGGACCATGTCGGTCGGGATGGTCATCCCGGACATCGAGAATCCTCTCTTCGGCCCGATAGTCGCCGGTGTTGGGCAGGTCCTCGGGAGCGAGGGCTATTCGCTCCTCATCACCAATACCGATATCGGCGAGGGCCACACCAGCGCAGTGGTCGAAGCATTGGTCGAGCGTCGCGTCGACGGGATCATCCTGGCGACCGCGTCACGCTCCGACGACGTGATCAGGGACCTTGCCGATCGTGGTGTCCACATGGTCCTGGTCAACCGTTCCACCGAGGGGATGTCCGTCCCCGCCATCCTCGGGGACGACTTCGCCGGGATCGGTCTCGCGGTGGACCATCTCGCCCAGCTCGGGCATCGTCGAATCGGCCACGTTGCCGGCCCGCAGCACCTCTCGACCGGTCTGGCGCGACATCAGGCCTTTCTCACGCGAATGCAGTCCCTGAAACTCGACGTCGATTCTTCGGCGGTCGAGGAGTCGACCTGGTATCAGGTCGATCCCGGGTACAAGGCGGCCGGGAGGCTGCTGGAGCGGCGCCCCGACCTCACCGCGATCGTGGCGGCCAATGACCTCATTGCCCTCGGCTGCTACCAGGCGGTTCGCGAGTTGGGCCAGGAGGTGGGTGCCGACGTCTCCATAACCGGGTACAACGACATCCCGTTGCTCGACCTGATGCAGCCGCCGATGACATCGGTGCGCGTGCCCTACCGTCAGATGGGGGTCGAGGCTGCGAACACGCTCCTGGCGATGATGTCCTCCGGTTCGCCCGTGGAACGGCCGATTTCGATACGGCTCACCCCGGTGCTTTCAGTTAGAAGCTCGACGGCCCCACCCCGCCGATAGGCGCACGCTCACCTATGCAGGGTCTCGGGCAGGATCACCAATGCTGCAATCGTCGTTGCCGCGGTGAGGGTCAGGACCGGCACAGTGCTCAGACCGCGCCCGCTCAATTCGTAAAGGGCGCCCGTTAGCAGCGGTGTCACCAGGAACGCGAGGTCACCGGCGAATCGGAACGTCCCGAGTTGGCGCCCCAGGCCCCCACGCTCCGTCAAATCCGCCAGCATGGTGCTGCCCACGTTGACGCCTACCGACCCGAGTGAGAGCATCACTATGGTCACCCACCAGATCAGCGGGCCTGCCACGAGAGCGAACAGAATCAGGCCTGCTGTTTGCAGCGCCAGGCCTGGAATCAGCGCCCATCTCCTTCCGGCTGTGTCCGAGATGCGGCCGGAAACGATCGCACCCACGAGACGCGCCATGCCGCCCAGGCCCAATGCCAGACCAACCGTTGCCGGGCCGAGACTCAACTCGTCGTTGCCCACGATCGGGACCAGCGTCTGGATCAGGGCTGCCCCGATTGAGAATTGGACCGCCGGAAGGAGATAGAGGACGATTCGGATCCGTGACGCCGGAAGTGGGGCGTCCTCCTCGCCGACCGGCCTGGTTTTAGCGTTGGGCGCAACGCCCGGGTGCCTCAGGAAGACGGGGATCACCATGGCGGCGACAACCGCACCGATGATCATGGCGACCCTCCAGTCCCAGGTCGAACCGAGGATTCCCCCAATCGCCGGGCCCACTGCCTGACCGACGAGGAGTGCCGCAGCGAAGAAGGACATGGAGGCTCCCCGTGTGAGCCGGGGGGCCCTTGCGAAGAAGGCCATCGAGCCGGTGAGGGTCCATGTCGAGCCGATTCCCAAGGCGAATGCCGCCACGAATGCAACGACTGCCACTGGGGAGATGCCGAATGCAAGGCTTCCCACCGAGACGATCGCTGCGGCAGTGGCCATCATGGTGCCGGGCCGGGAGCGGTCGGTCACGTTGCCTGCGGGGAAGTCCGCCGCGAGACGACCGAGAGCGAAGGTCGATCCCAATCCACCCAGCCCGAGTGCGGAGAGGCCGAGGTCCCGGCCGATGTCAGGAAGCAGGGGTGCTCTGAGGAACGCGATCGAGGTGATGACGAACAGCCCGGCGCCCATGCCGAACCGGAACGAACGCGAGTGCTCGAGGGTCATCGATTAGTCGTGTCAGCGCTCTGCGTGTCGACTCAGGAAAGCCCGTCCGAGACTTCGCGGTTCTCCGACTCGATCTCACGTCCGGAGGCCCTGGCCTCCTTGGTGAGTAGCGCGGCGAAGTCTTGGTCGCCGTAGCCGAGCCCGATTCCCTCGACGATTATCGAGTGGACCAACGCAGCCGTGGGGACCGGCACATTGAGGGCGGTGGCGGTGGAGAGCCCCAACTCGAAATCCTTGCGGAGCAGGTGCCAGGTGAACGTCGGTGAGTAGTCGAGGTTGACGAAGGCCGGAGTCTTGTACTTGGTGAATGTCGAGCCGACGACCGAGTCGTTGAGAAACTCGAAAAGGTCTGCTCGTGAGACCCCCGCGGCCTCGGCGAGCACGGAGATCTCGGCCATCGACTGGGCAACGATGCCGAGCATCAGGTTGTGGCAGATCTTCACCAGCCGCGCCTCGTCCTCTCCTCCCACATAGGTCACCTTGCGGCCGAATGCCGCGAGGTAGGGCCCGGCTTTGGCGAAAGCTGTCTCGGGACCGGAGGCAACCACAGTGAGCCTGCCGGCCTTCACAACCTTTGGGTTGCCACTGACCGGCGCGGCGAGCACTTCGGTGCCGATCTCAGCTGCACGTACACGGAGCGTCCTGGAAGTCGCCGGGTCGATGGTGGTCGAGTCGACGATGACCGAAGGCCGGGCGTCGGGACGGGAGAGGACTCCTTCGTCGCCGATGGTGACCTCGAGGACATCTTCGGGCCCCCCGACCATCGTGAAAACCACGTCGAGGTCGGCGAGATCGGCGGGGCGGTCGACGACTTTGGCGCCGTGTTCGACCAACGCCTCTGCCTTGGCCCGGGTCCTATTGAAGACCCACACTTCGGTGCCGGCGTCGAGGAGACGTCTCACCAGGGCCGAGCCCATTCTCCCCGTCCCTATCCAGCCGACCTGTTCGCCGCTTGTCATCCTCTTAGACCTTCTGCCTTCTGCAATCGTTTGTATTCAACCGGTCGGTATGCGGTGAGTCAACCCGGAGCCAGCGGTCTCCGTCTGCCCGAACTATTCGAAAATTGCTGCCCGATTCAACACTCACGGCTCGGGGGCCCCGCCGGGTTCGAGGATCAGCCCCATCCGCTGCTCGGCCAGCTCTGGTCGGGAGAGGAGCCTTGCCTCGTCGGCGAGGACGAGGAGACGGGCCAGGTGAGGTAGTGACCGGGCGCTCTCGGCGCCGGCCACCATCCGAAAATGTGTTTGGAAGCCATTCAGGTAGGCGAGGAAGACGACGCCCGTCTTGTAGTGGAAGGTCGGTGTCGAAAACAGATGTCGCGACATCGGGATCGTCGGCTCGAGTAGAGACTTGTAGGCAGCGACATCCCCGCGATCGAGAGCCTGGAACGCGGCGGCGGCGACCGGGGCGATGGGATCGAAGACGCCGAGCAGCGCGTCTGAGTGCCCCTCAGCATCTCCCAGTACGAGATCCACGAAGTTCAGATCGTCCCCGGTGAGCATCATCGTGCCGTCCGGCATCCGGCGACGCGTAACAACTTCCATTTCGGCGTCGAGTAGGGAGAGCTTGAGAGCTGACACCTTGCCCGGATGACCCCTGAGCAGTCCGAGGACCGTGTCCGCCGCCCGGTGAGAATCGGGTGACCCCCAGTACCCGGCGAGGGCCGGGTCGAATGCCTCGCCGAGCCAATGGATCATCACCGGGCGCGAGGAGGCGGAGATGACCTCGTCGTAGACAGTGGTGAAATCCTCGGGTGTGGAGGCGACGGCGGCAAGGTGACGCGAGCACATGAGGATGGCGGTTCCTCCCTGGTCCTCGATGAACGAAACCTGCTCCCGATAGGCGTGGGCGATTTCCGTCAGCGTTGGCCGCCGATCGTGCTCGAGTTGGTCGGTCATCGCTCCATACACCGCCGAGCCACCAAGGCTCTCCGCCTCCGTTGCGGTACGACGGACCAGCTCTTTGACCGTGTCCCAGCCCACTCCCGAGCCCCTTTGTGCAGTGTCCATGGCTTCAGCCACGCCGAATCCAAGGCTCCACAGATGACGTCGGAAGGAGAGCGTGGCTTCCCAATCGATCGGCGGTCCGGCGCCGGGAGCCTGGTCCTTCGTCGGATCGGAGACGACATGGGCTGCGGCGTAGGCGGTGCGAGAGGCGAAACCCCCCGGACCCGGCTCGATTGGGGCCCGATTGGACGGGCTCCAATCGATCTGACCCCCGTCCTCGGTAGGGAGCCTCAGCATGGGCCGTGGAGGAAGGTCACTCAATCCCCGTTGGGGAACCGGACGTGGGGGATCACATGCTCGATCCACTGCTCGAGTTGGGCGGGATCCGGGGTGAGAGTGTGGAGCATGAACTGCTCGACTCCGGCGTCGGCGCGAGCCTGCAGGGATTCGACTATCTCCTCGGGTGTCCCGAAGAGGTAGACCTGCTCCAGATATTCAGGTCCCCGTTCGGTGCTCATGACCCGGAGAAACGCATCGTGCTGCTCGCGACGCGCCGCTTGTGGGTCCTGAGTGGGGACGAAGTGCATGAAGTTCTCGTGGGCAACCGTGACTGTCCCTGGATCGCGGCCGTTGTCCGTCATAAAGGCCTGCAGCTCCTCCCAGTCGCGGCGAATGTCCTCGGGCGGGCAAGTGGGCCTGGGAATCCAGCCCTCCGAGCGGAGAATGCGACGTTTGACGGTCTCGGCGAACCGGGGGGCCTCGGGCGAGGCCGGGTCCGCGAGCTGGGAGCCACCGCCGATCCAGACTTCGGGTCGACCCGTCGTCCTCGGCTCGATTTCGACATCCTCGATCGAGTAATACTGGCCCGCGTATGACACCCGTTGCCCCTCGAGGAGGGGAACGATGACGTCGAGAATCTCGTCGGTGCGGGGGCCGCGTTCGGACTTGGAGACCCCGGTCGCCGCGTATTCGGGCGGGTACCACCCGATCCCTGCCCCCAGGATGAAACGCCCCCCGGAAAGGAAGTGGAGCGTGGCGATTTGCTTTGCCAGCGAGACCGGCTCGCGGATGGGGAGCACCATCACCGACGTCCCCAGCATGATGCGATCGGTGACACCGGCGACCAGGGAGAGGGTTGTGAGCGGCTCCAGAAAGGACACCGAGTAGAGCCGTCGGGCGGTCAGGAGATGATCGGTGATGAATATCGAGCCAAAGCCCAGACCTTCACATTCCTTGGCGAAATCTATGATCCCCCGGGCACGGCCCGGACCGTCGTCACTCCAGATGAACGAGGGAAGGAACACGCCAAACCGGCTCACATTCGGCACGCGAACTCCTCCGTTCTGGGCTACAAACGATCGGCGAAGAAGATAACGTTGGTTGCCGGAGACCGTCAACGAATCGGCTGACGGTCGGAGAAAGCCAATACCTACAATCGTTTGCTCCCGCACGCTGCGGGGACCTGCAACATGAGGAGGAGTAGGAATGAAATCGTGGAAGAGACTGGCGGCGATCCTCGCCGTCTTGGCGCTGGTAGTCGCAGCGTGTTCAGACGGGGCGGGAGACACCACCACCACGGCCGGGGAAGGTGGCACCACCGAGCCGGCAACTGACACCACCGACGGGGAAGGCACAGATACGACGGCAGGCGGCGAGCCCATTGTCGCCGCGACCTCCCTGCCACTGACCGGCGACTTCTCAATCCCGGCATCGAAGCATCTCGACGGTTACCAGCTGTGCGTCGATCTCATCAATGATCGCGGCGGGGTGCTGGGACGGCCCCTCGAGCTGGAATTCGAAGACAACCAGTCCGATCAGGAGATCGCCGTCACCCAGTACGAGCGCATGGTGGCCGAGGCCGACATCCTGTTCGGGACCTTCTCCAGCCTCCTCACCGGCCCGACGTCGGCGATCGCCGAGCAGAACGGCATGGTCTACCCGGTTCCCTCGGGTGGCGCCCAACGAATTTGGGAGCGCGGCTTCGAGAACATCTTCTACTTCCAGGCTCGGCCGGCTGAAGGCGTCGGCTCGGCTCCGGTGAATTCCCTGCTCTACTACCGCGACCAAGGCCTCATCTCCGAAGAGGATTTCCCCGAGACCGCCGCGGTGGTCTACGCCGATGACCCGTTCGCGGCTGCGGGCCGCAACGGTCTGGCCGGCGGGACGGTCAACGACCCGGCAACGGGCGATGTCCTAGCCGACCTGGCCCCCGGCTTCCTCGCCGACGCGGGCATCGAGATCGTGTTCGACGAGCAGTGGCCGGTTGGCTTCACCGACTGGACCACTTTCGCCAACTCGATCGCATCCAGCGGTGCGGAGTCGGTCTGGGCGGCCACGGCCTCCGTGGACGAGACGATCGCATTGATTCAGGGCCTCCAACAGGTGGGTCACCAACCCTCGTTCGTGTGGACGTCCCAGGGCGCACAGGTCGAATTCCTCGACGAGCTCGGAGACGCGGCCAACGGCATCACGATGCACACGGTTTGGCATTCGTCTGCCGAGTATGTCGGGTTGCTGGCCGGTGAGGAGTACACCAACCAGGACTTCCAAGCCGACTTCGAGGCCGCCTTCGACAGGGCGCCCGACGAGGACGAGGCGATCCCATTTGCCGTCTGTCAGGGGATGGAGCAAGCAATGATCGGCGCAGGGTCCACGGACAACGCCGCCATCGCTCAATGGCTACGTGATCGGACGGCCGACGACCCGGTGCGAACCGTGCTCGGTGATTTCCATTGGGACGAGCGCGGTCTCCCCATCGGCCGTGACTACCTCCTGAACCAGTGGCAGGACGGCACCCTCGAGTTCGTCTACCCGGTCGGGGAGGGTCTCGACACGGTGGATATGGTCTTCCCCAAGTCTGAGTGGTAACCAAGAGAAAGGGGCCAGAGGGGCCGGCTAGTTTCGCCGGCCCCTCTAGCCCGCAAGTTAGGAGCACCTCGTAGCTGACCTGTTAGAAGCCCGCGAGATCAGCAAGGCATATGGCGGGGTCCAGGCCGTAAAGGCGTGCTCGTTCTCCGTGTCCGCAGGATCGATCACCGGTCTTATCGGCCCCAACGGCGCCGGAAAGACCACCGCTTTCGACATCATCAGCGGCATCGTCACGCCTGACGAGGGCAGTGTGGAGTTCGACGGCAAAGACGTGACCGCCTGGCTGCCACACAAGATCACCCGAAGCGGGATCAGCAGGACCTTCCAGATCACCCGGACATTGGGCGATCTCACGGTGCTGGAAAACATGGTGGTCGGCTCACCGACCGGTGGCTGGCGCAGCCTTCTCGGATCTCGCATTCTGAAGCGCGAGGAGGACCGGGCCATGGACCTACTTCGTTTCGTTGGGATCGACAAGCTCGCCTTGGCGCCGGCTGACTCTCTTTCCTACGGGCAGAAGAAACTGCTCGAGTTCGCCTCCGTGCTCATGCCGGAGCCCAAGCTTGTCATGCTCGACGAACCGGCAGGCGGTGTGAATCCAACACTCATGGGGAGGATCATGGATCACATCCGTGAGTTGAACGCCGCCGGGATGTCCTTCTTGATAGTGGAGCACAACATGGACGTGGTGATGTCACTGTGCAGCACGATCGTGGTCATGGCCCATGGTGAGGTTCTCACCAAAGGCACTCCCGATGCGATCCGCGCCGACGACATTGTCCTCGATGCGTATCTGGGCAGGGTCTAGCCGATGGCCCTCCTCGAAATCGAAAACGTCGTCGCCGGTTACGGAGCCGGCCCTGACATCCTCAACGGGATCACCCTCAATATCGACGCCGGGACCTCGTATTGCATCGTCGGTCCGAACGGGGCGGGGAAGTCGACGCTCCTCAAGGCCATCGCCGGCTTCCTCAAGCCAAGGGCTGGAGAGGTCCGATTCGACGGGACAGCGATGAACGGATCACGTCCGGATCAGATGCTGGCCGCCGGCGTCTGCTTCGTCCCCCAAGACGCCACTCTCTTCCCCATGATGACGGTCAAGGAGAACCTGGCGATGGGTGGCTACCTCATCACCGATCGCTCACTGCTGCGCGAGCGGATGGACATGGTCTATGAGACGTTCCCCGCGTTGGCCGAGCGCAAGAGCCAGAGCGCGGGGACCCTGTCCGGTGGTGAGCAACAGATGGTCACCTTGGGACGAGCGCTGATGATCGAGCCCAAGGTGGTCATGATCGACGAACCCAGTCTCGGCCTGGCGCCGATGATCGCCGATCAGATATTCGAGAAGATCCGCGGATTTGGCGACCTCGGGATCACGGTCGTGCTCGTCGAACAGAATGCGGTCAAGGGCTTGGAGACTGTCGATTGGGGTTTCGTCCTCGACCTCGGATCGTTGGAGTTCGAAGGCCCCGCCGACGGCATCCTCGCCGACCCGAGGATCCGAGAGCTCTATCTGGGCAAGCAACTGGCGCCGCGGGAGCAGTGATCTGATGCAGTATGTGCAGATACTGGTGCTGGGGCTGTTACTGGGCAGCATCTACGCCATGATGGCCTCGGGTCTCACCCTCCTCTTCGGGGTGATGCGGGTGGTCAACCTCGCTCACGCCGCCTTCATCCTCATCGCCTCCTATCTCACCTACATGCTCTACGAGAGCCTGACCCTGGACCCGATGCTGTCGCTATTCATCACGATGCCTCTGATGTTCGGTCTCGGAGTGGGGGTCTACCTGGTGTTGTTCCCCCGGCTCGAGAACAGTCCGCGTTACGTCGAGATGACGGTCCTGCTCACCTTCGGTCTCGCCCTGATCGTGGAGGGGCTGCTCACGTTCATATTCACCGGCACCTTTCGCACCGTCAGGCCGGAATACGCCTCGACGGCGATCACGGTCGGTGAGATTTTCATACCCACCAGCCAGCTCTACGCCTCGGTGATCAGCTTCGCCTTGCTGATCGGCCTTTGGCTGATTCTCCGCTTCACCAAGACGGGGACGGCGATCCGGGCGACGATGCAGAACCGGGCCGCAGCCCAGATCGTCGGTGTCAATGTACGCCGGGTGTCCGCTCTCGCGTTCGGGTTCGGCATGGCCCTCGCCGGCGCTGCCGGCTCGCTGCTGAGCTTCATGTTTCCCTTCTTCCCGGCCAAACATTGGCAATGGATCGCCCTGCTGCTGGCCCTCATAGTTCTCGGGGGCATGGGGAGCATCAAGGGGGCGATCGTCGGCGCCCTGCTCCTCGCGGTCGCCAGCGCGTTCGTGACCGACACCTTTGGCCCCACGTGGTCGCCGATCACGTTCTATCTGACGCTCTTCCTCATCCTGATGGTCAGGCCCCAGGGCCTCTTCGGCGCAAAGCTGAGGTTGTAGCGATGGCAGTCGTCGAACAGCGCGAGGAGCTCGTCGAAGGGCCGCCCGGCCGCAAGCCTGGAACGAGGTCGCGTCGGGTGACGCTGATCATCGCCCTCGGGGTGGTCCTCTTGTTTCCCGCGGTCGCGGTGCCCATCTTCGACTCATATGCCTACTTCATGCAGGTCGGGATGTTGATGCTGATGTGGATCGCGATGTCGTCGAGTTGGAACATCATCGGCGGGTTCGCCGGGTACATCTCCTTGGGGCACGGTGTCTTCTTTGCGATTGGTGGATACTCCGCCGGGCTCGCCCTCGCCCACTGGGACATCTCGCCTTTCCTCTTCCTCCCGTTCGCTGGTCTCGCCGCGGTGGCCGTGGGTTTCCTCGCCGGTCTCATCACGTTGAGGACCAGGGGGCCCGCCTTTATCGTGGCGACGATCGCCATGCTCTTCCTCTTCCTGCTCTGGTTCGACAATTGGGAGTTCATCGGTGGGTCGAACGGTCTCGACCTGCCCCTGGTCGATATCCCGGTCCGGTGGTTGAAGGTGCCCTTCTATTACGCGATGGCGATCTCGGCCGCCGGCGCCGTATATCTCTCCTATCGGGTTGCCCACTCCAAGTTCGGGCTCGGTCTACGCGCCATCAGCCAGGACGAGACCAAGGCAGAAGTGGCCGGGATCAACACCAGGTGGTACAAGGTTTGGGCCTTCGCACTGAGCGCCTTCTTCATCGGGACTTCTGGGGCGATTTATGGCTACTCGCTGACTCATCTCCGGCCTCTGACGTTCTTCGGAATAGCCGTCGCTGCCCGCATGGTCCTCATGTCGATCATCGGCGGGAGGGGCACGGTGGCGGGCCCTGTCGTCGGCGCCGTCCTCATCATCGGGATCAACGAGTTTGCGGTGCGCCAGTTCGGTCAGACCGAGCTCAATATCGTCTTCACCGGGGCGATCCTGGTGACCGCCCTCCTCTTCTTCCCGCAGGGCATAGTCGGCAGCCTGCGCAAAGCAGGTCGGCTCCCGGCGTTCTTGGATTGGGATTAGCTACCGGGGATCACTGGCACCAGGAGCCGTGAAAGTGCCCCCGGTCCGGTGTGGATGCTCACCCGGCTGCCGAATATCTCCTCTGGTCTGTCTTGCGGGTCGTCGTGAAGGAACGGTCCGCATCCGGTCAACCGGTTCTTGAAGGTGGTGAGCGAGGCATCCCCGAGATCCCCTTCATACTCGTAGTCGTTGCCCCGGACGGTCAGACCCAGCCGATACCCCGCCGGCACGACGATCGAGGTCGGCCAGATCTCGACGTCCAGCTCATAGACCTCACTGGGGGTCAAAGGCTCGCCCCGGTCGTGGGTGTGGTACGGCCGGTAGGGGAGGCTCACATCGAGGTCGAGACTGCGCAGCGAGGCGCGCAGCCAACGCTGGGCGATGGGGTTATGCGGGTCGATGGCGCCCTGAAATGTGACCTCCACGCCTTCGGGGTCGAAGACGCGCACCACGGCGAAGATGTCGGCATCCTTCGTCGCCGACGCCACGAACAGCTTCAGGGCTAAGGCCGAGCGCACGAACCCCTCGACGTTGCCTCGGAGGTGGAGCCCCTGCCCACCCCAGTTGCCGGCAGAGAGCAGGGGGACATCGATCTTGGCCCAGCCCGGGGACCGATCCCGATGGAAGGCATCCATCGGTCCGGAGCACCAGACCATCGTCCATCTCGATCGGGACGTCCCATTCGATATGCATCTCGGTCGTCATGACGGGAGTCAGAGCGTAATGGATAGTCTGCCGACAATCGTTTGCATAGTGTGACGGAGTCGCCAAGGAGTGGTTGAGGCATGACGGGCGGAGAGCAGTTCGACGTAGTAGTGGCTGGGGCCGGCCACAACAGCCTGGTGGCGGCGGCCTACCTGTCGAAGGCGGGTCTGCGCTGTC